>NZ_JADPCH010000044.1 GCF_015670745.1 Collinsella aerofaciens | reverse complement strand
TTGAGGTTGTGCTTGGTGACCGTCTCGTAGTAGCGAGCCAGGCGGTCGGTCACGAGCACCGTCAGAATCCACGGGGAGACGATGACGCGGAACTCGTCGTCAAGGCCGGGGATCGCGAACTCGGCGGTGTCGATGATGTTGATGTCGGTGTCGCCGGTCACGCCGCGGGTCAGGAAGGCGCGGACGCGCTCGTCGAGCTTGCGGTTCTCGTCCTCGCCCATGAACAGGAAGACCGGGACGCCGGGCTCCACGAGCTCGAGGGTGCCGTGGAAGAAGTCGGCCGAGGTGATGTAGCGGGTGCGCTTCCACTGCATCTCCTCGAGGATGCACATCGAGAACAGGATGGTCTCGCCCCACAGGGCGCCGGAGCCGATGAACATGGTGTAGGGGGCCAGGGCGTACTTCTTGGCGAGCTCCTCGGCGCGCGGCTCGAAGCGCTTGCGGATGTCGAGCATGTCCTTCCAGATATCCTTGGTCTGCTCGATAAACAGATCGAACTTGGGGAAGCAGCCGCGGCGGTTGAGCAGGCGCAGGCCGAAGCAGTCGGCGAGGTAGTAGCCCTTCTCGCAGCCGCCCGAACCATGGTCAGAAGCCATGGCGACGCAGTTCTCGGCGCCCACAGCCTGGCCGATGGGGCCCTCGGGCTTGGTCATGGCGTAGACGCGCACGCCCATGCCCTTCATCTTCTTGACGGCCTCGAGGACCTCGGGGGTGGTGCCGGACTCGGAGGCGGTGAGCACGACGGACTTCTCGGTCATGCGCTTGTGGCCCATGGCGTTCCACTCGGCGGCGTGGATCAGGTAGACCTCGAGGTCGCGGTCGCCGAACTTGTTCATGAGGTACTCGAGCTGCATGAGCTCGTCCCAGGTGCCGCCGACGCCCATCAGGAACACGGCGTCGTAGCCCTCGTCGGCGACCTTGTCGGCGAGCGCGGTCATCTTCTTGCCGGTCTCGTAGAGCGCCTTGCCGTCCTCGAGATAGCCCTCCTGGTCGAAATGCATGATCTCGATCTTCTCGGTTTCCTTCAT
>NZ_JADPCH010000043.1 GCF_015670745.1 Collinsella aerofaciens | reverse complement strand
TGGAGTGGGTATGATGAATTGGACACCTAGTTAAGAGCGAAAGGTGTTCAAGATGGCCCAAAGAAGAAAGCGATACGACAGGCAGTTCAAGGTCTCGGCGGCAAAGGTGGTCCTGTCCGGGGAAATGACGGTCAAAGGCCTATCGGAGGAACTCGGCATAAAGGATTCGACGCTGAGAAGATGGGCCCGCGAATACGAGGAGATGGGAGACGGCGCGTTCCCCGGAAACGGCTCCCCGAAGATCAACAAGGACTACGAGATCGTGAAGCTCAAGAAGAAGGTCGAGGAGCTCGAGCGCGAGAACGAGATACTAAAAAATTTCCGGGCCTTCTTGAGTCAAGACCATGCGTGAGGTTCGAGTTCCTCAAAGAGCATAGGGGCGAGATCGGCCCCATCAAGAAGGCATGCGGGCTGATGAAAGTCTCGAAATCCGGTTTCTACGAGTATCTCGGCCGGAAGAAGTCCGACGCCCAGATAGAGCGGGAGGCGCTCGAAGGTTTCGTCGTCGAGGCCTTCGAGCGGCACAAGGGCCGTTACGGCTACCGGCGCATCAACCGCGAACTGCGAAAATGCGGCATCGTCGTGAGCGAGAAGCGCGTGCTCCGCATCATGCAGAAGCTCGGACTTGCCGGAAAGGGCGCGACCCGAAAACACCGCATCCAGAAGAAGGTCGAGCCGGGAGATCCTCGGTTGAACCTGGTAGAGCGCGCTTTCACCGTGGGCGAGCGCAACAGGCTTTGGGTGGGCGACATCACCTACATACCCACAAGAGAAGGGTGGCTCTATCTCGCAGCCGTGATAGACGCCTTCTCCCGCAAGGTCGTGGGCTGGTCGATGTCCGAGCGCATCACCGAGAAGGTCGCGATCGACGCGATGGAGCAGGCGGTCGGCAGGGAGGGTCCGCCAGATGACGGCAGCCTCGTCTTCCATGACGATCGGGGCGCGCAGTACACCTCCCGTTCCTTCCAGCGGTGTCTGGACTCGCATGGCATAGTCCAGTCGGTATCAAGGCCCGGCACGCCGCTGGACAACGCGGTGGCCGAGTCGTTCTTCAAGACGCTGAAAAGGGAATTGGTGAAAGAGAGGAGCTATGGGACGAGGGACGAGGCCAAGCAGGACATCTTCAAGTACATAGAGCTCTATTACAATAGGGTGCGCATGCATTCCACCCTGGGCTACATGTCTCCAGTGGAATACGAGCGGCAATACGCTTGAGGATCCTTAAAAGAAAGTCCAGTTTATCCTTCCCACTCCA
>NZ_JADPCH010000042.1 GCF_015670745.1 Collinsella aerofaciens | reverse complement strand
ACGCCGCAAGGGACTGGCTCCGGAACTCCTCCGGGGTCAGTCCCTTCAGTTTAACCTGGCGCCTCCTCGTGTTCCAATGGACCACGAAGTCGTCGAGGTCCGCCTTGAAGGACTCGAAGTCCGGCCACGTCCTTCCGCGGAAGAACTCGTCCTTGATGTGGCCGAACACCTGCTCCGTCGCGCCGTTGTCGATGCAGTTGCCCTTCCGGGACATGCTCTGCACCACGCCGGCCTCCTCCAGCCGCCTGCACCAACCGGCCTGCTGGTACTGCCAGCCCATGTCCGAGTGCAGGATCGGCCTGGAGCCCTTGGGCTTCTTGGACACGAGCTGGTCGAGCAGCTCGTGCTGCTGGGCCATGTTGGGGTGCAGCGACGTGGACCAGGCGACGATCTCCTTGCTGCCGAAGTCGTAGACCGGCGCGAAGTAGGCCTTGCCCCAGGGCTGCTTGAACTCGGTGACGTCGGTGCCCATCTTTTCCCACGGCCCGTCGGCGGCGAAGTCGCGCCCGATGACGTTCTCGAAGGTCTTTCCGACCTTGCCCCTGTACGAGTTGTACCTGTGGTAGTCGGTCTCGCGGCGGATCCCGCAGCTGATGCCCATCTCGCGCATCATCTTCAGCACGGTCTTGTAGGCTATGCGCACGCCCTGCTCGGCGCGCAGGCACATGGCGATCTGCCTGTGGCCGCACCCGTTGGCGGTGCGCGAGAATATCTCGGCGGCGGCCTCCCAGAGCTCGGGCCTGGTGGGAGCCTTCGGGTGCGACAGCGCGTAGTAGTAGCTCGACCTCGCCAGGCCGGCGCACTCCAGCAGGCACCCCAGCCCGTACCCCTCTTCGCGCAGGGCGCCCACGGCCTCGACCTTCGCCCTGGTCAGAGTCCGTCCCTCTCGACCAGGGCACGCAATTTTTTTAGGTAGGCCACCTCGGTCTCGAGCCTTCGGCAGCGCTCCTCGAGCTCCTGCTCGCGCGTGCGCGGCCTCGCCTTGGAACCGCTCGGCCGGCCCTTGGGCTTGGGCCTGAGCGCCTCGGCGCCGCCCTCGCGGTAGAGCGCGCACCATCTCTTGAGCGGCGCCAGGGACATGACGCCGAACGCCTCCATGGCGTCCCGCTTGCTCATGCCGCCGTCGACCACGGCCGAGGCGGCGGCGACCTTCTGCTCATATGTGTACCTGGCCTGCTTGCCGTCCATGGATAGCAGCACCTCGCTTCCGAACGACCGGTATACGTAGAGCCATTGTCTCACGGTGTCGCGCGGGACCGACAGCGCCTTCGCCGCCGACTCGGAGCCGTGGCCTCGCTCGAAGAGCCCGATTGCCGCCTTCCTGGCCTCGATGTCGTGCTTCACCCTCAAGTCGACACGCATAAAAA
>NZ_JADPCH010000041.1 GCF_015670745.1 Collinsella aerofaciens | reverse complement strand
GCGGAGCCTCTTTGCGTCCTGACGCTCCTATTTGGCAAGGTGTTTTTTAGAATTCATTTTGCGCTCGGCCTCGAAGGCTTGCCTGTCCCAATCGAGCGGAAGTCCCGCCTCGACCCATGCCTCGTAGGCCCTCCTTATGGGCTTGAGTTCCCTTTGGCCCCTCTCCAGCATCGAGATGTACTTCTCGCTGGTGCCCAGTATGGACGCCGCCCTCACCTGGCTGACCCTCGCCGCGCGCCTGGCCGCCACGAGCTCCGAGGCGTCCTCGGGCCTCCTGATCTCGTGCGGGCGCATCAGCGCCCGGTACGCCTCCCTGGCCACGTAGCGCTTGAGGCACCTCATGACCTCCCTGTCGCTCTTCCCCCGCGCCCTGGCCCTCTCGGCGTACTCGGCGGTCTCGGGGTCGCGCATGACCCTCTGCCTCGCGATCTCGTGCAGCGCGCTGTTCGCCTGCCGGTCGCCGCCCCTGTTGAGCCTGTGCCTCACGGTCTTGCCGCTCGAGGCGGGGATGGGGCAGGCCCCGCATATCGCCGCGAACGACGCCTCGGAGCGCAGCCTGCCCGGGTTGTCCCCGGCCGCGACCGCGAGCTTGGCCGCGCTCACGGGCCCGCACCCGTACATCGCCAGCAGAGCGGGGCAGTTCTCCTCCAGGGACGCCTCGATCGCGCGCTCCATGTCGAGCGCCGCGTCGCGCGCCGCCGCCCACAGGTCCGCCAGCGCGCCGAGCGCGGCGCCCAGCGCGCCCTCGGCGCGCACGGAGGGGAGCTCCTCCATCAGCCTCGGCCCCGCCATCCCGCGGAACCTCGACCTGAGCCCCTCCGGGGCGGTGGTGAGCAGCGACCTCGCGGTGTTGATCGCCGAGGTCCGCGCCTTCACCGCCCCGGAGCGCGCCGCAAGCATGCAGCGCACCCCGTCGACCCACCCGTCCTGGCTCTTGGGGGTCCCGAGCTTTGAGCCGGACATCGCCGCGCGGGCGGCCCTCTCCGCGTCCGCCTCGTCGCACTTTCCCTGCCCCGGGCGCCTCCTCTGCATCCTCGCCGGGGAGAGCGCCTCGCGCACGGGCATCCCCAGCGACGCGAGGTGCCTGGTGAGGCCCGCCCCGTAGGACGACGTCCCCTCCATCGCGACGCAGGCCGGCTCCCCGGCCGCCGCGATCGCCCCGGCGAGCGCCTCGTAGCCCGCCGCGTCGGCGGGGAACCGGCGGGACAGGACCTTGCGGCCCCTCCAGTCCAGGACGCACAGCCAGTGCGAGTCGGCGTGGGTGTCGACCCCGCAGAAGACCGGCCCGCGGGCGCCTGGTGTCGATTCGTTTTGCATGCCTCGCTCCGTTCTTTCCGTGCTCGCCTGGACCGGGCAGACGGCACACTGACGGGGCGCGATAGAATGCGGTTGTTCGGGTCCGCGGTATCGCTCCATGCTCCTATTAGGTCATGCGGCGGTCTCGGCTCGCCGCGGCCCGCGCGGGACATGTCAGGAAACGAGGGCAGCCCTGTGGGCGCCAGCGGAATGTGGGGTCACCGCGCGGTCCGCATCTGATGGTGTCGACGTCAATGGTATACGGGTGCACCATCGACGTCTTCAATTCAGAAGATATCAGTGCGG
>NZ_JADPCH010000040.1 GCF_015670745.1 Collinsella aerofaciens | reverse complement strand
TGTTAGCGCTACTGTAAAAACAACCAATTTCGCCATCGCACTTTAGCCGATTCCGCCAACGCAATTTCCCCGATCACGCCAACGCATTTTCACCATTTCCACCAACGCCGGGGCTTACGCTTCGACCGACAAGCGAACGATGCTTTCGGGAGGAGCGGCCGTGGCGGAGAAGAACCTGATCGGAGAGTTGGACATGTACAGGGAAGCGGGCATAAAGCCCAACTTCAGCGACATAGCGAAGCGCTACGGCAAGGACAGGCACACCGTGGCGGCGTACTGGAGGGCCGAGGGCGGCCGGCCCCGCGACGGGCGCGCCGACAGGGCGGGCTCCTTCGACGCGCACATCGAGGAGGTGGCCGCCAAGGCGCAGCTGCCGGGGGTCACCAAGAAGGGCATCCACGAGTGGCTGCTGCACAGGTATCCCGGCGAGAACCTGGCCGGCTACAACGCCTTCACCCAGTTCATGCGCAAGAACGGTATCGCCGTCGGGGCCTCCGTCGGCCCGGAACCGCACCCGCGCTTCGAGACGCCGCCCGGGCTGCAGCTGCAGTTCGACTGGAAGGAGTCGGTCAGGATGGCGAACCGCGACGGCGAGCTGTTCGAGTTCAACGCGTTCGCGGCGACGCTGGGCCATTCCCGCAGGCACATATTCATCCGGTCGGGGACCAGGACGACCGACGACCTGGTCAGATGCATGTACGCCACGATCGCGAGGCTCGGCGGCGTGCCCCGCGAGTGGGTCACGGACAACATGTCCGCCCTGGTGACGGTCAAGGGCGGCAGGCGCCTCAAGGTCCAGCGCGCATACGAGTTCGCCAAGGCCGCCGGCTTCGAGCTGAAGCTGTGCCGCCCGCGCAGCCCCCAGACCAAGGGCAAGGTCGAGTCGTCGAACCGCTTCCTGTCGCGGCTCGCGGCCTACCAGGGCGACTTCGACGGCTGGGACGACATCGACGAGATCATCGCGCGGATCGAGGACGCCAGCAACTCCGAGCCCAACGAGACCACGGGGCTGCCGCCCTCCGCGCTGTTCATGGAGGAGAAGGACGCGCTGCTGCCCGTCGGCAACCTCCGCGCCCTCGAGGAGGCGATGGGCGACGTGGTGCGCGTGGCCAGGGTGCCGGCCACGATGCTGGTCAGCGCGCACGGCGAGCCCATGTCGGTGCCCAGGCGCTGCATCGGCAGGCCCGCCCGCATCGTCTGCATGCCCGGCGGCGCGATGGACTGCTACGTCGGCGGCGAGCTGGTGGCGACGCACGTGGCGGGCGGGCCGGCCTACGACCCGGCGCACTACGCCGAGGCCATGGCCGGGAAGCGCTGGTTCGGCGACGCCGCCGGCGACATCGAGGCGGCCGCCGCCGCCAACCTCGGGCTGCTCGACTCGATAGGGGGCTCGCTGTGAGCGCCGCGGTGCAGGCCAGCCCGCTCAACCGCCTGGCGGCCAATCTCGAGGAGCTGGGGCTCGAGGGCATGGCGTCGTCGGTGCCCGAGTACGTCAGGCTCGTCGCCGACGGGAGGAAGAGCCTGGTCGACGCCATGCTCGAGCTCACCGACGCCCAGATAGCCCTCAAGCGGCGCGCCGACGACGAGCGCCGCACGAGGATGGCCAACTTCCCCTACATAAAGACGCTGGCCGACTTCGACTGGGGTTTCCAGCCGAGCGTGCCCCGCGGGCTGGTCGAGCAGCTGGCCACGCTCGAGTTCGTCGACCGCGGCGACAACGTCGTGCTCGTCGGCAGCCCGGGCGTCGGCAAGACCCACCTGTCGATAGCCATAGGCCACGAGGCGGTGATGGCCCGCAAGCAGGTGTACTTCGCCGACTGCTCGAGGCTGGTCGAGGACCTCAAGCACGCCTCGGCGAAGGAGGCGCTGGCGCGCAGGATGCGGTTCTACGAGCACTGCAGCCTGCTGATAATAGACGAGCTGGGCTACCTCGATATCGGGAAAGAGGGCGCCGACCTGCTGTTCCAGCTGGTGAACAGGCGCTACGCGCTCAAGCGGTCGACGATCGTCACGACCAACGTGCCGGTCGGCAGGTGGGGCGACGTGTTCGGCAGCAACGTCACGGCCTCGGCGGTCGCCGACAGGCTGTGCCACCACTGCGCGATGATCAAGATAACGGGCCGGTCGTACCGCCTGAAGGACGTGTCCATCGGCGGTGAGGACGGGAAGGAGGAGGGCGCCTAGGCGCCGAAAGCGGCACATCCGCGTTGGCGAATCCGGTGTAT
>NZ_JADPCH010000003.1:40548-122597 GCF_015670745.1 Collinsella aerofaciens | reverse complement strand
AGATTCTAGGACGAAGGCCGTTCTTCGTTAAACGGGCGCTAGGGCGTCACCCTTACACCAACATTTTCGACGCGATCTAAAAGGACGGCCCCGCATCTCCCCGATCTGGAGAAATGCGGGGCCGTCCCGTATATCGAACTACAAGCGAAATCGTCGATTAACGGCGTGCTGCCTTCACAAGCTCGGCGACCTTGGCGACGACCTCGTCGATCGCCACATCCTCGCGCTCACCCGTGGCACGGTCCTTGAGCTCAACGGTGCCATTCTTAAGGCCACGCTTACCCAGAACGACCTGATACGGGAAGCCCATAAGGTCGTTGTCGGCAAACTTAAAGCCGGGACGCTCGTCGCGGTCGTCGACGACAACCTCGATACCCTCGGCGCACAGGCCATCAACGATCTGCTCGCAGACGGTAGCGCACTCCTCCTTCTTGGGATCGAGCGGAATCACCGCGACCTCGAACGGGGCAACGGAGACCGGCCAGACGATGCCATGCTCGTCGTTGTGCTGCTCCACGACGGCAGCGAGCGAGCGGGACACACCAACGCCGTAGCAGCCCATGATGAGCGGCTTCTCCTTGCCGTCCTCGTCCATAAAGGTGGCACCCATGGACTCGGAATACTTGGTGCCCAGCTGGAAGACCTGAGAGACCTCGATGCCGCGGGCAGCGGAGAGCGGCTTGCCGCAGTGCGGGCAGGGGTCGCCGGCGACAACGGTGACCAGATCGGCCCACTCATCGACGGTAAAGTCGCGCTCGGGGCAGGCACCGGTAAAGTGATAGTCGACCTCGTTGGCGCCACAGGCCCACTGTTTGGACTCGCGCAGGCTCTCGTCGCAGACCAGACGAATGCCCTCGGGCAGGTTAACCGGTCCGATAAAGCCCTTGTGCAGACCGTTCGCCTGAAGCTCCTCGTCGGTCATCATGCGATAGCCCTTGCCAAAGACGTGCTCGGCCTTGCAATCGTTGAGCTCGTGATCGCCCGGAACAATGGCCACGACCGGCTTGCCCTCGGCGTCGATGAGTGCCAGCGACTTGCGCGTGCCGTTCTCGGGGAACCCAAAGAACTTAGCAACAGCCTCAATGGTGCCCATGCCCGGAGTCTCAACCTTGGTGAGCGTACCGTCACCAGGACCCTCGGTCACGACGACTTTGGTGCTTGCCGCCTCGTCATCGGCAGCAAAGCCGCAATCGTCGCAGTAGACGAGCGAAGCCTCGCCGGCGTCGGCCAAAGCCATGTACTCAACGGAGGTATCACCACCGATCTCACCGGAGTCGGCAACAACGGGCAGGGCCTTGATATAGCAGCGCTCGCAGATGTTAGCGTAGGCCTGCTTCATCTTGTCGTACTCCTCCTGCAGGCTCTCCTGCGTGGCGGAGAAGCTGTAGGCGTCCTTCATGATGAACTCGCGACCGCGCATCAGGCCAAAGCGGGGGCGGAACTCGTCGCGGAACTTATCCTGGATGTGGTAGAGGTTAACGGGCAGCTGCTTGTAGGAGCGCAGCTCATTGCGAACCAGGGCCGTAACGGTCTCCTCGTGCGTGGGGCCCAGGACGAACTCGCGACCATGACGGTCGTCAAAGCGCACAAGCTCCTTGCCATAGGCGTCGATGCGGCCGGACTCGCGCCACAACTCGGCGTCGACCATGATAGGCATCATAAGCTCCTGGGCGCCAGCAGCGTCCATCTCGTCGCGCACGATGTTCTCGATCTTGCGAATCGAGCGCCAAGCAAGCGGCAGGTAGGAATACAGGCCGGCGGCCTCCTTGCGGATCATGCCGGCACGGAGCAGCAGACGGTGGCTGGCGAGCTCAGCGTCCGCCGGATCCTCTTTAAGCGTCGGCGCATAAAGCTTAGACATATACATTGCTCGAGTCATTTATTTCTCCTCAATAAGCTTGTCGACCTCGGCCATCAGCGCGTCGACAATTTGGTCCTCAGCTACTTTACCAATGATCTGGCCATGCGAAAAGAGCAAGGCCTGACCACGTCCGCACGCAACGCCCAGATCGGCATCAGAAGCCTCGCCGGGGCCATTAACGGCACATCCCATCACAGCGATCGAAAGCGGCGCGGAGTAGTTCTTAAGCCGCTCGGTAACCTCCTCGGCAATGGGAATAAGGTTAACCTGGCAGCGTGCGCACGTGGGGCACGAGACAATCTCGGGACCACGGCGACGCAGGCCCAACGACTGCAGAATACCCCAGGCAACCGGCGGCTCCTCAACCGGATCGGCTGTGAGCGACACACGCATGGTGTCACCAATGCCCTCAGACAGCAGGATACCCAAGCCTACAGAGCTCTTGATGGTGCCCTGGAGCTTGGTCCCCGCCTCCGTCACGCCCAGGTGAAGCGGAACGTGTGGAATCTCACGCGACAGGGCTCGATAGGTATCGAGCGTCGTTTGCACGCTATGGGCCTTGGCCGAAAGCACAATGTTCTTAAAGCCGCGGTCCTCAAAGTGCTTGACGAAACGCTCGCTCGACATCACGAGCTTTTCGGGCTGCGTGAGGTCGTCGCGCTCAGCGATATCCTGCTCAAGCGAACCGGCATTGACGCCGATACGAATCGCACAGCCCGCGGCACCCGCGGCATCGATCACCGCGTCAACCTTGGCCCAATCGCCGATATTGCCGGGATTGATGCGCAGCTTGGAGGCGCCGGCCTTGACAGCGCCAATGGCGAGCTTATGGTTAAAGTGAATATCAGCGACAATCGGCACCGGAGACTCGGCACAAATCGTGCGAAAGCCCTCGAGCGCAGCCTCGGTAGGCACGCTCACGCGCACGATATCGCAGCCAGCCTGCGCCAACGCGCACACTTGCGCAAGCGTTGCCTGGGCATCAGCGGTATCGGTGCAGGTCATGGATTGGACCACCACCGGCGCGCCGCCACCGATCTGCACACCGCCCACATGCACGGGGCGCGTCAACTCGCGCGGCAAAGGATGGGTTAAAGACAATCCAAACACTCCCCTACAGGATAAATCGAAGGACGTCGGAACGAAGCATATAGACAAACAGCAGCGCAAAGAGCGCGATGCCCACATAGCTCACAATCGTCTGGACCTTGAGCGGAAGCTCGCGGCCAGCAATCTTTTGAATGATCTCGATGACCAGCTTGCCGCCATCGAGTGGTGGGATGGGCAGCAGGTTCATAAAGCCAAGCGAGAACGAAATGAGGGCGGCAAACGAAAGGAACGTGGCAGGGCCGGCAGCAGCAGCCTGTGAGGACATAACGCTAATGCCCACGATCGAAGAAGACTGATCGAGAATCTCCATCGTATGCTGCGGCTGGAGCAGGCGCATCACGCCCTCCGCTGTCTGCACGACACAGGAGAACGAAAGGCGAGCCGACGTGATGGGGTCTAAACGGACCACCTGCGTAGAGGCATACACACCTAGGCGCTCGTCCTCTTTGAGCGCAACCGAGGTCGAATGCTGCTTGCCGTCGCGCTCATACTCAATGGCGATATCGTCCTTACCGGCGGCCTTGCCGATGGCATCGTAAACGTCCATCCAGGTAGAGCACGATACTCCGTCAACCGAAAGGATCGCGTCGCCGCCCTCGATACCCGCCTTGGCGGCAATAGACCCCTCGTCAACCTGACCGATCACGTTGGTATCCATCGGCACGGTGACACCCGCAATAGAGTAGATGCTCATAAGCAGCAAAAAGCCCGTCAGGATATTGACGAGAATGCCCGCGAGCAGCATAAAGGCGCGCTTGAGAAAACCCTGGCCCAGATAGGTATGCGAACGCTCTTGCGCAAGGAACTCGGCTTCGCCGCACGGCAGCTCCCACACATCGCCCTCGGTAGTCGCATGCTCTCGATCGAAACGGCGGCCGTCAAAGGTGGTGTAACCCGCCGCGTCTCGCGGCAGCGTCTGATACTTGGTGGGATAGTAGCTCGGCGAGGGCTTCTCCCCTTCCTCATACCAAGGCGCGATAGAGCCCCAACCCAAGAGCAAGGCGCATGCCTCGAGCACAACCTCCTCGGATAGCTCGAGCTCGACAGCAAGGTCGGCCACGGTCACGCGACCATGACGATAGATAGCCGCGAGCACGCGATCGGCACACGAGACGTCGGTCGGATCCATACCGCAGATGGCAGCGTAGCCACCCAGCAGCAGCGGGGTCACGCCAAACTTGGTTCCAATGCGACGCGACGTGTAATGGATGTCAAAGCGGCAAGGCAGGCCCAAAAAGAACTCGGTCACACGGACGCCGCAGGCACGCGCCGCCAAAAAGTGGCCGCCCTCGTGCAAAAACACGAGGACGGAAAGCATCAGCAGGCCCCAAAAGACCGATGAGAGAACGCTCAGAACAGTATCCATAAAACGAAAAAGCAATCCTTATGGGTTAGGAACGGGTTGCGGCGAGCACCTGCGCAGCCTTTTCACGCGCCCATGCATCGATGTCGTGAAGCTGCTCAAACGAATCGACCGCCTGCATATCGTGGGAATCCATGCAGGATTCCACAATGCGATCGATATCGGTAAAGCTGCAGCCATCGTGCAGGAAGGCATCGACGGCGACCTCGTTGGCGGCATTGAGCACGCACGGCATGGTGCCACCCGTCTTGCCGGCACGTTCGGCCAGTGCCAGACAGCGGAATGTATCCATGTCGGCAGCATCAAACGTGAGCTGCCCCAGCTCGCGGAAATCGATACGAGGCGCCGGGGTATCCCAACGCTCGGGATACGAGAACGCGAACTGGATGGGAATACGCATGTCGGAAGCACCGAGATGCGCCATCACGGAGCCGTCGGCGAACTCGACCATAGAGTGAATCTTGGACTGACGCTGCACGACCACGTTAATGAAATCGAGGTCGCAGTTAAACAGATGCAGGGCCTCAATGCGCTCCAGGCCCTTGTTCATGAGGGTGGCGGAGTCGATGGTGATCTTGGCACCCATGGCCCACGTGGGATGTGCGAGGGCATCGGCACGCGTCACGCGGTCGAGCTCGTCGCGGGTGCGGCCAAAGAACGGACCGCCCGAGCAGGTGAGCCAAATACAATGAGCCTCGCGTGGGTTCTCCCCCAGATAGCACTGGTAGATGGCGGAGTGCTCAGAGTCGACTGGAATAAGCTGGCCCGGTTGCGCCAACGGCATAAGCAAGTCGCCGCCGACGACGAGGGACTCCTTGTTGGCAAGGGCAAGACGCTTATTTGAGGTCAAGGCCGCATGGCTCGCCTCGAGACCAGCGGCGCCCACAATAGCAACGAGCACGCAGTCGACATCGTCGCGACGCGCGAGCTCGCAAACCGCCTGCGCGCCAAGGCCAAGCTTCGTTCCCTCGGGCAACTCCTGCAGCACGGCGTCATCGCCATGAGCGACATCGGCCACGGCAACCGCCGGAACCGAGAACTCGCGGGCAGCGGCAACAAGCTCGGAGGTGCTGGAGTTAACGGACAGCGCCGTCACCTGCAGGCGATCGGCATGCTGGCGGCACACATCGAGCGCCTGGGTGCCGATGGAGCCGGTACAACCCAGGATGGCAACACGGAGGCGTCCATCGGGGCCATACGTCGTCTGGAATGACATTACAGCACGCCTCCGATCATCAGCATCAGCTGCGCGGTGATGCAGCCGAAGATAAGCGAATCGCTACGATCGAGCATGCCGCCGTGGCCCGGGATAAGGTTGCCGGAATCCTTGACGCCCACACCGCGCTTGATGCGCGACTCGATAAGGTCGCCGATAACGCCCAGAATGGACACGACCACGCCGCACAGCAGCGCATAGGGCAGGCTGAGCTTGAAGAAATGCGTCGCCCACAGGATGAGCCAAATCAAAACCGAGCCCAGGATGCCGCCAACAAACCCCTCCCAGCTCTTTTTGGGAGAGATCTTGGGAACCATCTTGTGTTTGCCGATACGGCTACCCACGATATAGGCAAACGAATCGGAGACCCAGAGAGACGCGCAAACACCCACCGAAAGCAGGGCGCCGGCAAAACCGGGCACGGCATCGCGCAGCAGCACGATAGCCGACAGCATAAAACCGGTGTAGATGGGACCCATGAGTGTCACGGCAACATCGGATATGCGGGTACGCGGCGACCAGACATACCAAATGCCCACAGCGAGCATCAGGGCAAAAAGCAGGGCATTCAGCAGCATCGAATCGCCCAACGCCGACAGCGGAAAGAGCACGGCGGCAGCGATACCCATGCGCTCGTTAGCCATCTTGCCATCGAGCCTTGTCATACGGAAAAACTCATAGCAGCACAGACCGCTCATGACGGAAACAAAGATGGCCGTGGGCACGATACCCAAAACCAAGCACAGGATAAAGACAACGGCGTAGACGATACCAGCGGCGGCACGGGTAATAAAGCCCGCCAGCCACGAACCGGTGCCGCTCTTCGCTGCAGGCGCTCCCACAGTGGTAGCTTTGCGCGCAGGCGTCTTGGGAGCAGATGCCTTGGGACGATCGGACACGATTAAGCCTCCTCGGTCTTGCTCAGTCCACCAAACCTACGGTCACGGCCCTGATAGGCCAAAATGGCGTCGACAAGGCCCCAACGATCAAAGTCAGGCCAATAGGTATCGGTGACATAGAACTCGGAATAAGCCACCTGCCACAGCAGATAGTTCGAAAGGCGCAGCTCACCAGAGGTACGAATCACAAGCTCAGGATCGGGAAGACCGGCGGTATAGAGGTGGGAGGCCACCATGTCGTCATCAATTGCGGCAGGATCGATCTTACCGGCGGCAGTGTCGAGTGCGATTTGACGGACAGCGCGGGTAATCTCGGCACGCGCGCCGTAGTTGACGGCAAGCGCCAGCGTCATACCGGTGTGATCGGCGCACTCGGCAAGACCGCGTTCAAAAACGTCACGGGTCTTCTTGGGCAGCGCGGAAATATCACCCAAAAAGACAACGCGCACGTTTTCGCGCTTCAGAAGCGGCAGCTCGTCGATAAACGTCTTGGCAAACAGGTGCATCAAGACGTTGACCTCATGCTGCGGGCGGTTCCAGTTTTCGGTAGAAAACGCATAGGCCGAAAGCACGTCGACGCCCAGACGCACGCAGGCAGTAATAATCTCGCGAAGGGAGACAATACCCGCCTTGTGGCCCTCAGTGCGTGCAAGACCGCGCGACGTGGCCCAACGACCGTTGCCGTCCATGATGCACGAGATATGGTGCGGAATGTTATTGAGGTCAAGGTCGGAAAAACCGACGCCCGCAGGGGCGTCGGCAAAGTACTCGACCAGTTTATGCTCGTCGTATTGCACCTTAGATCTCCATGACCTCGGCTTCTTTTTCCTTCAGAAGCTCCTCGACCTTGGCGACATACTCATCAGTGTGCTTCTGGACCTTGGCCTGCTCGCGACGGACATCGTCCTCGGTGAGCTCCTCATCGCGCTCGAGCTTGTTGTTGAAGTCGCGACGGATGTTACGGATAGACACCTTGGCCTGCTCGGCGTACTCGCGGCACTCCTTGACGAGCTCGCGACGGCGCTCCTCGGTGGGAGCCGGGAACGGAAGACGAACGACGGTGCCATCGGAGTTGGGGGTAATACCCAGATCGGAAGCGCCGATGGCCTTGACGATAGCATTGATGAGTGCCTTGTCCCACGGCTCGATGAGCAGCATGTGGGCCTCGGGGGTCTTGACGGCAGCAACCTGCGTGACCGGCGTGGGAACACCGTAATAATCGACGGTGATGTCGGACAGAATGTTGGCATTGGCGCGGCCGGTACGAACCTTGGAGAAGTTATGCTTGAGGGACTCGAGCGACTTGTCCATATGGGCGGTGATGTTCTCTGTCATGCTTAATCCTCCTGATAGACGAGCGTGCCGACGGGCTCACCCGAAAGCGCGCGCTTGACGGTGTCCTCGCCATCGATGTTGAGGACCAAAATCGGCATACGGTTATCCTGGCACAGAGCCGTAGCCGTGGAATCCATAACCTGCAGGCCGCGGACGAGAACCTCGTGATAGGTAATCCTGTCAAAACGGACGGCATCGGCGCACTTGACGGGATCCTTGTCGTAGATGCCGTCAACCTTGGTGGCTTTAATCAGAATCTCGGCGCCGATCTCGCACGCACGAAGAGCCGCGGCGGTGTCGGTCGTAAAGTACGGATTGCCCGAACCGGCAGCGAAGATGACGACGTTGCCCTTGGATAGATGGTTGATGGCGCGACGGCGAATATAGGGCTCGCAGATCTCGTTCATCTGGATAGCGCTCATCACGCGGCAGGGAACATCGTTATGCTCGAAGGCATCCTGCAGGGCGAGCGCGTTCATAACGGTTGCCAGCATGCCCATGTAGTCGGCCTGAGCACGCTCCATGCCACCGGCAGCGCCGGCCATGCCGCGGAAAATATTACCGCCGCCGACAACGACGCCGACCTCATGGCCAACGGCGAGCAGCTCCTTGACCTGCTTGGCAAGATGGTCGGTAACCTTGGGGTCGATGCCATATTGGCCGTCGCCCATCAGTGCTTCGCCGGAAAGCTTAAGAAGCACGCGTTTATATCGGATGTCGGACAAAGCGATCCTCCTTTAATTAGACTCTCAATATGATATCAAAGGCTCTGATAAGAGCCATGAAAAAGCAGGCTGTGAGTAAAACCCACAGCCTGCTCATTACCAGCTACAAGAGCTTATTTACTCGCCACGGACCAGACGGTCAAAGGCAACGACGGTAATGGTGTCGCCGAGCTCCTTGGAGACCTGCTCAGCGTACTTCTTGATGGTGAGGGAGCTGTCCTTAATGAACTCCTGCTCGGTGAGCACGGACTGCTTGTAGAACTTCTCAAGACGGCCGACAGCCATCTTCTCCTGGATAGCCTCGGGCTTACCGGACTCGGCAGCCTGAGCCATGTAGATCTGCTTCTCGTGCTCGACGGTCTCGGCCGGAACCTGATCGCGGGTAGCGCAGATCGGGGCGACGGCGGCAACCTGAAGGGCAACGTCGTGAGCGAAGGTCTTGAAGGATTCAGCCTGAGCGGTCTCAGCCTTCTCGAAGGCGAACTCGACGAGGACGCCGATCTTACCACCCATGTGGATGTAAGAAGCGAGCGCGCCGTTCTCAGCCTTGCGGGCAGCGAAGCGGGAGATCTTCATGTTCTCGCCCATGATGTGAATCATCTCGGTGAGCTCGGAGGAAACGGTCTCCTCGCCCATCGGCTTCTCGAGCAGAGCGTCGACGTCAGCAGGCTCGGTGGTAGCGACAACCTCAGCGACCTTGGAAGCAAAGCCGGTGAACTTGGCGTTAGAGCCAACGAAGTCGGTCTCGCAGGAGAGCTCGAGCAGAGCGCCGGTCTTGCCATCCTCGGAGACGAACGCGGCGACAGCGCCCTCGTTGGTCTCACGGCCAGCCTTCTTGGCAGCCTTGGCAAGGCCGTTCTTACGCAGAACGTCGACAGCGGCGTCCATGTCGCCGTCAGCCTCGACGAGAGCCTTCTTGCACTCCATCATCGGGGAGTCGGTCATCTCGCGGAGCTGCTTGACCATAGCGGCGGTAATCTGGGCCATTGTGGTTCCTTTCAAAGAGATGAAAAAGAATTAACTAAGACTGATTTACTCGACCTTGGGCTCAGCGGCCATCTCGGCCTCGGAGACCTGCTCCTTGCCGGAGCCAGCGAGGCAGGCGTCAGCCATGAGCTCGCACATAAGGGTGACAGCGGAGATAGCGTCATCGTTGCAGGGGATGCCGTACTCGACCTCGTCGGGATCGGAGTTGGTGTCGATCAGGGCGACGACGGGGATGTTCAGGCGCTGGGCCTCCTTGATGGCGTTCTCCTCGCGCTTGGTGTCGATGACGAAGAGAGCCTGGGGCAGACCCTTCATGTCGCGGGCGCCACCGAGGTTGGTCTGGAGCTTAGTGAGCTCCTTGCCGAGAACAGCCTGCTCCTTCTTGGGCAGAACAGCCATGCGGCCGTCCTCGACCATGGCCTCGAGCTCCTCCATGCGGTTGATGCGGGAGCGGATGGTGACGAAGTTGGTCAGCATACCGCCGAGCCAACGCTGGTTGATGTAAGGCATGTTGGCGCGCTCAGCAGCGTTCTTGACGGCCTCCTGAGCCTGCTTCTTGGTGCCGACGAACAGCACGTTGCCACCCTTGGCGACGTTCTTGACGAAGGTGTAGGCCTGGTCGGCGTCGAGGATGGTCTGCTTGAGGTCAAGGATATAGATGCCGTTGCGCTCACCGAAGATGAACGGCTTCATCTTGGGGTTCCAGCGACGGGTCTGATGACCGAAGTGGCAGCCGGCCTCGAGCAGGGTGCGGATATTAATCTTGGTAGCCATGTTAAACCTCCTGTGGTTTGCCTCCGCGCGGGGTCATCCTCCAAAACCAACCCGGACATGTGCTACCAAAGCCCGGGCACCACGGTATGAAGTAGCCGCGCGTGCGTGATAAAAACATGTTGCCGTGAAGCAACCCGATGAATGATAGCAGGAATGCCTCTTCCTGCCAACCCGCAATCAAAACCACACACCTGAGTGCGGCGCGGGACGTCCCAGCCACTATTCGCCGCGGGGATGGGCTTGAGCCACAGCCCGCTTAAGCCGATCGGGTGTGAGATGCGTGTAGATCTGCGTCGTGGACAGGCTCGCATGACCTAACAGCTCTTGAACCGAGCGCAGGTCCGCACCGCCCTCGAGCAAGTCGGTCGCAAAGGTATGGCGCATCGCATGCGGGGCGATGTCGGCCGGAATGCCGGCGAGCGTCGCCAGCGTATGGAACCGCCGCCGGAGCATCGCGGCGCTCATGCGATTGCCGCGCGCCGATATAAGCAGCGGATGCGGCCCGGTAGCGAGGTCGCGGCGCTTTGCCCGAGCGAGCAACTCCGGCCTCCCCTCTTCAATATAGAGACGCGTCACATCGAGCGCACGACGATACAGAGGAACGATGCGCTCCTTGCTTCCCTTGCCCCACAGGCGCAGCGTGCGCTCGGACCATGAGATGGATTCCACATTGAGCGCCGCAAGCTCTGAGATGCGGGCACCCGAGGCATAGAGCAGCTCGAGCATCGCAGCATCGCGCAGTCCCGCGGGTGTCGAGGTATCAGGCGTCTTGAGCAGCGCCTCGACCTGCTGGGTCGTAAGGACGCCCGGCAGGTCACGCGGCAGCTTGGGCGATGCGATCGCCGAGACCGCATCGCCCTCGACAATCCCCTCGGCAGCCATCCAGCGATAGAGAGATCGAATAGCCGACAGGTGCGCCGCAAGCGTTCGGGGAGCCACCTGCCCACGCGAAAGCTCGGCAAGATAGCGACGAATGGTGCGCACGTCGGCAGCGAAAGCATCGATATCCTCGCGCTCGCACCAGGCAGCGAAGCGCTCCAGCCTCGAGCCATAGGCCGTCACCGTGTTGGGAGAAAGCCCCTCGACGCGTGCGATATAGGCGATAAACGAGTCGACGGTGTCGTACAGGTCAAAGGCTATGACCGGTCGCCTCCAAACAAGTCGGAACGCGTGGCCAAGTAGGCATCGAGGGCCTCGAGCGCACGGTCCGCATAGGCCTGGTAGCGGTCGCGCTTGCTGCGGCGCTTACCATCCTCGAGTGGCGGCACCAGGCCAAAGTTGACATGCATGGGCTGATAGCCCACGGTGGCAGGATCGGTCGCATAGCCCACGAGCGCACCCAGGGCGCCCACACGCGGCAACTCGACGCCCGCGGCACCGATAGCCTCGGCATAGGTGTTGAGCGCCGCGAGCAGACCTGTCGCCACGGCTTCCATGTACCCCTCGGTGCCGGTGATCTGACCGGCCAGGCGCACACCGGTACCGGGCACGGCAAAGGTGCCATCGAGCACATGCGGGGCGTCGACAAAGGTATTGCGGTGCATGACACCGTAGCGGAAGAACTCAGCGTTCTCCAGGCCCGGCACCATATGGAAGACGCGCTTCTGCTCGCCAAAGGTCAAGTTGGTCTGGAAGCCCACTAGGTTATAGGCGGTCTTCTCCTTGTTCTCGGCACGCAGCTGAATCGCCGCCCAGGGGCGACGTCCGGTACGTGGGTCGGTGAGGCCGACGGGCTTCATGGCGCCAAAGCGAATGGCGTCCTTGCCGGTGCGCGCAACTTCCTCGGCAGGCTGGCAAGCCTGGAACAGATCGCCGCCCTCAAAGCCTTTGAGCACCACGCGGTCGGCCGTGGTAAGCGCCTCGATAAAGGCCTCGTACTCCTCCTTATTGAGCGGAGCGTTGAGATAGTCGCCGCCCCCCTGCTCCTCGTAGCGCGACTGCGAGAACAGCACGTCCATATCGAGCGTGGAGGCATCGACGATCGGCGCCGCCGCATCAAAGAATGCCAGGGCATCGCCACCGACGAGCTTCATAACCTCTTCGCTCAGCGCCGGTGAACACAGCGGGCCCGCGGCAATGACCACGTGACCCTCGGGAATCTGCGTGACCTCGCCGTGCACGACCTCGATATTGGGACGAGCGGCAACCTCGGCCTCGACAAGCTCGGAAAACTTGACGCGGTCGACCGCCAGGGCACCGCCGGCGGGAACAGCCGCGCGATGGGCGCAATCGAGCAGGACTGAACCCATGCGCTCAAGCTCGGCCTTCAGCAAACCAGCCGCGGAATCCGGACGGGTCGACTTAAACGAATTCGAGCAGACGAGCTCTGCCAGGTGATCGGTATGGTGAGCCGGGGAGCTCACCTGGGGGCGCATCTCGCACAGCTTTACGGCAAAACCGCGATCTGCCAGCTGGATCGCGCACTCCGAACCCGCCAGACCGCCGCCGATAACTGTCACCTGATCGAACTGCATCTGCAAACACCTTTCTAATTGACACGTTTTCCATTGTGACCGAAGGGTGTCTGGGCGTGAAGGGCAAACTTGGAGGGCGCATACCTTCCATCCATCATGCGCTCGATAAGACCCTCGAGTTCAAGCGAACCCAAGAGTTTGAGTACGCCGACAGCATCGAGCGAGACGAGCGCCGCGATGTTGTCGACCTTGAGCGGAGAGGCGATGAGCGCATGCATCACGGTCTGCTGCGTTGGATCCAGGTCGGCAATGCCGGGAGCATCGGGGCGCGAGTAGCGCAGGGTTCCGTAGATGCGTGAGATAGCCATCTCAATAGATTCCTCGTCGACGATGCAGCAGGCACCGTTCGCAATGAGGTAATTCGTGCCACGCGACTCGGGCGATAGGATCGACCCCGGCACGGCAAGAAGTTCGCGCCCCAAATCCATAGCAGCCTCGGCTGTGGAAAACGTCCCAGAAGGCATACCCGCCTCGGATACAAAGAGGGCTTGCGACAGGGCCGCGATTACGCGATTGCGGCGCGGAAAGGCGAACTTGCGCGGACCCATGCCCCACGGAGAGATCGACACGACCGCGCCACCCGTATCAAGCGTGCGCGTAATCAGCCCCGCGCTCGAACGCGGGTAGACCACGTCGGCGCCCGTCCCCAGCACCACAACGTGTATGCCGCCGGCGTTGACCGCAGCCCAACCCGAGGCCTGGTCACAACCGACCGCACCGCCCGAAACTACCGTCACTCCCGCCTCAACCGCCACCTTCGCCGCAAGCTCTGCCACGGCAAGACCATACGGCGAGGCCTTTCGCGCACCGATGATGGAGAGCGCGGGCGTCGAAAGCGCCTCGGGGTTGCCGCGCACATAGAGCGTCTGAGGTACATCAGAAAGCTCCAAAACGGTCTCGGGATACAACGCGTCACCTGGATGCAGCTCGAAGGTCCCCTCAGCTATCATTGGTCCCTCCTTCCCTGGTACATCGCCGCCTCGAGCACGTGGTCCTGCGTCACCTGCTCGCTCTCGGCGACATCTGCGATCGTGCGCGCAATGCGAACAAGGCGCACGATGCCACGCCCTGTGAGATGCGTGCGCTTCGACAGGCCGAGCACACACTTCTCCGCCGCATCATCGAGCTCAAAGGTCGAAACGACGCCGTCAATGGACCGTGTCTCGTCATCCTCGGCCTCGGCATCCGCATCGTCCGTGCGGGATTCGCGCCAAGCGCGAAAGGCGCGACCGCGCACAACGTAGTCACGTAACTCGGCCGACGACATGCCCTCCGCACCCTCGATAATCACTTGAGGGTCGGGACGGGTCACATCGATCATCATGTCGATACGGTCGGCCAAAGGACCGCGCAGTTTAGACCGATAGCGCTCGACCATCGCCGCCGAGCAGCGACACGGCACCTCGCGATCGCCCAAAAAGCCGCAGGGGCAGGGATTGCTCGCAGCCAGCAGCTGAAAGCGCGACGGGAAGGTAAAAGCCCCGTCGACGCGTACGATCCTCACGTAGCCGCGCTCGATGGGCTGACGCAGCGTCTGCAGCACGCCAGTGGGAAACTCGGCAAGCTCGTCCAAAAAGAGCACGCCGCCATGAGCAAGGCTGATCTCACCCGGGTGCACCGGGCGCCCACCGCCAATGAGGCCCGCCGTTGAAATGCTGTGATGTGGGCTTCGAAACGGCCGATGACCTGCCAATAAGCCATCGATGTTCTCGCCCAAGACCGAATGAATGCACAGCGCCTCCTGCTGATCCTCAACAGAAAGCTCGGGCAGAATGCCGGTCATACGGCGCGCGAGCATGGTCTTGCCCGAACCGGGCGAGCCGATCATGAGCAGGCCGAGCTCGCCGGCTGCCGCAAGCGCCATGCCGCGTTTAGCGACTTCCTGCCCCAGTACGTCGGCATAGTCGAGCTCTGGCTCAAAGGTTGCCTCGACGCCCTCGGAATCCAGATAATGGCGCGCGGCATCGCCCATACCATGAGCAAGCTGAGACAAATGATCGATAAAGCCGCAATCCACCCCCGCGAGTGGCACATGCTGGTCTGACCTGCCGGCGATAAAAGACAGCCCCATGTCGCGAGCCAGCAGCTGAAACGCCACCTCGCCCTTGACGGGAAGCACCGTACCGTCCAAGCCGAGCTCGCCGGCGATAAGGCAGCGATCGAGGTTGTCACGGGGAATCTGCCCATCGGCCGCCAGAACCGCGATGGCGATGGGCAGATCAAAGCCGCTACCGGTCTTGCGAATATCGCCGGGCGCCAGGTTGACCGTAATGCCCGAACGTGGGATCTCGAACCCGGCGGAGCGCATCGCGCAGCGAATACGACCGCGTGACTCCATCACCTCCATACTCGGAATACCGAGCATCTGAATGCCCGGAACGCCACCGGCAAGCGAGACCTCGACCGTGACGTGAATCGCCTCGACGCCACGGATGCAGGCCGCGTGAACGGCAAACGTCTCGAACGCCATCACGACACCTGCCAATCGAACGCGTTGTACTGATGCTCGATCTCGGCGATATGCCCGCCGCGAATGGTGACACCCACGGCATCGAAGCGGATCGCCTTGAGCGGATAATGCTCCATAAGATAGCAGCTTGCGATGCGGCGGTAGCGGCGTTGCTTTTGGGCGTCCACGGCCTCCTCGGGAAAGACCCGCGTGTTGCAATCCAGTGCGACGCGTCTGGTCTTGACCTCGGCCATCACCACGACATCGTCGAGCTCATCGAGCAGCACCAGATCAGCCTCGCCCTCGGTGCAACGATAACCCTGCTCCAGCAAGGTGTAGCCGCGCTCGTTAAAGTAGTCGATGGTGATCAGCTCGCCCAGCATACCCAGCTCGCGGGGACTGAGTCCCTTGATAAACTCGGGCGTCATCGCCCCGCAGTCGAGCTCGCCGTTTTCCCAACGCTCCTTGAGCTGCTGTGTCTTGCTCTTTTTGCTTGCGGCACTCATGGGGTCTCCTTTCCCGCACACTGCAGTGCCCCGATGATGAGGGCACCTTTCATGCGGGTAAGTACCGGAAGCTAACCAAAAGCTGACCAAATGCCGTCAAAAAACGGGCCGTACGCAACAATGGTGTTGCATACGGCCCGCTACCAGCAGGTTTATAAAACCCCAGAGGTCCCCGTCTCCACAATTGACCTAGAAAAGGCGCTCAGTCTGCAGAAAGTTTCCGCAAAAGCTCACACGATGCAGTGGACAAAGTCCATGTTTTCGAATGGCCTCGATGTGCTCGGGGCTCGCATAGCCCTTCGACTCGGCCAGATGGTACTCGGGATACTCGGCGTCGTACTCGACCATCATCTCGTCACGCGTGACCTTAGCCATGATGGACGCCGCGGCGATGCAGGCGATCTTGGCATCGCCCTTCACCACATCGCGCTCGTTAGGAACGGCGCCCAAGGGGTTGCCATCCATAAGCACGCAATCGGGCTCGAGCCCCGTATCGGCCACGGCGCCCGCAACGGCGGTACGGATAGCACGGGCCATGCCCATCTCATCGATATCCTTAGGCGCGATATGGCAAAAACCGATCGCCGTCGCCACCTCGGCAATCTTCACTGAGAGCAACTCGCGGCGCGCCGGCGTGAGCTTTTTGGAATCGTTGATGCCCCAGACGCGCGGCTCCATAGGAAGGCAGACAGCGCATACCGTCAAAGGACCGGCCACCGATCCGCGACCCACCTCGTCGACACCAACGACCACTCCATCGCCGCCAAGCTCATGCATAAGCTCGTACATGTCATTGACGCGCTCGCGCTCGGCAAGCTCTTTGGCATGGCGTTTGAGGGCGCGTTCACAAGCCTTGATCACCTGCTGGCGCGGGTCCTCGCGATAATGCTCCACGAGGGCGGGGATCTCCTCAAACGTTGCGCTCGCCAGCTCTCCGGCAACCTGCGATGCCGAAACCGAGCTCGTCATATTGGCCATACCAGGCCCTCCTTGCATGCAAATCAGATAAAAAGAAGGGCCACCCGAAGGTGGCCCTTGTGTCCAAACGAGTGGACAGACGCTGCGATCTTCTTAGCGCTTCTCGGGGATGCGAGCAGCCTTGCCCACCTTGTCGCGGAGGTAGTACAGCTTGGCGCGACGGACGCGACCGTGACGAACGACCTCGAGCTTGGCGATCTTGGGGCTGTGAAGCGGGAAGGTACGCTCAACACCGACACCGAAGGACATCTTGCGGACGGTGAAGGTCTCGCGGGCACCGGCGCCGGCCATGCGGATGACGTCGCCCTGGAAGACCTGGATGCGCTCGCGGTCGCCTTCCTTAATGCGGTAGTGAACCTTGACGTTGTCGGCGACGCGAACCTGAGGAATGTCCTCGCGGATCTGCTGACGCTCGATTGCGCGGATGTAATCCATGTGCAATTCCTTACTCTTCTAGAGGTGCCGTACCACCTTGGCCGGCACGTAGTTGAACAAACGTATTCGAGTATACACGCGCGGGTTTCTGCTGCAAGAACAATTTTTTACGCAGACAAAAAGACAAAACCCGCACATGATAACCGCCCGCCTCACGAATGAGACGGGCGGCATGAAGGGGGCTACGCTAGGCGTCTAAACCCAAAACGTTACGCGGAGCGCTTCGCCTCGAGCTTGGCCTGAGCGGCAGCCAGGCGCGCGAGGGGCACGCGATAGGGCGAGCAGGACACGTAGTCCACATCGGCCACGTTGAACAGGTTCTTAATGGATTTGGGGTCGCCGCCGTGCTCGCCGCACACGCCAAAGTGCATGTCGGGGTTGGTGGCACGGCCCTTCTCGACTGCCATGCGTACCAGCTCGAGTACTGCTGAATCGATGGTCTCGAAGGGGTTGTCCTTCAGAATCTTCTTGTGCATGTACAGCGGAATGAACTTGGCCTCGGCGTCGTCGCGCGAGAAGCCGAAAGTCGTCTGGGTGAGGTCGTTGGTGCCAAAGCAGAAGAAGTCGGCGTGGTGGGCGATCTCGTCAGCGACCATGCAGGCGCGCGGCAGCTCGAGCATCGTGCCCACGGGAATATTGAGCTCGACGCCCTCCTCGGCGGAAACCTCGGCGATTACCCGCTCGATTACCTCGCGGGTCTGGACATGCTCGGCCGTGATGGAAACGAGCGGGACCATGATCTCGGGGCGCGGGACGACGCCCTCCTTGATAAGGCGGGCAGCAGCCGTGGCGACGGCGCGAACCTGCATGAGCGGCAGATCGCTAAAGACGACGGACAGGCGCACACCACGCAGGCCGAGCATCGGGTTGGACTCGACCATGCCGTCGATACGACGCAGGCGAGCGCGCAGGGCTGCAAGCTCTTCCTCGCTGGCGCCAGCGGCTTCCTTCTTGGTGATGGCGACCTCGAGCTCGCGAGGATTATCCAAGAACTCATGAAGCGGCGGATCGAGCAGACGAACGACCACATCACGACCGGACATGGTCTTGAACATCGCCAGGAAGTCCTCGGTCTGAACCTTGAGCAGGTCTGCCAGAGCCTGCTGCTTCACGGCCTCATCGTCGGACAAGATAAAGCTCTGGATGATGTTCTTGCGATCGCCCAGGAACATGTGCTCGGTGCGGCACAGGCCGATGGCCTCGGCGCCAAACTCGAGCGCGAGCGCGGCGTCCTCGGGGTTGTCGGCATTAACGCGCACGTGGTTGGCGTGGCCACAGGTCTCGTCCAGGCGAATCTCGTCGGCCCAGGACAGGATGGTATCCAGATCGCCGGTGAGCTCGGCGGAGACCAGGTCGACGGGACCGTCGACGACGATGCCCTGGGTGCCGTCGATGGAGATGATGTCGCCCTCGTGCAGCACGCGGTCGCTGCCCTCGATGCGCACGACCTTCTCGGCGGCATCGATGTGGAAGCGCTCAACGCCGCAGACGCAGGGCGTACCCATACCGCGGGCGATAACAGCGGCATGGCTCGTCTTGCCACCGTGGCTGGTCAGGATGCCCTCGGCGGCGACCATGCCCTTCAAGTCGTCGGGGTTGGTCTCCCAACGGACCAAGATAACCTTATGACCCTCGTTTGCGCGCGCGACGGCGTCATCGCTCGAGAACACGACCTCGCCCACGGCGGCGCCGGGGCTGGCGTTGAGGCCACAAGCCAGAGCCTCGTACTTCTTGGAGGAATCGAACTGCGGGTGCAAGAGTTGGTCGAGCTGCGCGGGATCGATACGGCTCACGGCCTCCTCGCGGGTGATGAGGCCCTCCTCAACCATCTCGATGGCAATGCGCAGGGCGGCGGTGGCGGTACGCTTGCCCACACGGGTCTGGAGCATCCAGAGCTTGCCCTGCTCGATGGTGAACTCGATATCGCACATATCGCGGTAGTGGTCCTCGAGCGTCAGGAACACGCGCTCGAGTTCCTCGCCAGCGGACTCAAGACCCGGGGTGGCCTTGAGGTCGGCGATGGGCTCGGTGTTGCGGATGCCGGCGACGACGTCCTCACCCTGGGCGTTGACCAGAAAGTCACCGTAGAACTCCTTGGTGCCGTCGGCCGGGTTGCGCGTAAAGGCGACGCCGGTCGCCGAGGTCTCGCCCTTGTTGCCAAAAGCCATGGCCTGGACGTTAACGGCGGTGCCAAGGTCGTCGGAAATTCCATGCTGCTTGCGGTAGATGCAGGCGCGCTCGTTCATCCAGCTGCCAAAGACGGCCTGGATGGCGAGGCGTAGCTGGAGCCCCGGGTCGTGCGGGAAGACGGGCTTGCCGTCCGCGGCCTCGAGCTCGGGGTACAGGGCGGCCTCGACGTTGTCGGAGAAAATGCCCTTGAACGTCTCGACGAGCTCCTGCAGGTCCTCGGCCGATAGCTCGGAGTCGACGCGAACGCCGGCGACCAGGCGGGCCTGGGTCAGGGCATTCTCGAACAAATCAGCATCAACACCCATGACGACGTTGGAGAACATCTGGATAAAGCGACGATAGCTGTCCCAGGCAAAACGCGGGTTCTGCGTCTGGGCGATAAGGCCCTGAACGGAGTCGTCGTTGAGGCCCAGGTTGAGGACCGTGTCCATCATGCCGGGCATGGAGAACGGGGCGCCCGAGCGCACCGACACGAGCAGCGGATCGGAGGCGTCGCCGAGCTTCTTGCCGCAACGGGTCTCAAGATCTGCCTCGGCGGCAACGATCTCATCGAGTGCGCCTTCGGGCCAAACGTTGCCGGCACCGGAGTACTCAACGCAGGTCTGGCAGGTAATGGTAAAGCCACCGGGAACCGGCAGGCCAATGCGGCTCATCTCGGCAAGGTTAGCGCCTTTGCCGCCAAGCACGAAGTTCATGGACTTGTCGCCCTCGGTGACACAAGCGCCCTGGGCATCGGTTCCAAAACGGTAAACCCTCTTGCAATCGTTCACGATACTTCCCCTTCCGTGCGCTCTCGCACACGACCGTGGTAACGAATCGACCCGCCGGATGCGGGCCGTGAGGGAACTATACGGCGGGTTTTGAGCGGGCTTGAGCAGAGGATACGAGGTTTGGTAAACGTGCTAAAACTGGCGGTAAACGGTAGGTAAAGGTGATTACCTTATGAAGTTACCACTACAAGAAACTCGCAGGTCAAACGCAAGTAATTTGCTAAATCGCTTTACCACAAGTAGCAAATTTGGGACGGGGCTTTTTAGCTGCCCCCGTCGGCAATCGGCCAAAAAGCTCGCGACCTCAGCCGGGGTAGCTAAAAAAGCCCCGTCCCAAATTAGCTACTTTTGTCGGGTGCGGCGGGCGGCGCGGCGGGCTCTTGCCTCTTGAATCTCTTCGAGGTGAGCAATGATCTCGGAGGCACTCTCCTCGATCGCCTTGCCGTCGGTACGCACCACAAAGCAGCCTAGGCGCTTCATGAGCGCACGGGCTTCCTCGAGCTCGCTGTGCACGCTCTCGGGCTCGGCATAGGAGCCGGCAACGGCACGAGCGTAGTCATCGCCCAAGCGGCTATCGCGAATTTCGGAAATCACATCGACGGTCGAAATCAGGCCGAACAGGCGCATCGGGTCGACCTCGTAAATCGACTTGGGCGGCTCTATGCCATGCGCCAGTGGGACATTGGCGACCTTGTAGCCCTGATAGGCCAAATACATCGACAGCGGCGTCTTGGACGTGCGCGATACGCCCAGCAGCACGATATCGGCACCCGACAGATCGTCGCAGCCGCGCCCGTCATCGTGCTCAACGAAATACTCCATGGCCTCGATACGATGGAAATAGCGGTCATCGGTCTTGTGAATCACGCCCGCAACGCCCTTGGGCGGCACACCGATGAGCGACGACAGCACGGCGAGCGTCGGGCCGATCAGGTCGACCGAACGGATATGCAGCATGCCCAGGTAATCGAGCACACGGGCGCGAAGCGCCGGATCGACAATGGTGTGGAACACGGCAATATCGCGATGATCGGCATCGACGCGCGGACCCACAAACGACTTGACCTGCTCCACGGAAGTCACCTTGGGCAGACGTAAAACGCGAAAAGCCCCTTCATCAAATTGCCCGGACGCCGCAAGCACCACCTCACAAGCGGTATCGCCGAGCGAGTCGGAGATAACGATAACGGTGGGACGAGCGGTGACCGGGCAATCCATGCGGGGCTCCTTTTGCGCTTATGCGCAGGCTAGCTTACTTTTTGCGAGCAAGCTCACCGATGTTTGCGATGCCGGAGAAAACGGCCTCGAAGCGGTTGAGCAGCTTAAGGCGATTATCGCGGAGCTGCTCGTCCTTGTCCATGACCATGACCTCATCGAAGAAACGGTCGATGGGCGCGCGCAGGGCGGCGAGGGCGGCAAATGCGGCCGGGTAGTCCTCGGCAGCAAGGGCAGCATCGACAGCAGTCTGAGCAGCCTCGGAAGCATCGGCAAGCGCGAGCTCGGCCTCGCCCATCAGGCTGCGGTCGTACTCCACGCCCAGCTCGGGCTTGGAGATATGCGCAGCGCGAGCATAGGCGGTCGCAAGGTTGTCGAACGTCTCGGCGTCGTTCTTGCGGGCCTCGTCGAGGGCGGCGCAGCGGGCGAAGAAGACGGACGGGGCGATGATGTGCACCGCGGAGACGGCGGCAACGGTATCGGCCGGGATCTTTTCGTCGCGGGCCATGCTCACCAGGCGGCCATGGAAGAAGTCGCGAACCTGCTGGGCGACCTCGGCGGCGTCGAACTCAATGCCTTGCTCACTGTAGAGCTCGAGAGCAAAGTCGATGAGCGACGTGGGGTCGATCGGCAGGCGGTCGCGCAGGATGTTGATGATGCCGATAGCGGCACGACGCAGCGCATAGGGGTCCGAAGAGCCGGTCGGGGGCTCGCCGATGGCAAAGATACCGGCGATGGTATCGAGCTTGTCGGCACAGGCCACGATGCAGCCAGCGGTGCCCTCGGGCAGCTCGTCACCGGCAAAGCGGGGACGATAGTGATCGCGAATGGCGTGGGCGACCTCGTCGTTCTCCCCCATCGCGGTCGCGTAATAACCGCCCATCACGCCCTGCTGGCTCGTGAACTCGACGACGGCGTTGGACACCAGGTCGGCCTTGCACAGGTGCGCGGCACGGCCGGCGTCGGCTGCCAGATGAGCACCCAGGTGTGCCTCGCGGGCAATAGCGAGCGCGAGCTGCTCGATGCGCTCGGACTTAGCGAGCACGCTACCGAGCTTCTCCTGGAAGGCAACCTTGGCCAGACGCTCACGGAACTCGTCGAGGGAGATCTTCAGGTCCTCCTCGTAGAAGAACTTTGCGTCGTCCAGACGGGCGCGCACGACGCGCTCGTTGCCGTCGATCACGCGCTCGGCGTTCTCGGGCTTGCTGTTGGAGACGACCACGAATTCACGCGTGAGCTTGCCCTCGCCGTCATAGATCGGGAAGTAGCGCTGATTGGTGAGCATGGACTCGCAGATGATCTCGTGCGGGACCTTAAGGAACTCCTCATCGAAGGTACCGACGAGCACCGTCGGCCACTCGCAGAGGTTAATGACCTCCTCAAAGACCTTCTTGGGCGTATCGACATGGCAGCCGGGACGGGCAGCCTCGACCTCGGCGATACCGGCGAGGATGGTCTCACGACGACGCTCGGCAGAAAGCACGCCGGCATCCTCGAGCACCTGCTCGTAGACGGCGGGGCTGGCGACCACATGGTCACCGGGGCCAAGTACGCGATGACCACGCGTGGTGTTGCCACTCGTCACGTCGGCAAAAGACACGGGCACAACGTCCTCGCCCAGAAGGCAGCAGATCCAACGGACCGGACGCACGAACGTGGCGTGCTCGTGGCCCCAGCGCTGACTACGGTAGTTGGGCCACTGCAGGCCGGCGATGGTCTTCTCGCACAGGGCCGTCAGGATCGGGGTGGCCGGGGCGGAAGGAATGTTCTTCTCGGCAAAGACATACTCGCGACCGTCGGTGTCCTCGCGGCGGACCAGGTCCTCGGCAGCCACACCGCACTTGCGGGCAAAGCCCTGGGCGGCCTTAGTGGCGTTGCCGTCGGCATCGAAGGCGATGTTGGCCGCGGGGCCACGCTTGACCTCGTGAACCTCATCGGTCGCGGTGGCAACGTCGGCAACGAGTGCAGCCAGGCGACGCGGGCTCGAGATCACGCGGACCTCGCCGTGGGCCAGACCGGCCTCGTCGAGACCCTTGGCGATCATGGCGCCAAGCTGCTTGACGGCATTGATCAGCGGTGCAGAGGGCATTTCCTCCGTACCGATCTCAAACAGGAAATCTTTAGCGTCTGCCATGGCTTACGCCACCTCGCCTTCCTGGTCGGCATTCTCGTTGACTCCGGCGACCTCGGCCATGTAGGCCTCGCAGCACGCCTTGGCGACGGCGCGGACGCGCAGGATGTAGTTGGCACGCTCGACCGCGGACAGCGCACCGCGGGCATCGAGCAGGTTGAAAGCGTGGCTGCACTTCATGACGCAGTCGTACGCCGGCAGCGGAAGCTTACGCTCCAGGCAGGAGTGGCACTCGGCCTCGTAGTCATCAAACTTCTGACGCATCATCTCGACGTTGGCGACCTCAAAGTTGTAAGCGCTGAACTCGCGCTCGTTCTCGAGGAACACGTCGCCGTAAGTCATGGGCGTGCCGTCGGGCAGGTAGCTCCACACCAGGTCGTAGACGGAGTTGACGCCCTGCGCATACATGGCGATACGCTCCAGGCCATAGGTGATCTCGACGGGCACGGGGTCGACCTCGATGCCGCCCACCTGCTGGAAGTACGTAAACTGCGTGACCTCCATGCCATTGAGCCAGACCTCCCAGCCAAGGCCCCAGGCGCCAAGGGTCGGGCTCTCCCAGTCGTCCTCGACAAAGCGGACGTCATGGTCGTTGGGGTCCAGGCCAATGGCGGCAAGAGACCCCAGGTAGAGCTCCTGGGCGTTGACCGGCGAGGGCTTGATGAGCACCTGGAACTGATAGTAGTGCTGCATGCGGTTGGGGTTCTCGCCGTAGCGGCCGTCGGCGGGACGGCGGCAGGGCTGTGCATAGCAGGTGCGCCACTCGGCGGGACCGAGCGAGCGCAGCGTGGTCGCGGTATGGAAGGTACCGGCACCGACCTCGGAGTCATAGGGCTGCATGATGACGCAGCCCTGCTCGCCCCAGTACTGCTGGAGGCGCAGGATGATGTCTTGGAAGGAAAGCGATGAAGCGTTCATGCCTCTAATATCCCCTCGTCGAAACGATTACACGGTTAGGTACTGTACTATAGCGGTTTTTAGTCGATAGCGCCCAGACGGTTGAGCGGCCAGTAACGCACGAGCGCCACGGCGATCAATTCGGAGCGGTCGACCGGGCCAAAGTAGCGGGAGTCAGCAGAGTTCTCGCGGTTGTCGCCCATCACCCACACGCACCCGTCGGGAACGGTGTAGGGATAGCTTACCTGAGCGCCGGGCGCTTGGACCGAAAGTGGCCAGCTCATGCCCGTCGTATAGTCCTCGTCGAGCGCTTGGCCGTCAACGACCACCTTGCCATCCTGCAGGTCGACCGTCTGCCCGGCCGTGGCAATAACACGCTTGACAAGAACATCATGCTCGGAGGTGCCATCGGGGTTGTGAAACACCACGATATCGCCCTGCTTGACGGGCTGACCGAGCTCGAGGCTCACCTTTTGTGCCAGGATCTGGTCGCCAATCTCGATCGTGGACTCCATGGAACCGGTGGGTACCACAAAGGGTTCGACCACAAACGAGCGAATCAAGAAGGTAGCGACCAGTGCGATCGCGACGACCACGATCCACTCAAACGCACCCTTTAGCACGGAATGCTGCGATGGAACCATCCTCACTCCTCGCTCTGCGAATACGAAGCGTCCAGAATCTCCTGCGCGTAAGCGCGCTCCTCGGGCGTGAGCCGCGCCGTCTCAATCAGATCGGGACGCCAACGACAGGTGCGCTCGATGGCGTTCTTACGACGCCACGCATCGACCTTAGCATGATCGCCGCTCACAAGCACCGGAGGCACGCCCTCGCCGTTGAACTCGGCAGGACGGGTGTACTGCGCGTACTCGAGCAGGCCTCCATCCTCGGCGGTCGAGAACGACTCGTCCACGTTGCTCATCTCGTCGCCCAGGGCGCCGGGAATCAGGCGTACGACGGCATCGGCAACGACCATAGCGGGAAGCTCGCCGCCCGTAAGCACGTAGTCGCCGATCGACAGACGCTCATCGGCATACGCATACGCGCGCTCGTCGACGCCCTCGTAGCGACTGCACACAAACAGCAGGCACTCACTTTTGAGCAGGCGCTCGGCCACATGCTGCGTAAAGGGCTCGCCACAGGGGGTGAAGAACACAACCGTGGGCTTGGGACCCTCTGCGCTAATGGCCTCGATGGCCTCTGCGATAGGCTCGACCTTCATGAGCATGCCCTGCCCGCCGCCGTACGGCTCGTCATCGACGGTACGATGGCGGTCGTGCGTCCAGTCGCGCAGGTTATACGCCTTAAAATCAAAAAGGCCGGCCTTGCGGGCGCGGCCCAAAATCGATGTGGACATGACGGGCTCAAACATCTCGGGAAAGACCGAAAGGGTCTCAATCAGCATGTTGTCCTCCCTACTTGTCCATATCGATCAGGCCGTCCATCACGTGGACGGAAATTGTTCCTGCATCGGGAAGATCGAGCACGACCTGCTCGATCACGGGAATCAGTACCTCGCCGTACCGATCACCCTCGACAACCCAAACATCGTTAGCGGGCGTCGACATGATCTCGACAATCGTGCCGAGCGAACCGAAGCGCTCGTCGACCACCTCGCGACCCATCAGGTCGGTATAGGCAGCGTCGAGCGAATCGAGCTCAAAATCGTCACGATTTGCCAGCACGTAGCATCCCGTGATACCCTCGGCGGCCGTCAAGTCGTCAATGCCCTCAAACGAGACCAGATCGCCATCGCCCGTATCGGTGACGGACACGACCGTGCAAAAGCGGTCGCGCTTGAGCGCCGGCGGCGTCAGGGCGACGCGCATACCCGGCTCTAATACAGAAGGAAGCCCCCGCAGCGGCTGCGCGAGGACCTCCCCCTTCCTTCCGTGCGGCTTGACCACACGGGCGATGTTTTTGTACTGGGACCTCAAGGTCCTAGCCCAGAACCTCTACCTCGACAGCAGTGTCGAGGCGAGCGGCCAGTGCACGGGCGAGCGTGCGAATGGCCTTGATGGTACGGCCACGACGGCCGATGACCTTAGCGACGTCATCCTCGGCGACCGAAACCTCAATCGTAGAGGCGTCGTCACCATCGATGACCTCAAGGCTCACGGAATCCGGGTCGTCGACGATCTGAACAACGAGATATTCGACGAGATCGGCGATGCGATCTGAGAGCATTGCCTCACCCTCGAGCTGTGCAGCGTCAACCTCAGGCACGATTTACTCCTCGGCGCCCTCAGCGGCCTCAGCGGCAGCCTTAGCGGCCTCGGCCTCTTTGGCGAGCTGCTTCTTGGACTTCTTGACGACGGTCTCGGTCTTCTCGCCCTCGTTGGCGGCCTTGACCAGAGCGGCGACGGCGTCGGTGAGCTGAGCGCCCTTGGACTGCCAGTCGGCGATCTTCTCGAGGTCGAGGTTGATGGTCTTGGGGGCGGTCATCGGGTTGTAGCGGCCAACCTCCTCGATGATACGACCGTCACGCGGGGCGCGGGAATCGGCGACGACGACACGGTAGTACGGACGCTTCTTAGCGCCGTGACGAGCAAGGCGAATCTTGACTGCCAAAGGAAACTCCTCCAACCAAGCAGCTTTAGGCTGCAACTACAAACAAACAGTTGAACATAATACGCCATCGACGCGGGCAGGTGAAGTCCGTGAGACCAACTTCTTCGGTGTAGTCGAGGGCAAATCCATATCTTAGACAAGAATTCGGGATTTGCAAGCACATACACGCACCCCACATGAGCTGCGCGGTATACTCATGACATGGAAAGACGCGAACATACATACGGTTATGAGGATGCCACGGGCGTCACGCCGCCTCCCTGGACGGGTCCGGCGGTGGGCCTGATGGACCTCGATGCGTTTTTTGCGAGCGTGGAGATGCTCGATCATCCCGAATGGCGCGGCAAGCCGCTCATCGTGGGCGGAGACGCCGATTCGCGTGGCGTCGTGTCCACGTGTTCGTATGAGGCACGTCGCTTTGGCGTGCACTCTGCCATGGCCTCGGCCGAAGCGCGGCGCTTGTGCCCGCAAGCCATTTGGACGCACGGGCACTTTGATCGCTACCGCGAGGTGAGCGCGCAGGTCATGGCGATTCTCGCCGACGAGACCCCGCGCGTCGAGCGCGTATCCATCGACGAAGCCTTTATCGATATCACACCGGGTCGCTTTGCGCCCGAAGACCCGCTGCTGGTTGCGCGGCGTATAAGCGACCGCGTGGCAGGGCTGGGAGTGACCTGCTCCATTGGCGTGGGCTGCAACAAGACGGTCGCAAAAATCGCAAGCGAGCGGGATAAGCCGTTTGGGCTGACCATCGTGCGCCCCGGAACCGAGCAGCGCTTTTTGGCCGCGCTGCCGGTATCTGCCATGAGTGGCATCGGGCGCTCGGCCGAGGAGCGACTGCGCCGCATGCGCATCTACACCCTCGGCGAGCTTTCGCGCGCGCCTGAGTCCACACTGGCCTCTATTTTTGGCGTCAACGGCGAACGCATGCGCCAGCGTGCGCTGGGACTCGAAATCTCCGAAGTCACGAGCCTCGATGAAGAGCGAGAGGTCAAGTCGGTCAGCAATGAACGCACCTTTGCTAAAGATCTGACTGAGCGTGGGGATATTGAGGCGGCAATTGCGCTGTTGGGAGAGTCAGTGGGACGCCGCCTGCGCCGTCAGGGGCTGACGGGTGCCACGGTAACGCTCAAGCTTAAGTATTCGTATGGCAACGGGCGTACGGCACAGCGCCGGCTGCCTCATCCGACCGACGATGAGAACATCTTCGTGGCGGTTGCACTCGAACTGCTCGACAACATCTGGCAGGAAGGCATGCATGTTCGCTTAGCGGGCATCGGCATGAGCGACTTCGACCACCAAGGCGGCATCCAGACCGACCTGTTCTGCGAGATCGATGACCGCGGAGCCCAATCCAGCGACCGCCGCGACCTCTCCGTCGCCATCGACGCCGTCCGAGACAAGTTCGGCGACACCGCCCTATCCTTCGGCCGCCAATCCCGCTTCAACGATTAACCGCCTTTGGGCAAAAAGAAAGCCGGGCAGGTGCGGAAAACCGCAACTGCCCGGCGATATGCGTGAGGGTAGCTAACCCCGTCTCAAATGAGCTACTAGAGGAGGTTGAGGGGGAGCTGGGGGGCGTCTCCCCAGAGTTTCTCGAGGCGGTAGAAGTCGCGGGCTTCGGGAGTGAAGACGTGGACGACAACCGAACCGTAGTCCATGAGCATCCAGGTCTTCTGCTCGCGACCCTCGATGGAGAACGGGTGCTCGCCGCAAGCCTCGGCGACCTTCTCCTCGATCTCGTCGACGATAGAATCGACCTGGCGGTTGTTGGTACCGGTGGCAAGCACAAAGTAGTCGCATACGTCGGAAAGCTCGGTCAGGTCGAGCACCTGAACGTCCTCGCCCTTCTTGTCGTAGGCGGCCTGCGCGGCGGCGCGGGCGACATCCTCGGCGGCGACACCGCTCGCAGACAGCGAGGCGGCAGTGCGGTCGGACGTGGCGACGAAGCTCTTGTGCTCCACACCTTCAAGAATCTGCTCGTCGGTCATGGTCTCGTCGGCCATGGAATACCTCTTTCTAGACAGCCCGAGCTAGCGCAGCTGGGCGTAATGGTTGTAAATCGAAATAGCCGTGGGATAAAGATAGCGCCCGGACTGAATCACATAGACCAAACCCTGCGCAAAACAGGAGAAGAACAACTCGTCGAGCGTCGACTCCCCCACCATCTTACGCAACGCATGGGCATAGTCGCCGTGGCGGTTGGGCTCGATGGCATCGGCCACAAAGACCACCATATCGAGCGGCGTCATGTCGCAGGCACCCACGGTGTGACGGTCGACAGCCTGGAAAACGGCCAACGACAACTCGGGGAAAAGCTGCGGAAGCTCATAGGCGGCAACAGGGCCATGCAAAAGCGGCGTCGCGGCGGAAGGAGAGCCGGCAATCTTAATGCCGTAGTGCAGAGCGCGCGTGACCAGCTCGTCGTCGGAGAGCACTTTGTCCCAGTCATGGATCAGGCCGGCGGCAGCGGCATCAAAGCGGTCAACGCCGTAGACCTCGGCCAGATGAAGTGCGGTCTCGGCAACACCCAGCGAATGCACATAGCGCTTGCGCTTATCCTTCATGCGAACATCGAGCAGCTCTTGAATGCGCTTGAGCAGCGCGCGCTCATCGCCCTCAAACTGATCCTCTACCGACAACGTAGACCCCCATCACTCAAAATCTTCTTGGCCCAAATCGGCATATAGCCTGCGTTTGCGAATGTAGCCGAGCACGGACTCGCTCGTAAGATAGCGCACGCTCATACCGCGGGCAACTCGCTTACGAATGTTCGTCGAGCTGATCGCCAACGCTGGAATCTGAATATAGCGCACGTCGAACGGCAGCCCCGACTCTTTGATTCGGGCACGCGCCGTATCGATATCAAAGCCCGGTCGTGTCGCCGCAATAAAGGTAGCAAGCTCAGCGATTCGTTCGGCATCATGCCAGGTCACAATATCGATAATCGCGTCGGCGCCCGTAATAAAGTAGAGCTTTACCTGCGGCGGGTAAAAGTCGCGAAGGGCATGAAGCGTATCGGCCGTATAGGTTACGCCCGGGCGGTCGATCTCGAACCGGCTCGCCAAAAAAGCCGGGTTCGCGGCGGTGGCGAGGACCGTCATGGCATAACGGTCCTCGGCAGGCGTCACCGGCTTGTCAAGCTTAAAAGCAGGAGAGCCCGCCGGCATAAAGAGCACAGCGTCCAAGTCGAGCGACTCGCGCGCCTGCTCGGCAGTCACCAGGTGCCCGTAATGGATGGGATCAAAGGTGCCACCCATAATGCCGAGCCTAAACTCCTGCCCGTCCTCTAGAGGAAGCTCGGGCAGACCGATTCCACCGCGCAGCGACATGGCCTACTCGCCCTCCGAGGTCTCGGCATCGCCCGCGGCATCCGCCGCATCGACAACCTCGACGCCCTCATCCGCAGCATCAGCCACGTCAATGGCTTCAACGGCAACGTCCTCGCCAGCATCCTCGAGCTCCTCGTACTCCGAGAAGTCCTCGGCGCCCTCAAAGTCAAAGGCGCGCTGGCAAATGCGGACCTCGTCGCCCGCACGGCAACCGGCCTTCTCGAGCGCATCGTCAACACCCATACGCGCAAACTTATGCTGCAGGTAAATGACGGCTTCCTCATTTTCCCAGTCGGTCTGAATGACCATGCGCTCGATGGCACGACCGACCACGCGGAAGGCACCGGGCTCTTCCTGGACAATGCGGAAACGCTTCTCTCGCTGCAGGCGACGGCGCTCCCATTCATCGTCGTGCAGGTCGACCGGCTCATCGGAGACCGCCAGCTCGGCGCGGAGCTTGGTCACCTGCTCACCCACGGCAAGCATCAGCGTGTTGAGGCCGGCGCCCGTCACGGCAGACACGGCAAAGAACATATGGCCATCGTCGAGCGCTGCACGCTTGAGGTCGGCAATCTTATCGGCCGTGCCCGGCGCGTCGCACTTGTTGGCAACGACAATCTGCGGACGCTCCGAAAGCTCGGCGCCATACTGCTCGAGCTCGCGGTTGATGATGCGATAGTCCTCGACCGGATCGCGATCCTCAAAACCACCCGTCATGTCGACGACATGCATGATCAGAGCCGTACGCTCAATGTGGCGCAGGAACTGGTGACCCAGGCCCTTGCCCTCGCTCGCGCCCTCGATGAGACCGGGGACGTCGGCAACGACGTAAGAATATTCGCCGGCACGCACCATGCCGAGGTTCGGCACGAGCGTGGTAAACGGGTAGTCAGCGATCTTGGGGCGGGCGGCACTCATGCGCGCAATGAGCGATGACTTACCCACCGAGGGAAAGCCCACGAGCGCGGCATCAGCCATAAGCTTCATCTCGAGCTCGATCCAGTGCTCCTCGGCCGGCTCGCCCAGCTGAGCGAACGCGGGCGCGCGGCGCACCGACGTCACAAAGTGCGTATTTCCCAGACCACCGGCACCGCCGGGCGCCACGACAACGCGCTCGCCATCGTGAACGAGGTCGGCAATCTCGAACATCGGGGTCTGCGTCTCGGGGTCGAGCTCGCGCACCACGGTACCCATAGGGACCTTGAGAATCAGGTCCTCGCCGCTCTTACCGTTACGACGGGCACCCTGCCCGTGCGTGCCGCGCTCGGCGCGGAAGTGATGCTTAAAGCGGTAATCGATCAGCGAAGACAGCTGAGCATCGGCCTGGATGACGACATTGCCGCCACGACCGCCGTCGCCGCCATCGGGGCCGCCCTTGGGGACAAATGCCTCGCGCCTAAACGACATGCATCCGGCTCCGCCGTCGCCGCCGCACACGTTAATGCGGCTGATATCGGTGAACTGTGACAACAGAATCGCCTCCTACAAAAAAGAGGGAGACCCTTGAATCCTAAAACTCAAGTGCCTCCCACATATGTGCTCTATGAAGGGTGAATTACGCGTTCGCGAGCGGGCGTACGCTGACCCTGTGCTTGATACCCTTGTGGAACTCAACGGTACCGTCGACCAGCGCGAACAGCGTGTCGTCCTTACCACGGCCAACGTTCTCACCCGGGTGGATGTGCGTGCCGTGCTGACGGACGAGAATCGTGCCCGTGGTTACCGTCTGGCCGGCATAGCGCTTCGTGCCAAGGCGCTGACCGCGGGAGTCACGGCCATTACGGGAGGAACCGAGTCCTTTTTTGTGTGCCATTGTGTATACCTACTCTTTCGTTACGAGTGTAATCTACTCGGCGACGGGAGCCTCGGCAACAGCCTCGGCCTCTGCCTTGACAGCCTTCTTGGCGCGGGACGTAGCCTGGACCTTCACGATCTTCAGCTTGGTGAGCTGCTGACGGTGACCCTTCAGACGACGATAGCGCTTGCGCTTGTGGAACTTGAAGACCAGCTGCTTCTCGCCCTTGAACTGCTCAACGATCTGAGCGGTAACCTTGGCCTTGGCCAGCTTGTCGGGATCGGTGACGATCTTCTTACCATCGTTGAGGAAGATAACCGGCAGGGTGACCTTGTCGCCCTCATTGCCCTCGATCTTCTCGACGGTGATGACATCGTCGGTGGCGACCTTGTACTGCTTGCCGCCCGTGTTAACGATTGCGTACATGTTTACTTGCCCTTCATGCATCAGTTAGTGCAACAGCCGAATATAGTAGCAGGCGAAAATACCCCCGTCAACGAGTATGTGGAGCAAATCCACAAGTTCGCACAGGTATGGGGCTGACGAGTCGGCCCTCGTCGTCCTCGCATGCTTGATTCTGACGCTCGACATCGTAGGAGCAGATGGTCACGAGGTCTTGCATACCGGTGGAAACAATAGGTGCATCCACGCCCGGGGTCAAGCCCTGCAACAAAACATCAGCAGCAGAAAGCAAAATTTCCGGACGCATGGAGCCCTCGTTGTCGGCATGGGTGTCGAGCATGAGCACCAAATGGTCTGGGCGCTCCCCCGCCGTGAGCTCATAGCCCACGAGCGTGTGATCCAAATCCAAGCGCTTGCTCTTTTTGCCGCGCGCGTAGTCGATGCCGTGGCCCGCGCGCAGCGTGTCGATCGCACGACGCACCTCGTCGGCGCTTACGGGCGTCTCGGGATCCAAGTGCAGGTCGATGCGATACGACAGGCGCGTGAGCTGCGCCGTCAACGCCGGCGTGCGCACGTCGATGTACGCCGCCTCGATGGGCGCCAGATCGGCCGGAGACGCCGCAGCCAGGCGCCCAAACGCCTCGTCGAGCGCCACGAACTCGGTCATAAACAGGTCATACCACTCGCAGGTCGACGACGTACCCACCGGCAGCGCCGAAGAGAAGCCCACGCGCATGTGCGGAGAGAAGCCCTGCGTGACGGCATAGGGAAGTCCCGCACGGCGCACGATGCGCTCAATGGTATGGATTACTTCGAGATGGCCCAGGTACTTAAGGCGATCGCGCTTGCCATAACGAACACGAAGCCTAAAGAGCGAGGGGTTGTCGGTCAGGCGTTCACTCATGCGCGATCACCCATCAATACATTCTTGGCGTGGAGCGTGGGGCAGATCCCGCAGCCGGTGCACGACGTGCGGGTACAGTCGGGAGTCGTGACGCCCTCGAGCGAGCGACGGTACTCGCGCTCGAGGAAGCCGCGCGTGCAGCCGGGGCTCACGTGCTCCCACGGCAGGCGCCAGTCCAACTCGTAGGGCAGGTGCACGAGCTCATTGAGGTCGATGCCGTTTTTGGCAGCAGCTTCCTTCCAGTTATCGAGCGAGAAATGCTCTACCCAGGCGTCAAAGCGAGAGCCCGAGCGCCAAGCATCAATGATGACGGGCATCATGTCACGACCGGCGCGGGAAAGCGCGGCCTCGATGAGCGAGGTCTCGGCATCGTGGTAATGCACGCGGACGGCACGGTTGCGAACGCTCGTGATGAGCAGCTTCTGGCGACGCTTGACGTCGTCGTAGTCGAGCTGCGGGCACCACTGGAACGGCGTGGCAGCCTTGGGGATAAAGACCGAAACCGAGATGGACACCGAGATCGAGCCGCGACGAGCCTTGGGCACCACGGAACGACCGAGCTCCAGCACGTGATCGGCCAGATTGGCGATGGCCACGATGTCCTCGTCGCGCTCGCCGGGAAGGCCCATCATAAAGTAGAGCTTCATGCGGTTCCAGCCGGCCTCGAAGGCCGCCTTGGCCGCACGGTCCAGGTCCTCTTCGGTCACGTTCTTGTTAATGATGTCGCGCATGCGCTGGCTGCCGGCCTCGGGCGCGAACGTCAGTCCGCCCTTCTTTTCGCCGGCGACCGACTCGGCCATATCCACGCCAAACGAATCCAGGCGCTGCGAGGGAATGGACACGCGAATGCCCGTATCTTCCAGACGGCGGTTCAGGCGACCGAGTACATCGCGGATGCAGGAGTGATCGGTGGTCGAAAGCGAGGTCAGCGACACCTCGTCATAGCCGGTCTTTTCCAGACCCTGAATCACCGACGAGACGATCTGGTCGGCCGAGCGCTCGCGCACCGGGCGATACGTCATACCGGCCTGACAAAAACGACAGCCGCGGGCGCAGCCGCGCAGGATCTCGATAGACAGGCGGTCGTGAACCAGCTGTGCATAGGGCACGCACGACTGCGACAGCGGATTCGTGGCGCCGAAATCCTCGACGACGCGCTTGTAGACCACGGTCGGCGCATCCTTGCCCTCACGCGGCACGGTGTAGCCATGCGGCGAGCAGGGCTCGTCGTGACGAACCTCATAGAGCGACGGCACGTAGTTGCCGGCAATGGATGCAAGCTGCTCGACAATCTGCACGCGCGGGACCCCTTCGTCACGCAGGCGGCGATGCAGCTGGCAGGTCTCGAGCAGCGATTCCTCGCCCTCACCGATGAGGATGGCATCGAAGAAGGCCGCGTACGGCTCGGGGTTGTACACCGAGGGGCCGCCGGCGATGATAATGGGGTCGTCCTCGGTGCGGTCAGCCGCTAACAGCGGAATACCAGCGAGGTCGAGTGCCTCGAGAAAGTTCGTCACCGCCATCTCGTGCGGCACATGCAGACCGACGATATCAAACGAAGCGACCGGCGCTGCTCCCTCGAGCGAGAGCAGCGGAATGCCCGCCTCGCGCATGGCGTCACCCATATCGGGCCACGGCACATAGCCACGCTCGCAGGAGATGCCCTCAGCCTGGTTAAGGATGTTGTAGAGGATGGCGATACCCTGGTTGGGCAGACCGACCTCGTACACATCCGGATAGATCAGGCAGCAACGGTAGTCGGCATCGGCCTTGGAAAGCGTACCCCACTCGTGATCGATATAGCGACTCGGCTTCTCGACCTTGGCGAGCAACGGCTCAATTAAATGAAAACAATCTTGGTATGCAACGCGCAACGGAAAACCCCTAAGCAGCGAGATCTGATGCGTCCTGATAGGACGCCATAGGACGGGTAGCGCCCGCGACCGTGGTCACCAGATCGCGAACGCGGGAGAACGTGGCAGTGACCACCTCGTTGGCACGGCTGTAGTCGACATCGCGCTCGTAGAGCGAAACGAGCGCACGGCCCATGCCATAGGTGCCCGCGGCAGCAGTGAGCGCCTTGACGGCAAACCCAATATGCGGCGTCTGCTTGACGAGCGCGCGGGTGACCGCGCGGATCACAAGACCGCCGGCAAGCACGCCCGCGACCTCGTAGCCGCGCTCGGGCTTAATGCCGCGTCCAAAGACGGCAGCGAGCTCAAAGAGCATGCCCACCTGCGCCAGCGCCATAACGGGATAATCGGCGCCCGGCAAAAACACCAGCGCGCCGGTCGCCATATTGGTGAGCGCGCACGAGGTGATGATACGATTGGCGGCCGCGATGCGCATGAAGGCAAAGTTCGCCGCAAAAGCCGTTTCCTTGTCGGTGCGATCGAGAATCCAGCGGGCAAGCGTCTCGAGCAGATACGTCTTATCGGTTGCCGCTACCACGCCGAGCATGGGCGTGGACTCCTCGATAAACGGCACCTCCACAGCAGACTCGGCAAGCACGCACACGGGCGCGCCGGCGATCACGAGCTCCTGCACGGCACTCTCCAAGCGGTCGGAACCACACGAGAGCACCAGCACCACATCGGTATCGGTCTTTGGAGCAATTCGCTCCTCCCCGAGACGCTCGACGCGCACAATGCCCGAGGTCGTCTGCGGCACAAAGGCGTCACGCACCGTCTCGGCCAGAAAGCGCGAGGCGGACGAATCCAGATAGACCGAGACGCGCACCGGCGTATCGGAATCCTTCTTAACGGACGCGCCCATCTTAAAAGCGCGGGTCAGCTTATCTACGGGAATTTTCATAGCAAACCCCTCCAGCGGTTACGCGGCGCCCGAACGATGCCGCCATATGGATTGTACGATACCCACCGTCAGCAGCTGAATCATCATCGAAGACGAACCGAAGCTAATAAACGGTAGCGGAATACCGGTAATCGGCATCATGCCGATGCACATGCCGATGTTTTCGAAAGTCTGAAACGCCCACATGCCAACGATGCCCACACACGAAAGACGCAAAAACAGCGACTCACACTTAAAGGCGACGCGAATCGTCGAAAAGATCAGCAGCACGTAGAGGCACAGGAGCAAAAAGGAACCGCAAAAGCCAAAGGTCTCGGACAGGAAGGCGAAGACGAAGTCGGTGTGGAACTCAGGCAGAAAGCCGCCGGCCGACTGCGTCGCATGGCCCAAACCCTTACCAAAGAAGCCGCCCGAGCCAACGGCGATAAGCGACTGCTGCAGGTTGTAGGCATCGTCCGAATCGGCATTATCGGGGTCGATAAAGACCGTCAGACGGTTCATCTGATACTGCTTGATGAGCACATCGTGGCCGAGCAACGAATCAAAAACCGAATCGAGCGCCAGAACGAGGGCCACCAGGCCCACGAGCAGGGCCAGGGTCGACAGCACCCATTCGCGGCGTGCGCCGCTCATACAAATGACGATGGCGCCCGAAACCAACACAACCAGGCCCGAGCCCAGGTCGCCCATGGCAACGACGGCCAAAAACGGAATGGACAGCATGCCGCAGAGCTTGACGTAGTCGCGAACGGTATCGATGCGACCGTTATACTGCGAGCCAAGCGTAGCAATAAAGAAGATGGTGATGAGCTTGGCAAGCTCAACCGGCTGGAACGTCAAACCGATACCGGGAATCTTGATCCAGCCCGTCATGCCCAGACCGCCCGTATAGGACAGGCCCGGAATCTTGGGCGAGAAGATCACGATCAGGTCGATGACGAGCAACGCCGTCGAGAAATTGGAAATACCGCGCAGGTCGGTACGCCAGACCAACACCGCCAGCACCGCTCCGATGCCGATTCCCAGCAGATGGCGTGAGAACGAAGCATCGGCCTTAAACTGCGAAGCCGACCAGATGATGATGGCACCGTAGGCGACGAGCGCCACAGTGGCCACGAGCACACCGATATGCACCTTTTGGCGAAACGTGCCGCGCGAGGCCGAAAGTTGCTTGTTGACGCGGTCCAGGCTGCTGCGAGAGCCGGTCTTGGTTGAACGGAACAGATCCGCCGGAGAAAAATCCATCGCAACCTCCTATCGAACCGAAGAATCGCCCGAGGCCGAAGAGGTATCGGGCTCGTCATAAATCACGCCGAGCACGTCGCGCACGACATGCATCGCGGTATCTGAGCCGCCGCCGCCCTGCTCCAGGACGGTAGCGATGACATACTTGGGATCATCGGCCGGTGCATAGGCGCAGAACCACGCGTATTCGTCCTCGCCACTTTTCTCGCCCGTGCCCGACTTGCCGTATACCTGCGGCGTCAGGGTGCCAAAGTGAGCCGCCAGGGACGTCGATGCCGTGTAAATCACGTCATGCATGCCGTTGCGAACAAGAGCCAAATCCGAATCACTGTTGATCTTGGCCTCCAGGCGCTTCTTCTTGCCCTTGCCGTTGTACTTATAGGCATCACCGTCGCCATCGCGCGACACGGCAGACAAAAACACGTGAGGCACGTACTGTTTGCCGCCGTTGGCAAGACCCATATAGGCGCACGCCATCTGCAGGGGCGTCACCAGGATGTCGCCCTGGCCGATAGCAATGTTAGTCATATCGCCGGCATTCCACTTGCGGTCCTCGGCAGATGCGTCGGTGAAGTACGACTCTTTCCACTCGGCATCGGGAATACGGCCCGCGCCCTCACTCGGCAGATCGATACCGCAGGTCTTGCCTAGGCCCCAGCGACGAAAGACCTCCTGCAGGCCCTCGGAATGTTGCTCGTCATAAAAGAACGCCTTGCCCATGTCATAGAAGACGGGGTCGCACGAGTTGGCGATACCCGACTGCAGCGTCATGGTGCCGTGGCCAGACGTCAGCCAGCAGCGCTTGCCCCAAGCCTTGCCCAGGCCCGTCCAATAGCCCGTGCAGTTGGTTGTCTGCGTTGAAGTGTAGGTTCCAAACTCAAGACCGGCCAGTGCCGAGAGCGGCTTGATGGTCGAGGCCGACATGTACTGTCCGCTAATGGCGCGGTTGAGCAGCGGGTGCGAACCCTTGTCATCATTGAGCTCGGTCCACACGTCATTTGAGACACCACCGATAAAGACAGACGGATCGAACTTGGGCCGGCTCGCCATGCCCAGGATCTCGCCATTGTTGGGATCGAGACACACCACGGCGCCGTTGCCGGCATTACTGTAACCAGTGGTCTTGGCAAGCTCGATAGCGCTCGCCAGCGCCGTCTCACAGGCCTGTTGGATCTTAAGGTCGAGCGTGAGCTTAATGTCGGAGCCGGCCTTCGCGGGCACGGCACCGGCCTGACCGGTCACATTGCCCGAGGCATCGACCTTGACGGTCTGCTCGCCACGAATACCCTGCAGCAGGTTTTCGTAGTAGCTCTCAACGCCCGCCTGGCCCACGATATCGCCCGACTGGTACGTAATCTTGCCAGCAGAAGCATCATCATCGCCAGAGGTTTTCTTATTCTGAGCCTCGAGCTGCTCGGAGGTAATGGTGCCGGTATAGCCCAAGATATGGCATGCCGTCTCGCCATATGGATACTGGCGCTCGGTACGCTCGGCAATCTTGACGCCCGGGAACTCGCCGGCATGCTCCTGAATATAGGCAACCGTGGAGCGACGGACGTCCGTCGCGATGGTATGCAGGCTCTGAGCGCCCTCTGTATTGTCCTGAATATTGCGAAGGACCGCCACGTAAGGCATTCCAAGCACGTTGGCAAGATGGCGAACCAGGACCTCATCCTCGGCAAGGTCGCGGTAGGCCACGACAGCAAGTGAGGGACGGTTCTGGACAAGCGCCACGCCATTGCGGTCGAGGATGCGGCCGCGCACAGCAGGAGTGGTAACGGTGCGAGTCTGATTACTATTGGCCTGCTTCTCGTAATAGTCCGACGAGACCATCTGCATGCCCCACAGCTTGACGGCGAGCGCCGCAAACATCGCGCCCACACCCGTGGTGAGGATGGAAAAGCGGCCCTTAAAGGCGGTCACCGCGGTATTGCCCTCGCCCTCGGTGGCGCGCGGGGTCGTTCCATGCTGCGTATCGTAGGTAAAACGGGAATCGCCGCGACGCATGATGACCAGTGCGACCACGATGGCCACAACTAGCACGATACCGGCGATAATAACCGTCAACTGGGAAGACATCTACGGGCCTCCCCTATTTGAGCTTGCGGGTCTTGGGCTTAAAGCGCATACCCGTCTGGCGTCCGCCACGTGCGGAGAATCCATAGCCGGACTGTGGCACGACGCCGGACATCAAAAACGGAATGGCAACCAGACCCGTCAGGATCGAGGACGGCAGCGCATGGCCGAAGATCGCCACGACAAAGCTCGTCTCCAAACCCATAAACAGCAAGATGATGCTGTAGATCACATTAATGACGAGCGCGAAGGCGCCCACAGTGACGCCGCGCGCACTTGGGGTACCGCCCGTCTGACCGACGGCGCTGTGCACCAGGGCAAAAGAACCCACGGTCAGCAGGAGCGACATAATGCCCACCGGCACGGCAGCGGACAGGTCATAGAACAAGCCGCTGCAAAAACCGCACACGACGGCACGGGTCGGGTCGCCCGAGAACACGCTTAGGCACACCAGGATAATCATGAAGTTGACGCGACCGCCCGCAATGGAGATCTGCGGTGCCAGGCCTGCCTGCAGCAGCACGCACACGATGGCGGCGATTACAAACGTACGGGAGCTCATCCCCTGCTCGTGTAGATCCATGGACATGCCCCCTATTCGCTCGAGCCGGAATCGGTCGTCTCGGACGCGTCGGAACTGTCATCCGAACTCTCGTCCTTCGTCTTGGTCGCAGCGTCGCGCGACGTTCCCTGCGGCGTGCTATTAGCGGTGCTCACGTCCTCATCCGAAGCCGACTGTTCGTCGGTCAGCGAGGTGATGACCAGCACTTCCTCGTTGTTCTCGGCCGTGGTCTGAGCGCGCACCACAATGGTGTAGTACACGTCGTTTGCCGACTTCTCAACCGACGAGACGGTGCCGAGCGGTAGACCCTTGGGGAATACACCGCCAATGCCCGAGGTCACGATGATGTCGCCAACCTTAACATCGGAGTCGACGCTCACGTACTCAAGACGCAGCGTGCCGTCAGCCTGACCCTGCAGCATGCCCTGGGCGCGCGTGTCCTGTACCATGGCGGACACACCCGAGTTCTCGTCGCCAATAAGGCGCACGGTAGAGGTCTTGGCCGATACCTCGATAATCTGACCGATAACACCGGCAGAACTCGTCACGGGCATGTTGATGGTAAGGCCGTCGGCAGAGCCCTTGTCGATGGTTACGGTCGAGGTCCAGGCATCGCCCGAGGCACCAACGATACGAGCAGCGGTCGATTTGAGGTTGTAGGTCGACTGCAGGCCGACCAGCCCCTCCAGACGCTCGGCGGTCTTTTGAGCCTCGGAGAGCTCAGCAACCTTAGAGGTCAGCTCCTCGTTTTGCTTCTTAAGCTCGTCAAGCGTGTCCTGCGACGCCGTAAGGTTAGAGAACACGTTGCCGATCGCATTGAAGGGGGCCGCCACAGCCGAGCCCACAAAGCGCACCGGCGAGGTAATCGTCGTCACGCCCGAACGCACGGCATGAATCGGTCCTGCCTCGCCCTCGCGGATGTAAAACGTGAGCAGCAACACCGAAATCAGGCTGAAAACAATCAACGGGCGCATACCCGTTGATTGTCGCTTGGTATTCAGATTTGTGGAGAAACCCGAAGATCGTGCCAAATGGAATCCACCTTTTGGAAATTAAGCATTGGTCTGGACGAAGCCGCCATCAAACGCATTGGCCTCGAGCACGCGGGCACAGCCGTTAACGACGTTATCGAGCGCCGTGGGGCTGACGTTGACCGAAACACCGGTCTCATCGCGCAGGCGCACGTCGAGACCGCGCAGCAGCGCGCCGCCACCAGTCAGCAAAATACCGTAGTACATAAGGTCCGAGGCAAGATCGGGAGGCGTAGCGTCGAGTGCGTCCTTGACGGCCTTGGCCATCTCGTCGAGCGGCTTGTTGAGCGCGCGACGAATCTCCTCGCTCTCGATGCGCACGGTCTTGGGCAGACCGGTGATCACGTCGCGGCCGTTGACCTCGACGTCGAGCTCGTCCTTGAGCGGCACGGCGGAGCCGACCTTGATCTTGATGTCCTCTGCCGTACGCTCGCCGATGGCCAAGTTGTAGGCATCACGAACGTGCGTGAGGATGGCCTGATCGAACTCGTCGCCGGCAATACGGATGGACTGCGAGACGACGATGCCACCCATAGCGATAACGGCAACCTCGGTGGTACCGCCACCGATGTCGATGACCATGGAGCCGGTGGGTTCCTCGACGGGCAGATCGGCGCCGATAGCGGCGGCCATAGGCTCTTCGATCAGATAGGCCTGGCGAGCGCCGGCCTGGATCGTGGCCTCAAAGACGGCACGCTTCTCGACCGACGTGACGCCGGAGGGAACGCAGACGACAACGCGCGGACGCGGGGTCCACGGATAGCGCTTCTCGGAAGCCTTGTCGATAAAGTAGCGAAGCATGGCTTCGGTAACATCGAAGTCGGCGATGACGCCGTCCTTCAGGGGACGAACGGCCACGATGTTGCCGGGCGTACGGCCAAGCATGCGCTTTGCCTCGATACCGACCGCCAGGATGCGCTCGTCGTTCTTGTCGATGGCGACGACGGAGGGCTCACGAATGACGATGCCCTTGCCGCGCACGGAGACAAGCGTATTTGCGGTGCCGAGGTCGATGGCAAGATCGCCCGCATAGCTACCGAAGAACATATCCATCAAAGAAAACAACGCAACTCCTGATGTGTTGGATGATTGCTGGAAAACTACTAGCTCATCATACTAGCGCAAGCCCGGCACCTCACTTGCGGTGAAGCGCCGGGCAAAGCTAAATCCCATAAGGTCACTACTGGTTGTCAGCAGCCGAGAAATCCATATCGAGCGAGGAAACGGCCCAGCCGATATGGTTGTCGGAGCGCACGAATTTGACGGTGTACTCCTGCTCGCCGCCCTTGGACAGCGATGCCTTCACCTTAGCGGTCGTCTCGGTCATGGACTGATCCATGCCCTCGACGGACACGGTGGCGCCCTGCGGAATCGAAGAGATGATCATCGACTTGGCGTCCTCGGACAGACTCGAGGCCAGGCAAGACTCGGCCTTTGCGGTGTCACCGTCCCCGGCAGCCTGGAACAGATCGGAAACGACAGACTCCTGAGACGGGAAGCCAAAGCCGCGCGTGTAGGCAAAGCCCAGACCGCCCGCGGCGATCAAAATGAGCAGAAGCAGCACGATGAAGACTTTGAGACCCGTGTGGCGATGGCGACGACGGACCTTGGCCTGCTTACGATCCTGACGGTCCTGCTGGACCATCTCGGACTCGGACAGCGTAAAGAAGCCGGTGTCCGAGGGATCGGGCATAAACTGACCGGTCGCGCCCGTAGGATCGAGCGGATCGACGGCAGGAGCGTCCATCGCGGGCGTCGGAGCCGTGGCCATAGCCGTCTGGGCAGACATCGCGGCAAGCGAATCGTGCACGCGGGCAAGCTCATCGGCCTGCTCGGAGGTGAGCTGGTAGATGCCATCTGCAGTAGCGGCGTTAAAGGCGTCGAGTGCGTCGGAGGGACGGCCGGCGGCAGAAAGCGCCTGACCCATGCCGGCGTTGAGCGCACGCGTGTCGTCGCGGGGGCCGGCAAAGTCGATAGCCGTGCGGTAGGTCTCCACGGCATCCGCCGGACGGCCGAGCTTAATGAAGCAACGACCAAGCTCGCCCAGTGCGGCGGCAGGAGCCGGATTGGCGCCGTCGATGGCAGCCTGACGGAAGGCAGTACCCGCGTTGGCATAGTCGCCCGACTGGAACAGCGCGTTACCCAGGCCCAGATAGGCCTTGAACGGCGTGGCATAGGAAGCATCCTGCGTAGCAGCAGAGAACGCCTGGGCGGCCGTCGTGTAGTCGCCCACGGCGGCGAGTGCCTTGCCGCGGTTGGTGAGCAGCGCGCCGCGCTTGCCGTAGGTGCCGTCATTGAGGGCAGCGGCGTAGGCCTCGGCGGCCTCGGCATACATGCCCAGGTGCATCAAGGCGTTGCCACGAAGGTGATCGGCCTCGCCCATAATCTCATCGGGAGTTTTTGCCGCCCCAAGCATCTGGGCTGCAGCGGAAAAATCACCCGCGCGGTAAGCGGCGCGGCCCTGTTGGATCAGCTGGCTATTCAAGGAAGTCCCCTTTACTCGTGAACGATCTCGACATGGACGATCTCGTCGCCGGCACGCAGCTGCGAAATCACATCGAGACCCTCGACCGTGGTACCAAAGACGGTGTAACCGGAATCGAGGTTATGCTGGGCACCCAGGCAGAAGTAGAACTGCGAACCCGCGGAATCGGGGTCCATGGAGCGTGCCATGGCAAGGGCACCATCGACATGGCTGTTGCGCGGATTGGTGGCAAACTCGCCCTTGATGCAGTAGCCGGGACCACCGGTACCGGGCATGCCGTCAGGGCCCTCAAGACCGGCAGCGACGTCGGCGCCGGACATATCGCGGGTATTGGGGTCGCCGCCCTGAATGACAAAGCCGGGCACATAGCGATGGAACTTAAGGCCATCATAGAAACCCATCGTGGAAAGCTCGCAGAAGTTCGCGACATGAATGGGAGCGCCCTCACCGTCAAACTTGACCTTGATGGTACCCTTCGACGTCTCGATAACGGCGCACTCGTCGCCGGCAAGCTGATACTCGGGCGTGTAGAGCTCTTTCTTAAAACCAAACATGTGGTTCCTTCCTCGTGCGTTTAAAGCATATTTGTACGAATTGTAGCAATAAGCATGCGCTTACATCAATTGCGCACGTAGGTTATGCCGACTATGGCGAACTAATTTTAGGAACGCTGCTGCGGCTTCCAGGAGCCCACATTGGCGTCGTACTGGTTCAGCGCGCTGTTGCCGCCCTGCGCGATGGGCGCCAGGATCTCGCTTTGGTGGGAACTCATCGACTCACCATCAGGAATGGCCAGCGAGATATCCCAGCTCTGGCAGATCACGTCGACACGCTCGTACATCCACTCGGCAAGCTGCTTTAAGTGGGCGATGTCGTCCGCATAGACCGTATCGTCCTGATACTTAAGGTTGTTAAGCTCATCTTGCGTCTTTTTGATCTGGTCGCGCAGGGCGTAGGCACTCTGCGACAGCTCCTGGCGGGTGGACAGCGGCGTTCGGAGATAGCCGTTGTTAAAGGAATCGATGACCTCGCCGATCTGGTCCTCATCACCGTAGGACACGATGGTCTGATACAGACCGTCGAGTCTGGTATAGAGCTGATCATCGGTGAGCACGGTTTCTTCCTGGACCACCTCGGCAGAATCGTCCTGCTTGGTATCGTCCTCAGTCGCCTCGCCCTTTTGGCGCGTGGGGAAGGTCGTCTGCGCAGCCTGGCCAAACTGGTCGTAGAAGGCAGGCATGACACCCATGGGATCGGCCGTCACGAACCAATAGGCACCGCCGCAAACGACGGCAAGGACCGCGATGACGATGAGCGGCTTGGGGATATGACGCTTGTGCTTGTGATAGGCGTCCTCGTCGGGATGCACCTTGCGCTTGGGTTTTTGAGCATCGTCATGCAGGGAAACGGGCGTGGGAATATCGACCTTGGGGATACCGAAATCCTTATCGAAAGCCGGCAGCACGCAGGTCTCGTTAGGATCGGCGGCGTCCGAAAGAACCGCGGCAGCCGAGGCGGGCGCATGAGGCACCTCGGTATCGATCTGCTCTTGCGTTAGGCGCGGAAAGCCCGCCGTGCGGCCCGCTGCCAGGTCGGATGCGGCCGCGTCCTCGGAGAGGATACCCGGAGCAGGGCGTCCGCATTTTGGGCACGTGCGATCATGCGGAGAAAGACGGGCACCGCAGCCCTCACAGAACACGAACTCGGTGTGCTCGGGACCATCGCCCGGACCCACATAGGCGTTGCAGTAGGGGCAGAACGAGGCGCCGTCCTCGATAGTCTTAAGGCAATGCGGGCAGATCACGGCATCCTCTTTTCGAAGCAATTCAAACAATCGAGGTTAGAGCATAACATCGCCACGGCCCCACAGGAACAAGGCACCAATTCAACATCGCCAGGGCGCGTAGCTACTTCTTCTTTTTGCTTGGCATCGAGACTTTGATGCCTTGGGCGGACTTGGTCACACGAGAGCGCTTAGCTCCGGTACTCTTCTTTTTCTTGGGCTGGGCCTGGGCCACGCCCTCGAGTGCGCGGGCCTCGGCCTCGCGAGCGGTGCGATCTTCGCGGCGCTGCGCCATGTCGGCGGCGACGCGCTTGGCAAAACGTTCGGCCGTCGAGCCCGTCGAGCTCACCTTGCCGCCACCGCGACCCAGGCGGACGCGCACACCGCGGCCAAAACCAGTTGCGGCATGACGACGACGCGGCTTGAGCGAATCCATCATCGTGGCGAGCTTAAAGAACACCGAGCAGGTAAAGACCACGATAACAGCCAAGATAACCATCTGGCCCATCGACAGGTTGGCAATAGACAGCAGCTCCGGGAATCCGATAACGCCCACCAGGATGCCGGCGACTACAAACACAAAGAGCACCACACGTAAGGGCGTGAGAGGCTGCGAGATGCGCCAGATTAGGCTGACGCTCGCCGCGCACGACGTAAGCAGGCACATCGTAGACAGCGTGAGCTGGCTAAAGCCAAACACGCGCGCCACAAAGATATCGAGCGCCGCAGCCAAAATGACCGCAATCGACGCCGGCAGTGCACGCTTGAGTACGTTGCTCAAAAACGCACCCTTCACACGAGCATTGTTGGGCTCCAGGCCCAACACAAAGCCCGGCGCGCCGATGCAGAAGAAGTTAATGAGCGTCATCTGGATGGGCTCGAGGGGGTACGGCGGCAGCGCGATACACAGCGCCGCCAGGCCCATCGAGAACAGCGTCTTGGTCAGGAACAGTGAGGCCGAACGCTGCAGGTTGTTGATGGAGCGACGGCCCTCGGCCACCACGGCGGGCATCGAGGCAAAATCGTTGTCGACGAGTACGATCTCGGCCACGTTGCGCGCGGCATCGGAGCCGGCCGCCATGGCGACGGAGCAGTCGGCCTCCTTGAGCGCCAGCACGTCGTTGACGCCGTCGCCCGTCATGGCCACGGTGTGCTCGCGGCGCTTGAGCGCCTGCACGAGCTCGCGCTTCTGCTGCGGGGTCACACGACCAAAGACATGGTAGCGGTCCACTGCGGCATCGAGCTTGGCCGGCGTATCGAGCGTCGTGGCGTCCACATAAGCGTCCGCCCCCGGCACGCCCACCACGCGCGCGATCGACGACACCGTACGTGGGTCGTCGCCGCTGATCACGTTGAGGGTCACGCCCTGCTCGTTAAAGTAGCCGATGGTCTCGGCCGCCGAGGTACGAATCTCGTCGCGGATGGTCACAAATCCCACGGGCTCGGCCTCGCCCACCATATCCCCATCGGGCGTAAAGCCGTCCACGCGCGCCACCACGAGCACGCGGCAGGTATCGGCAAGCTCGGCGACACGGTTCTCGACCTGGGCAAACGCACGATCAGAGAGCACAAATTGCGCGGCGCCCATTACGTAGGAGCCCTGCGCAAAAGAAGCGCCGCTCCATTTTTTAGACGACGAGAATGGAATGACCGACAGCGGCTCGGACACCTCGACCGGGCGATCGGCGTAATAGTTGAGCAGCGCCTGGCAGGTCTCGTTGGCATCGGCCGAAGTCGCACGTGCCACGTTAGCCAGCGCAAAATCGAGCACTGTGGTATCGACGGGAACAGCCGCCTCGTCCGAGTCCACGCCAAAGCCAACACCCTCAACAGGCAGCGGATACGTGCCCTCGACCTCCATACGGCCCGACGTGATGGTGCCCGTCTTGTCCAGGCACAGCACGTCAACGCGAGCGAGCGTCTCGATGCAGTAGAGCTGCTGTGCCAGCACCTTGCGGCGGGCCAGGCGCACCGTGGCGATGGCGAGCACCGACGAGGTCAGCAGCACCAGGCCTTGCGGGATCATGCCCAGCAGGGCACCCACCGTGGACAGCAGCGCCGACGAAGGCACATGACCAGCCAACAGCTCGGAGAAGCACCACGAAAGCGCGCTATCGCCCGGGGTTCCCGCGGCATCCCACAGCTCGCTCACACTCGAGGCAAACAACGCCAAACCGAGCGGGATCATGATGATGCTCGCAAAGCGCACGATGGCGTTAAGCGCGTTCATGATCTCGGAATTGACCTTTTTGACGTATTTGGCCTCGTTATTGATCTTAGCCACGTAGTTGTCGGCGCCGACATGGATCACGCGAGCGCGCAGCAGGCCCGAGTCGATAAAACTGCCGCTCATGAGCTCGGAACCGGGCTGCTTCTTAATAAGGTCGCTCTCGCCCGTCAGCAGGCTCTCGTTCACGAGCGCTTCGCCGGAAACCACCACGGCGTCAGCGGGAATCTGGTCGCCGCGCCCCAGGCGGATGATGTCGTCGAGCACGATCTGGTCCAAGTCGAGCTCCACCTCGGCACCGTCGCGCACCGCGATGGCCTTCTTAGAGGTCAGCAGCGTGAGCTTATCGACCATCTTCTCGGACCGCATGGATTGAATGACGCCAATAGCGGTATTGAGGAACACCACAAACAGGAACGTCAGGTTCTTAAACGAACCGGTCAAAATGACCAGGAACGCCAAGATCACGTTGATCAAATTGAACAGCGTGCAGAGGTTCTCGATGATGAGCTCTTTGACCGACTTGGTCTTGAGCTCCATGTTGCGGTTGATCTTACCGGCGGCGATGCGCTCCTCGACCTCGGCGGTTGAGAGTCCGCGCTCGATATCCGTTGCTGCCATACCACGTCCCATCACGTCGCGTCGGTATAAGAAAACCGCCCGGACCATGCGAGGTTCGGACGGTCTTACGTTCGATGGTGCCCCATGTTGGATTCGAACCAACGGCCTTCTGCTCCGGAGGCAGACGCTCTAATCCCCTGAGCTAATAGGGCAACGTTTGGCATTATACCCAAGTGCACCACGGGCTATCAAAATAAAAGAAAAAGCTTTGCAATTACGTGGGAGACGCGGCGCAACGGCCCGCTTTAGAAGGCAAAAGCGAGTCAGATAGTATAAACTCTCATGCACCATATATACACGGCTCGCGATGCGGGCCGTTTTTGCAAGGATTATCCATCGAGGTGAGAGGCACACCATGATTGCAATTTTAAAGCAGAGCGCCAGCGACGAGGCCGTCGGCCATATCGTCAGCTGGATTGAGAAAAAGGGCCTGAAGACCGATGTCTCGCGCGGCGAGAACGAGACGATCATCGGCCTGGTGGGCGATACGACCAAGATCGACCCGTTCCTGCTCGAGTCCATGGATGTCGTCGAGCGTGTGCAGCGCGTCTCCGAGCCGTTCAAGCGCGCCAACCGCAAGTTCCACCCCGAGGACTCCGTCATCGACTGCGGCCACGGCGTCAAGATCGGCGGCGACCAGTTCCAGGTCATCGCCGGTCCCTGCTCCGTCGAGGGCGAGAACCTCATCCGCATCGCACGTCGCGTAAAGGCCGCCGGCGCCACGATGCTGCGCGGCGGTGCCTACAAGCCCCGCACCTCCCCCTACGCCTACCAGGGCATGGGCCCTGCCGGCCTCGACCTGCTGTGCGAGGCGTCTGCCGAGCTCGACATGCCGATCGTCACCGAGATCATGGACCCACGCGACGTGCAGGTCTTCCTGGACAAGAAGATCGACGTCATGCAGATCGGCGCCCGCAACGCCCAGAACTTCCCTCTGCTCAAAGAGGTCGGCAAGACCAAGACTCCGGTCTTGCTTAAGCGCGGCATGTCCGGCACGATCGATGAGCTGCTCATGGCCGCCGAGTACATCATGAGCGAGGGCAACGACAACGTCATCCTGTGCGAGCGCGGCATCCGCACCTTCGAGACCCGCACCCGCAATACCTTCGACCTCAACGCCGTGCCGGTGCTGCACCACCTGTCGCACCTGCCCGTCGTCGCCGACCCCAGCCACGCCACCGGCTACACCCGCTACGTTGAGCCCATGGCGCTCGCCGCGACCGCCTGTGGTGCCAACGGCCTGGAGATCGAGGTCCACGACGAGCCGAGCCGCGCCTGGTCCGACGGCGCCCAGGCCCTCACCCCCGATCAGTTCGACGACACCATGCGCCGCATCCGAGCCATCCGCGAGGTTGTCTGCCAAGAGACCATGGAGTAGCCCATGGGTACGGCGAGAAACGCGCGCGTTAACCAGGGCGGCCCCAAGTGTGCCGGCATCGTCGGCCTTGGCCTCATCGGCGGCAGTTTTGCCCGCGGCTATGCGCAGGCGGGCGTCCGAGTGCTGGCCTGGGACCCCGATGACGATGTCATGACGGCTGCCAGCATGGGCACTGTCGCCGGAGAGCTCAACGACAAGACACTCGGCGAATGCGACATCATCGTCCTTGCCTGCTATCCCGAGGCATGCATCGAGTGGCTCGAGGCGCACGCCCAGGCGCTCGCCGACGCCACCGACACCGAGGCCATCATGGGCCCCGTGGTGATCGACACGGTGGGCGTCAAGGGCATCGTGTGCGAGCGCGCCTTTGAGCTTGCCCGCGAGCACGGCTTTTACTTTGTGGGCGCGCACCCCATGGCGGGCATGCAGTACTCGGGCTATGCGCACTCCCGCGCCGACCTGTTCCAGGACGCACCGCTCGTGCTCGTTCCGCCCGCGGTAGACGATGCCCTTAAGCTGGAGCTCTTGGGCCAGGTGCGCGAGATGGTGCGTCCCTTAGGGTTTGGCAAGTTCAGCGTGACCAGCGCCGCCGAGCACGACCGCGTCATCGCCTTCACGAGCCAGCTTGCGCACGTGGTATCCAACGCCTACGTCAAAAGCCCCACCGCCCAGGTCCACCACGGCTTTTCGGCCGGTAGCTACCGCGATCTCACCCGCGTGGCGCACCTCAACCCGCAAATGTGGTCCGAGCTCATGATCGACGACGCCGACGCGCTCGCCTTCGAGATCGACCATCTGATCGAGTCGCTTGGCGCCTACAGCCGTGCGCTCAAGAACCGCGACCAGCGCTATCTGGAGAATCTCCTTGCCGAGGGCGACCGCATTAAGCGCGCACTCGACGACGAGGCCTCCCACTAGACCACCTATCACGCCAGGTCGAAAGGACCGAAGCTTATGGCGATTACCATCGATATCGACACCGCACGCCCCTACCAGGTGCATGTTGGCACGTTTTTGCTGGAGCAGGCGGGACCGCTCGTGCGCGCCACTGCCGGCGGCACCAAGGCCGTCATCGTGACGGACACCAACGTAGGCCCGCTCTACCAGATGCCCGTTAAGCAGAGCCTGGAGGCATCAGGCTACGAGGTGAGCATCTGCACCTTCGAGGCCGGCGAGGCCCATAAGCGCGCCGAAACCTATGTTGCCATTTTGGAGTTTGTGGCCGAGCACGAGCTTTCGCGCTCCGACGTGATCGTGGCACTCGGGGGCGGCGTCGTGGGCGATGTGGCGGGCTTTGTGGCCGCGACCTACATGCGCGGCTGCAAGTTTGTGCAGATCCCGACGAGCCTGCTCGCCATGGTGGATTCGTCGGTGGGCGGCAAGACCGCCATCGACCTGGCTGCCGGCAAGAACTTGGCCGGCGCCTTTTGGCAGCCGAGCGTGGTTATCGCCGACGTGGGGTGCCTGGCCACCCTCACGCCCGAGCAGTTCGCCGACGGCTGCGGCGAGGTCGTCAAGCACGCCGTGATCGCCGACCCGGAGCTTTTCGCCGAGCTGGAGAAGACCCCGCTCACGCTGGAGCTGCTCAACCGCGATGTGGCCCGCGTAGCACTCATCATCGCCCGCAATATCGACATCAAGCGCGCCGTGGTCGTCGCCGACGAGCGCGAAACCAACCAGCGCAAGCTCCTCAACTTTGGACACAGCGCCGGACACGCCGTCGAGGCTTGCGAGCACTTTGAGCTCGGACACGGCAACTGCGTGTCGATCGGCATGGGCATTATCACGCGCGCCGCGGCCCTGCACGGCGTTTGCGATGCTGCACTGCCCGGTCGTATTGAGGAGCTCTGCGCCCGCCATGGCCTCAAGACCCGCTGCGACCTAGATGCCGATGCCGTCTTTGCCGAGGCGCTCCACGACAAGAAGCGCGCGGGCGACACCATCGACCTGGTGATTCCGCACGGCATTGGCCGCTGCTGCATCGACCGCACGCCGCTTTCCACTTTCCACGAACTCATTGCCGAGGGCCTCGGCCAGAAGGGAGACGCATCCGCATGCTAGCCCGCATCACCCCCTCCCCGCTCAAGGGCACCGTTCCCGCGATCGCGTCCAAGTCGATGGCGCATCGCCTCATCATCTGCGCTGCGCTTGCCAACGGCGAGACGCGCGTCACCTGCAACACCACCTGCGCCGACATCGAGGCCACGGTGCGCTGCCTTACGGCCCTGGGTGCTCGCATCGAGACCGTCGAGGACGGCTTCCAGGTCCACCCCACTATGAAGAGCATTGAGTTTGGCCTGCTCAAGGCACTTGCCGGCGGAACGCTTGACTGCGGCGAAAGCGGCTCCACGCTCCGCTTTATGTTGCCCGTCGCCTGCGCGCTGGGCGCAGAAGCAACTTTTGTGGGTCAGGGACGCTTGGGCGCCCGCCCGCTGTCCCCGCTCTCGGACGAGATCATCGCCGCCGGCTGCGACCTGCAGGGTCTGGGCGGTTTTCCGCTCAAGACAAGCGGCCGCATGCGCCCGGGCACCTTTGTGCTGCCGGGCAACGTGAGCTCGCAGTATATCTCGGGCCTGCTGCTGGCGGCCCCGTTGCTCGCCCAGCCCTCATGTGTGCAGGTGACCGGCCTCATTGAGAGCCGCCCCTACATCAACCTATCGATCCAGGCCATGAAGGCCTTTGGCGTTGAGGTCAACGTCGAGCGCATTCCCGCCAAGGACGGTCAGCCCGAGGTCACGAACTTCCGCGTGAGCAGTGGCTCGTACCGCACGCCCGGCAGCGTGGCCGTCGAGGGCGACTGGTCCAACGCCGCCTTTTGGTTGTGCGCTGGCGCCATCGGCACCGACCCCATCACCGTGGAGGGCGTGTCGCTGAGCTCCGCGCAGGGCGACCGCAACGTGCTTGCCGCGCTTTCGCGCTTTGGCGCCCGCATCGTGCGCTCCACCAACGCCGCCACCGTGCAGTCCGACAAGCTCGCCGGCTTTGAGATGAGCGCCCACGACATTCCCGACCTGGTACCCGTTATCTCGGCCGTGGCCTCGCTGGCTCAGGGCCGCACGTTCATCCGTGACTGTGCGCGCCTGCGCATCAAGGAATCTGACCGTCTGGTCACCACCACCCGCGAGCTCACCGCGCTGGGCGCACAGGTGCGCATCGCCGGTGACGACCTCATCATCAAGGGTGTCGATGCCTTCACCGGCGGCGAGGTCGATTCGCACAACGACCACCGCATCGCCATGATGGCCGCCATCGCTGCGAGCCGTGCCACCGGCGAGGTCGTGATCCACGGCGCCGAGGCCGTCAACAAGTCCTATCCCGATTTCTTCGACCACTACCGCCTGTTGGGCGGCAAGGTCACACTCGAGGAGGAATAGCATGTCCTCGACCTTTGGCAACGTATTGCACTTAAGCATCTTCGGCCAATCGCACTCCCCCGCTATCGGCTGCTCGCTCGATGGCATCCCGGCGGGCATCGCTGTGGACCAGGAGAAGCTGCAGGCCTTCCTCGACCGTCGCGCCCCCGGCCGCGACGAGACCGCGACCAAACGCCGCGAGGCCGACGCCGCCCACATCATCGCCGGTGTTGTCGATGGACATACCACCGGCGCGCCCATTGCCGCGATTATCGAGAACACCAACACGCGCTCCAAGGATTACTCCGAGCTGCGCCGCAAGCCCCGTCCGGGACATGCCGATTACCCGGCGCGTGTGAAGTATCACAACATGCACGATGTCGCTGGTGGCGGGCATTTCTCCGGCCGCCTAACGGCACCCCTGTGCATCGCCGGCGGCATTGCGCTGCAGGCACTCGAGGCCCGCGGCATTCAGGTCATGGCGCACGTCGCGCAGATCGGCGGCATCTCCGACCTGCCGATGGACGATATGGTCTATCGCGAGGCCGACCGCAAGGCGATCCTTACGAACGATCTGCCGTGCATTGACGCCGCCGCAGCCGGCCGCATGCGCGAGGAGATCCTAGCCGCGCGCGACGAACTCGACAGCATCGGCGGCATCGTGGAGTGCGGCATTTACGGGCTTCCCGCGGGCATCGGCGACCCCATGTTCGACGGTATCGAGAACCGCATCGCGCAAATCGCGTTTGGCATTCCCGCCGTAAAGGGCGTGGAGTTTGGCATGGGTTTTGCCGTGGCCGCCATGCGCGGCAGCGAGAACAACGATCCGTATCGCATCGACGCCGAGACCGGAAAGATCGAGGTCGAATCCAACAACGCCGGCGGCATCCTGGGCGGTATTTCGACCGGCGCGCCCGTCATGTGGCGTATGGCCGTAAAGCCGACGCCCTCCATTGGCCGCGAGCAGCAGACCGTGGACATGGACGCCATGGAAAATGCCGGGCTCTCGGTCCACGGCCGTCACGATCCCTGTATCGTCACCCGAGCCGTCCCCGTAGCCGAAGCAGCAGCTGCCCTCGCGATTTGGGACGCCCTCCTAGAGGACGCCGGACAGCTTTAGTCCACCCACCCCAAGGGTAGTTAATTTGGGACGGGGCTATTTTAGCTACCCCCATATGCCAGTTAATATTTGCCCTGGCACCCATCGATTCGTCGACAGTCAAAGGGTAGCTAAAAAAGCCCCGTCCCAAATTAACTACCCCAGGCAACCATTCACGAAAGGGGTCCCTATGGACCTTGCTGACATCCGCCAGGCCATCGATGGCATCGACACCACGCTGCTCAACAGCTTTGTCGAGCGCATGGATATTGCCACCGAAGTCGCCAAATCCAAGATCGAGATGGGCAAGGCCGTCTTTGACCCCGCCCGCGAGCGCTCAAAACTCAACAACCTCGCCAGCCGCGCGCCCGAGCGCTACGAGGCGCAGACCATCACCCTGTTCCGCCTCCTTATGAGCATGAGCAAGGCCGAGCAGCAGCGCTACATCAACGAGCTCAAGGGCATCACCGTCTCGCAAAAGGCCCACGCCACGGCTGCAGCCTTTGACACGCCCTTCCCTCAGACGGCAACCGTCGCCTGCCAGGGCGTGGAAGGTGCCTATAGCCAGATCGCCGCGTGCAAACTCTTCGACGTGCCCGACATCGCGTTTTTCGAGACCTTCGAAGGCGTTATGCGCGCTGTGCGCGACGGCTTCTGCGAGTTTGGCGTGCTGCCCATCGAGAACTCCACCGCCGGCTCGGTCAACGCCGTCTACGACCTGCTCGCCCAGTTCGACTTCCACATCGTGCGCTCGCTTCGCCTCAAGATCGACCACAACATGCTCGTCAAGCCCGGCACCAAGCTCGCCGACGTGCGCGAGGTCTACAGCCACGGCCAAGCCATTGCCCAGTGTGCGGGCTTTATCGAGTCCCACGACCTGCACGCCACCAAGTACCCCAACACCGCCATGTCGGCCGAGATGGTCGCCAATTCCGACCGCACCGATGTTGCCGCCATCGCATCGCGCAGCTGCGCGGCACTCTATGGCCTGGAGGTGCTGGAGTCCAACATCCAGGACTCGGACAACAACTACACGCGCTTTGTCGTCATCAGCCGCGAGCCACGCGTCTATCCCGGTGCCAACCGTACCTCGCTCATGATCACCACGGCCAACGAGCCGGGCGCCCTCTATCGCGTGCTCGAGCGCTTCTACGCACTCAACATCAACCTCATCAAGCTCGAGAGCCGCCCCATCCCCGGTCGCGACTTTGAGTTTATGTTCTACTTTGACCTGGACTGTCCCTTTGGCAGCAAGGCCCTCGACGACCTGCTCGATTCGATCGACGACGTGTGTGAGAGCTTCACCTACTTTGGCAGCTACACGGAGGTGCTCTAGATGACCGATACCGCCGCAACCCGCCCCTACGGCGTACTGGGCCGCGTGCTGGGCCACAGCTACACCCCGACCATCTACAAAGAGCTCGCTGGGCTCGAGTACGTGCGATTTGAGCGCGAGCCCGAGGACCTCGCGGCCTTTATGACCGGCAACGAGTGGGAAGGCACCAACGTGACCATCCCCTACAAACGCGCCGTCATGAACTACCTGGACGAGCTGAGCCCGCTCGCCGAGCGCATGGGCAACGTCAACACCATCACGCGCCTGCCCGACGGGCGCCTGCGCGGCGACAACACCGACTACTTTGGTTTTCAGTGCCTGGTCGAGGAGCTGGGGGTTGAGGTTACCGGCAAGAAGGTCCTCGTGCTTGGCGCTACCGGTGGTGCCGGCACCACGGCAAGCATGGTGCTCGGCGACCTTGGCGCCACCGTGGTGCCCGTGGGCCGCACGAGCGAGGTCAACTACGGCAACATCGCGCAGCAGTTCGACGCCGCCCTACTCGTCAACTGCACGCCCGCCGGCATGTTCCCCCATTGCCCCGACGCGCCTTGCACGCTCGAAGGGCTCGATGCGCTCGAAGGCGTTATCGACATTGTCTACAACCCCGCCCGCACGGGACTCATGCTCGAGGCCGAGCGCCGCGGCATCCCCTGCATCGGCGGCCTGCTAATGCTCGTGGCCCAAGCGGCACAGGCCGTCGAGCGCTATACCGGCCAGGTCACCCCGCGCGAGCGCATCTTGGATGTAGCGGAGCGTTTGTCACGCCGCGAGCAGAACATCGCGCTGATCGGCATGCCGGGCTCGGGCAAGACCCGCGTGGGTGAGCAGATTGCCCTGCTCACGGGTCGCGAGCACATCGACCTGGACCGCGCCCTCGAGGAACGCCTCGGCATGCCCTGTGCCGACTTTATCGTCGAGCGCGGCGAGGCGGCCTTCCGCGAGCAGGAGACGGCGGCGCTGTCCGACATCTCCAAGCGCAGCGGCCTGGTGCTCTCCACCGGCGGCGGCGTGGTCACGCGTGACGAGAACTATCCGCTGCTGCACCAGAACAGCCAGATTGTGATGCTCAACCGCAAGCTCGACGAACTCGCCCACAAGGGCCGCCCCATCACCGCCCGCGATGGCATCGACAAGCTCGCCGAGCAGCGCATGCCGCGCTACTGCGCCTGGGCCGGCTGCATCATCGACTCGCGTGACTGCGCCGCCAACACCGCCCGCGCCGTCCTCGAGACCCTCCCACCCGCTCTCTAACCAAAACCACCACAAAGGGGACAGGCATCTTTGTGGTGGTTTTTCAACCGCAAAGGAAGCAACCATGAAAGCACTCGTCATCAACGGCCCCAACCTCAACATGCTCGGCATTCGCGAGCCGGGCATCTATGGCAACGACAACTACGACCGCTTAGTGCAGATCTGCCAGGAAGCGGGCGCCGCACAGGGCTTCGACGAGGTCGAGGTTTTCCAGTCTAACCACGAGGGCAGCATCGTCGACAAGATCCAGGAGGCCTACGGCAAGGTCGACGGCATCGTCATCAACCCGGCTGCCTATACGCACACGAGCGTGGCGATTCTGGACGCGCTCAAAGCCGTCGCCATCCCGGCTGTGGAGGTCCACATTAGCGCCGTCGAAACACGCGAGGACTTCCGCCAGGTGAGCTACGCCCGCCTGGCCTGCTTCGCCACCATCATCGGCGAGGGCCTGCAGGGCTACGCTCGCGCGCTGGAGCTGCTGAAAGAGTATCTGCTACACTAATCCATGGGACTAAATAATCAGGTTTGTTTGTCCCAAAGCTTAAGTAGCTGTCCAATTGACATACAAAGGAGCATATCCATGTCCCAGTACGATTACCTTGTCGTCGGTGCCGGCCTTTCGGGCGCCGTCTTTGCCAATGCCGCCAAGCGCGCCGGCAAGTCGGTCCTAGTCATCGATCGCCGCGATCACATCGCCGGCAACATCTATACCGAGGAAGTCGAGGGCATCCAGGTCCACCGCTACGGTGCGCATATCTTCCACACCTCCATGAAGGACGTCTGGGACTACGTCAACCGCTTCGCCGAGTTCAACAACTACGTCAACTCGCCGGTCGCCAACTTCCACGGCAACATGTACAACATGCCCTTCAACATGAACACCTTCGCCAAGATGTGGCCGGGCGTCGTCACGCCGGCGGACGCCAAGGCAAAGATCGCCGAGCAGGTTGCCGCCGAGAGCATCGGAGAGCCGGCAAACCTCGAGGAGCAGGCGCTGTCGCTCGTCGGCCGCGACATCTTCGAGACGCTCGTGAAGGGCTACACCGAGAAGCAGTGGGGCCGCGACTGCCGCGACCTGCCCGCGAGCATAATCAAGCGCCTCCCCTGCCGCTTCACCTACGATAACAACTACTTCAACGACCGCTACCAGGGCATCCCCATGGGCGGCTACACCAAGATGGTCGCCAACATGCTCGAGGGCGTCGAGGTGCGCTGCGGCGTGGAGTACAAGGAGCTCATCGCCGCCGAGCCTGATATCGCCGCCAAGACGATCTACTGCGGCCCCATCGACGCGTTCTACGACTTCAAGCTGGGCACGCTCGAGTACCGCAGCCTGCGCTTCGAGACTGAGACGCTCGACGAGGCCGACCACCAGGGCGTGGCCGTGGTCAACTACACCGAGCGCGAGATTCCCTTTACGCGTATCATCGAGCACAAGCACTTCGAGTTCGGCACGCAGGACAAGACCGTCATCACGCGCGAGTACCCGGCGGATTGGAAGCCCGGCGACGAGCCCTACTACCCCATCAACGACGCCAAGAACGAGGCCCTCTACAAGCAGTACGAGGAGCTGGCGGCGCAGGAGGGCGACGTGGTCTTCGCCGGTCGCCTGGGCGGCTACAAGTACTACGACATGGACAAGGCCATCGCCGCCGCCTTCGAGCTCGTCCGCAACGAGCTGGGCGTGGAGCCGACAGAGGCGTAGGGAGCTCAACGACTCGAGACCGACAACCAAATTCGCAAGAAGCAATAAGCCCGGTGCAGCGATGCTACACCGGACTTATTGTTGAGGGAGCACTGCACGCGCACGCGTCCTAAAAAGCAAAGACCCGGCATTATACCGGGTCTTCAAAAACTCTCTGGTGCTCCATGGCGGATTCGAACCGTCGACCTTGGGATTAGAAGTCCCCTGCTCTATCCAACTGAGCTAATGGAGCATAAAGCCGGGCGTCCAAGCGGGTACAAGTTCACACGGCCAATAAATTATAACCTACTTGAACTGGTCGTGGTACGCCTTGCAGACCTCGTCCACGGGACCATCCATGCGCAGATCACCCTTCTCGATCCACACAGCACGCTGGCAAATACGCTCAACCTGCTCCATGGAGTGAGAAACGAACAAGACCGTGACGTCGCCACTCTCAATAAAGTGCTGAATACGGCGCTCGCATTTCTGCTGGAAAAAGACATCGCCAACAGAAAGCGTCTCATCGACGATGAGAATATCGGGCTCGGTAATCGTAGCGATAGCAAAGGCGATACGCGCGACCATACCCGACGAGAAGTTCTTCAAGGGCATGTCAACGAAGTCTTTAAGCTCGGCGAACTCAATAATCTCGTCAAAACTAGCGTCGATAAACTCCTTGGTATAGCCAAGCAGCGCACCGTTCAGATAGATGTTCTCACGAGCCGTAAGCTCCGGGTCAAAGCCAGCACCAAGCTCAATCAGCGGCGCAATATTGCCGTGAACCTTAACCTCACCTTCGCTGGGCTCCAAAACGCCAGCGATGATCTTGAGCATCGTAGACTTGCCGGAACCGTTAGTACCAACAAGGCCAACGACCTCGCCACGATGCACATCAAATGAAATGTGCTTAAGCGCACGGAATTCCTCAAAGAACAGCTCATGCTTCGCGAGCTTAATAAAATACTCTTTGAGGTTCGTAAGCGACTCGGACGCCATGTTAAAGATCATGGTGACGTCTTTGACCTCAACAGCAAGGGGCTGCTTGCTGTAATCAATAGCAGATTCAGTCATGAGCAGCACTCCTTAGATGTAGAGGATAAACTTGTGCTCGGTCTTGTGAAAGACGGCGTAACCAATAGCAAGAGCAAGAATAGCCCAAACAACACACAGCCCAAAGGTAAGCGCAGAAGGCACGGTATTAAACAGGAAGATATCACGCATAAACTGGAGGTAGTTGTACATGGGATTCACAACCACAAGAACCTGGATCCAATGTGCCATTTTGCTAATGAAGTCGGTTGTCCAGAAAATCGGCGTCAGATACATCCAGGCCGTGATAACAACGGTCCACAGGTGCATAACATCGCGGAAAAAAACCGCCAGCGCAGACAGCATCATGCCCAAGCCCATGCAGAAACACATGAGCAGGAGCAAGCAAACCGGCAGCAGAATTAAATGCCAGGTGGGAAGCACGTGGAACCAAAGCATAACCAAGGCGACGGCAACCAAAGAGAAGGCGAAGTTAACGAGCGAGAACAGCACCTTCTGCACCGGAAAGACCCAACGGTGCACCTTAACCTTCTTAAGCAGAGAGGAAGCCCAAATGATGGACATAAGCGCTTGGTTCGTCGACTCGGACATGACAGAGAACGTCACGTTACCGACGATCAAGTAAAGCGGATACATTTCGGGCGTAATAGAACCATTGCGACCTTGCGCGAAGATTGTCGAAAACACGATCGACATAACAATCATCATCAGCAGCGGGTTAAGCACGGACCATGCCACACCCAGAACACTGCGACGATATTTAATCTTAAAATCTTTGGTGACAAGCTGCTTAAGAATGAACTTGTCCTTTTCAAAATCATTTTTAGCGTGAGAGGCCGGTTTAGCCACCGCTTTCTGACTCTCTACGTTGTCAGCCACGGACCATCTCCTTGTCTCGTAAAACATAACAGTGGAAAGTATAGCCCTCCCACGTTGACGATAACTCACCGCAACAAATCTGGAGAACTAACCCATATCTAATCAAAGGGGCAGACGATAGGTATACTTTCGACCCGTTGATTCATTAAAGGAGGTCCTACATGGACTATTCGAATACCGCCGTCATAATCCCCTGCTACAACGAAGCGCTGACGATTGGCAAAGTTGTCGACGATTTTCATCGAGAGTTACCCGGTGCAACCGTCTTTGTATATGACAACAACTCGTCTGATGGCACTTCGCAAATCGCCAAGCAGCACGGTGCCACGGTGCGCCACGAGCCCAGACAGGGCAAAGGCAACGTGTGCCGCCAAATGTTCCGTGATGTCGACGCCGAATGCTATCTAATGGTTGATGGAGACGACACTTACCCCGCCGAGGCGGCAAAGGCGCTTTGCGAGCCCATCCTTAACGGCGAAGCCGATATGACCGTTGGCGATCGCCTGTCAAACGGCACCTATGCCGAAGAGAACAAGAGGGCCTTCCACGGCTTTGGCAACAATCTTGTTCGCGCCATGATCAAGTGGATTTACGGCTACAGCTTTGACGACGTGATGACCGGCTACCGAGCCATGAGCAGACCCTTCGTCAAGACCTTCCCCGTTTTGAGCGAGGGCTTCCAGATTGAGACCGAGCTCTCCATCCACGCTGTCGATCACCGCTGGCGAATTAAAGACGTGCCGGTGGAGTATCGCGATCGGCCCGCAGGCTCCGAGTCCAAGCTCAACACCGTTAGCGACGGCATCAAGGTCATCGCAATGATTGGAACGCTCTTTAAAGACTATCGTCCGCTCAAGTTCTTTACCCTTATAGCGCTCATCTTCGCCATCATAGGCCTTGCCCTCGGAATTCCAATTGTTGCGGAGTACTTCCAAACCGGCTTAGTCCCCCGCTTCCCCACGGCCATACTTGCGGCCTCATTCATGTTCCTGTGTGGGTTGAGCCTAGCAACGGGACTAATCCTCGACTCGGTTGCGAAGGTCGAAAGAAAACAATGGGAGCTACAAGCCTATAAAACCTATTCAAAATAAGAAGAGGTCCGGACTTAATCCGGACCTCTTCTTATTTCAGACCTAAATACTGTTCCCAGAACTCTCGCGAAGTCATGTACGGCATGGCATCTTTCCACGCCCCCCTGACGCTCTTGCCTTCTTTACGATATCGCGTCATCAGTTCGTGCTCTCGGCGGCGAATACTCTTGAACCGCGCCCGATCCATCGTACGGACCGACCCCTTCTCGCGAGTCGGATCCAGAAAGACCAACGTCATGCAACGCGTCGAGTTGCCCTCAAGCGTACAGCTGCCGTTCTTGACCACATAGCCGGACTTTCCGCGCAACAGTGCATCGGGAAGATAGTGCTTGTCGTAAGGAATAGATCTCCAGTACTTCATTAATTTCGAAGGATGGAATTCCAGATTAACATTAGCGAGCACTTGTTCCGTAACCCCAGCCTTGCGAAGAAGCTCTGGATCCATTTCGGAAACAGGAATCAGCTTTTCGTTTAACTTACCCTTGCCGATCATCGTCGCGGCGCCATCAAGCTTCTGGAGATACTCAGGGCCGCGCAGATAGTCCTCAAAGCCGTCAAGGATAAACTCAGCAGCCTGATAATCCATATCGCGCAAGTTCTGACGTACCCCTCGCTGAATACGAAGGACAAACATCTTCTCATCAGCACAATCATCGAGAGCAATCATGGCAAAGAAGTTCCGGAAGTACTGGTAACAATCTACCGAAGCGCGGAAACGGCCCTCAAAGCTTGCATGCCACACGCAAATACAATTCATGGTCATATAGACAGGCTTATTGCGTATGCCAAACTCAACGTCGTCGCAGCGGATAAAGAAAGGCATGGGAAGGCCGTTCTTTTCGATAGCTTTCACCGGAATACAGCTATACCACCAAGCTCCATAGGCCTGATCAACTTCAACATTTGTGCGTTCATTTTCGAGGATGTCAGCCAGCTTGCCGACATTCAGATCATCTTTTACGCGACGATAAGCACCGGTAGTCGCCACATACGAGACATCCTCAAACTGACGAGTAGGGTCCTCCATTGAGAGCATGGCGCCGTTAATAAAGGCATCCTTATATTTGCCCTTAGCGAGAGAGAGGAGATTGTACGTACGAATCAAACTCTCGGGCATGATAGAGACATCGTCATCCATCAAGATGATATGGGTGAACTGATCAGGAATTTCAGTGGCCGCCATCATTCCGCGCGCAAAACCTCCCGAACCCCCCGTGTTGGGATTCGGGAGAACAGTGACTAGCTCATCGGAAAGTAATGCAGAATCGAGCGTCTGGCCATTGTCGACGACAAACATGTGGAAGTGGTCGCGAATCGGACCGTCCTCTTTGGAGATGCCTGCTTTAACGAGTTCAATATTCGGAAGAATGTACTGCTCATTCTTAAATGTAGTAGTAGAAAGAGCAAGATTGATCTGGTTAATTGAGTCCTCAGGAACATCAGTCAGATAAGAGGCGTTCAAGAGGTCTACGGAATAGCTCTCATCACTCTCAATCCTAAAACCGATCAAGTCGTAGCCGGTTGTATCGATATCGATATCGAGAACGCAAGGATCAACTTTATCGCCATCAAAAGGATAAGATTTAAGCTCGACGGGATTCAGTTCGCAAGATCTCACTCCATGAACGACAACCCGGCCCCTGCCAAATAAAGCCATATGCAAGACGACGCCGCCAACAGACGCATATTGATGCCATTTGCCAGCAGATAAGCCATTCACATACGTCAAAAAGTCAACGTTTCCATTGATATGAAGTGAATGAATGTCGTCATCATACGAAGCATCACCAGAGAGCACGCGATAGTAGAGTTCGGGAAAATCCTTTGCATGCTTTTCAACTTTAAGTACAACATTCGCAAGTTTAAACTGCATTTCAAATACCTTAATCAAAGCCGTTGTAACTACTAATTACATTCGACGACAAACTTTGCCATCGCGGAGCGAACATCAGGATCAGACAAAACATCCTTTGCAAAATGATCATGCCCGCAGATGTCCATAGGCATGTAAGGCCATCCAGGATAACAGGCGTCAGCGACCTTTTCCGCTTTCGCAGGAACCGAAAAAGAGAAACCGCCAAACGGATGCTTTCTTACGGGAAGAATATCGTTGCGATCCCAAATTATTTTTCGCTTAGGGGCATCAAAAACGTTATCGATCGCGTATGCAAAATCGCCATGAGGCTCATCGGTCAACAAACCAAGTGCATAAGCCTTTTCGTTAAACGAATCGAATACGCTCTGGACAAGATCAATCTCCGCAGAAGAAACAACTGTTCTCTGAGCTTCCAAGTCAACATCCCCGCACTGCACGCTAAGACCACTGTCGGGATGAAACATCCAAGGATTATCTTTCCAAAAACTAAACTCATGTTCATTTTTGTCAAAGAAATCCATAAGCTCAATTCTGAGTTGCCTAAGTCGATCGTTCGCGCGCTTGGAATTCTCGGCCGCACGGTCGTAAATCGAAATGTCCACAAAACAAGGTATAAGCGAATTAGTTGAACAGAAGCGAACTTGACGGCACTTTACAAACCAGTCATATACAAGAGTGATTTGATATTCAGGGTCGTCTTTTAAAGCGGCAGTGAGCTTATCCACATCGGACCTAAGCATGCAGATATCAATATCGTCGTCCCAAGGACTAAAACCCGATCGAGACAAGGTGCCAACAAGAGAACCATAAGAAAGCCAGTATTGAATATTATTGGCAGCACAAATCGCGTCTAGCTTACTCATCAACGCCGCGTTTGCCTGCTGCATCAATCGAATATCACCCTCGGCGTCGGGCAATGCATCAAAGATTTTGCAACGGAGCTCAAAAGGGGTGAGATCGGGGTACGCACGTCGCGCTAACAATTCAAAGCGAAGCCTCATTTGTTCTGACAGACTTTGTTGGCGTTGCTTGAGCAATTCAATTTCTGGAAATAGCCGAGTATCGAATTTGTAATTGATATTCATATTGATACCGTTATCGGCCTGCTCAATACGGGCGAAAACCTCGTCAAAACGACGGTCCATATCCTCATGCATAGCATGCAACGATCGGGATGAGCCAGGGAGGATCTTTTTAATAGTAGAAAGCAAGGACATGGCTTAACCTTCGCAACAACAAACAATGAACGAAGCACAATTACTCATATGATACAAAAGAATGAGTGGGTCCCACCTTGAAACCCACTCACATGAAGACTACTCCGACGCCTCTTTCAAATACTGTTTCCAGAAATCGATCGAAGTAAAGACATCTCTATACGAAGCGTATTCGGTATAAATCTTATCTTTGTTTCGCTTGAATTCCTTCTCGGCTTTACGAAAACGACTCCAAACCTCTTTGAATCGCTTCTTATCCATATGTCTAATGGCACCCTTTTTATTAGGCATATCTACCACAATAAGCGTGTCAACATCCCTGATTTTACCTGCGGGATAAACCCATCCCGCAGCATCAATAACAGCAACCCTACCGTTACGTTTAGCGGAGTCGTTAACAAAACGGTGGCCATTAATGGTCAGATAATCCTTAAATGCCTGCAGCCTAGACCTGTCGCCCCCAAGGCTCAAATTGCCAAAAGTCAGTTGCGTCAAGTCGACACCCAATTCTTGTGCCTGAGGGATGAGCTGCTCGATGGGAATCAATTGTTCCCTTTCACGATTTGCCGCCATAAAACGGGATTCAGCGACAGGATGAGAAATCCACTCCGGACCTCTCAAAAAATCTTCAAGACCTTTTACGGCAAGAGCAGCTTCATCGTAATTAAATTTCTTCAAGTCGAGCTCAACTTCACGACGAATCTCATAAAGAAAATCAGAGAGAGGCGCAGCGCCAGTTGTCGCCTGACTGATTAGCGTATTTCGGCTTACCTGATAACGCTCCACGGCAGCACTATACTTAAACTTAAAGGAATTATGCCAAACGCAAATACCATTCATGGACATGAACTTGGGTTTGCAACGAAGCGCATACTCAGCATCATCAGAACGAACAAATAAGGGCAAGGGCAACCCCTCACGTTCAATCGTTGCGGTAGGTATAACGCAATACCACCAGCCAGCATACTGTTGGGCAGTGTCCTCATAAAGGCCAGTCGGGGCCTTATATATCTCGGTCTCAACGACATCATGAAGTGAGGTCATATAGCCTGCAGGCTTAAGGGGAGAAAAAGTTCCCTTAGCAGTAAAGAACCCTAAATCCTCGGTACGCAAATTGGGCTCTTCCAAGCTCATCATGGCACCCGATAAAAAGGCCTCAGCATATTCTTCTTTGAGAAGAGAGAGCAGGTTGAAAGTGCGGATAAAACTCTCGGGAAGAACCTCGACATCATCGTCCATCAGGAGAACATGAGTCGCTTTAGGATTCTGCTCAAGTGACTCAATCATCCCCCGAGCAAAACCACCAGACCCGCCGACATTAGGATTTGGATGAACAGTAACACGCGATGAATCCAGGTTTGCACTATTCAGCGAACGGCCATTATCAATAATGTGTACGTGGAAATGATCAGCAATCTCTTCATCAGAATCAATAATGTTCTTTTGTAAAAGAGATACGTTACGGACAATATAGTCTTCTTTTTTAAACGTAGTAGTTGCAAGCGCTAGCTCAACTGGATGAATATCCAGTTCTTCACAATCGCAATAATAATACGCATTCCGAATATTAACAGGGCCTTCAGTACTGATATTAAAAGCGTGCAGAATCTCTCCCTCACAAAGGGAGAGTTCGATTTCAGCCGTACTCCATTCATCGGATCGTTGCAAACTAACCGCAGAGCCATCAATTGTAGAAGGAATCCAAGAATAATTATTTGCATACGTCTGCTGAAGCGTTAAGGCGGAGCCGCAATACTCGATATGAAGATAAAACGCCTTTGCAGTAGTGTATTTTCGCCACTTATAAATGGATAGCGCATTAAAATATGTTGTGAAATCAACATTGGTCGATTTCATGATTTCAATAGCGCCATTCGAAGTTGGAATAACAAGACCCTCCGTTGCCCTATAGCAAAGCAATGGATACTGCAACATCGCATCAGATCCGTTAAAAATCAAATTTGCAAGTTTAAAATGCATTGAAAACCATCCAAAAAATTCCTGGTGCAACTTGGCAAAATGGCATAAATGCCCATGGCATTGTTTGCATTCTCACTGATTTTAAGAATGCAAACAATGTACTAAAGGCATCTAATCAAAATGAAGTTTTAGCTCTTCCTCCCAGTCGGGCATGTGGAACCCGACCGACTCGAGCCTGGAAAGGTCGAGCGCAGAGTGGACCGGGCGCGGGGCGATGGGGCCGACGGCGCCGGCGTAGTAGTCGGCAGTGCTGACCGGCACGACCTTCTCCCCGTTGCCGTTGGCTGCCTCGAAGACGGCGCGGGCGATGTCCGCCCAGGACTTGACCGCACCGGAGCCGGTGCAGTTATAGGTGCCGTAGGGGGCGTGCGTCCCCAGCACGTGGAAGATGGCGGCGGCCATGTCGCGCGTGAAGGTCAGGCGGCCCAGCTGGTCGTCGACGACCGTGACCTGCGTGAGTTTGTCGTCGGGGTCGGCGACGCGGTCGGACAGCCCCTTCATGGTCTTGACGAAGTTGTGGCCCTCGCCGATGACCCAGCTGGAGCGCATGATGTAGTGGCGCGGGCACCCGGCCACGGCGATGTCGCCGGCGGCCTTGGTCTGGCCGTAGACGGAAAGCGGGCTGAGGGGCTCGACCTCGGTATGGACCTCGGCCGTGCCGTCGAAGACGTAGTCGGAGGACACGTGGACGAGGGTGATCCCGTGATCAGAGCATGTGCGGGCGAGCAGGGCCGGGCCGGTCGCGTTGGCCTTCCAGGCGGTCGCGCGGCCCTCGGGGGTCTCCGCCCTATCCACGGCCGTGTAGGCGCCGCAGTTGATCACGGTGCCGTAGAGCGACCAGTCGTACTTGGAGTAGGCGTCCGGGTCGGACATGTCGAAGGTGTCGATGTCACAGAAGTCGAAGTCCTTGGCCACGCCGCGCTCCCCGGCGAGCGCGCGCACCGCGCGGCCCAGCTGGCCGTTGCAGCCGGTGACGAGCGTCCTCTTGGGCGCCATGGGGACGACGTCCCTGAGCATCGGGTGGTTGAGGTCGGCCTCGGAGACGGTGGCCTCCTCCAGCGGGATGGGCCACTGGATGGCGAGCTCGGGGTCGGCGAGGTTAACGAAGGTGTAGGTCCTCTTGAGCTCCAGCGACCAGTGGGCGTCCACCAGGTAGGTGTAGGCGGTGCCGTCCTCCAGGGCCTGGAAGGAGTTGCCCACGCCGCGCGGGACGTAGATGGCCTTGGAGGGGTCCAGCACGGTCGTGTAGACCTTGCCGTAGGTGGCGCTGCCCTCGCGCAGGTCGACCCAGGCGCCGAAGACCGAGCCGCGGGCCACGGAGATGAACTTGTCCCAGGGCTCGGCGTGGATGCCGCGGGTGACGCCCCTCTTCTCGTTGTAGGAGACGTTGTTCTGGACGACCTTTAGGTCCGGGATGCCCAGGGCGCACATCTTGGCGCGCTGCCAGTTCTCCTTGAACCAGCCGCGCGAGTCGCCGTGGACGGCGAGGTCGACGACCTTGAGGCCCCCGATGCCGGTCTCGGCGACGGTCAGGTCCTTCTCGAATGCGATGTCTGCCATCTGTCTCTCCCCTCCTACTGGCCCTGTGCGCGGTAGCGCGCCTCGGTGGCCTCCTTGGCCGGGCGCCACCAGGACTCGTTCTCGACGTACCAGTCGATCGTCTGCTTCAGGCCCTCGGCGAAGTCGGTGTGGGCCGGCCTCCAGCCGAGCTCGCGCTGGAGCTTCGTGCTGTCGATGGCGTAGCGGCGGTCGTGGCCGGGGCGGTCGGCGACCCAGTCGAAGTCCTCGGGGTCGCGGCCCATGGCCTCGAGGATCATGCGCAGGACCGTGATGTTGTTCCTCTCGCCGTCGGCGCCGATGAGGTAGGTCTCCCCCGTGCGGCCCTTGGTGAGGATGTCCCAGACGGCCGAGGAGTGGTCCTCGGTGTGGATCCAGTCTCGGACGTTCTCGCCGCGGCCGTAGAGCTTGGGGCGCACGCCGTCGATGATGTTGGTGATCTGCCTGGGGATGAACTTCTCCACGTGCTGGTAGGGGCCGTAGTTGTTGGAGCAGTTGGAGATCGTGGCGCGCAGGCCGTAGGTGCGGGTCCAGGCGCGGACCAGCATGTCGGAGGACGCCTTGGTCGAGCTATAGGGAGAGGACGGCTTGTAGGGCGTCTCCTCGGTGAACTTGGCCGGGTCGTCGAGCGCCAGGTCGCCGTAGACCTCGTCGGTGGAGACGTGGTGGTAGCGGACGCCGTATTTCCTCACGGCCTCCAGAAGTCGGAAGGTGCCCTCGACGTTGGTGCGCAGGAACGGCTCCGGGTCCGCGATGGAGTTGTCGTTGTGGCTCTCGGCGGCGTAGTGCACGATGGCGTCGTGGCCCGGGACGATGCGGTCCAGCAGCTCGGCGTCGCAGATGTCGCCCACGACGAGCTCCACGCGGTCGGAGGGCAGGCCGGCGATGTTCTCGGGGTTGCCGGCGTAGGTCAGCTTGTCCAGGACGGTCACGTGGACGTCCGGGTGGTTGTTGACCACGTAGTGCACGAAGTTGCTGCCGATGAAGCCGCAGCCGCCCGTGACGATGATGTTCTTGGGGGAGAAGGTCTCCTCTGCCATGTTCGAATCTCCTTGTTCCTAGTACTCGCGCGGGCTGTTGACGATCTCGCCGGCGGCGACCTTCTTCAGGTGCTGGCCGTAGACCGACTTGCCGTAGGCCTCGGCGGCCTGCTTGAGCCCCTCGGTGGCGATCCAGCCGTTCTCCCAGGCGATCTCCTCGGGGACGGACACGGGCAGGTCCTGGGAGTGCTCCACGGCGCGGACGAACTCGGCGGCCTCGTGCAGGCTCTCCATGGTGCCGGTGTCCAGCCAGGCGTAGCCGCGGCCGAGGGTCACGACGGACAGCGTCCCCTCCTCCAGGTACATCCGGTTGAGGTCGGTGATCTCCAGCTCGCCGCGGGCCGAGGGCTCGACCCTATGGGCCTTGGCGGCCACGTCGCCCGGGTAGAAGTACAGGCCGGTGACGGCGTAGGAGCTCTTGGGCTCGGCGGGCTTCTCCTCGATGGAGACGGCCCTGCCCTCGCCGTCGAACTCCACGACGCCGAAGCGCTCGGGGTCGTCCACGTGGTAGCCGAAGACCGTGGCGCGGCCCGACTCGGCGTTCTGGACGGCGCGCGTCAGGTGGCGCGACAGGCCGTTGCCGTAGAAGATGTTGTCGCCGAGCACCAGCGCGCACGGCTCGCCGGCGATGAACTCCTCGCCGATGGTGAAGGCCTGCGCCAGGCCGTCGGGGCTCGGCTGCTCGGCGTAGGAGAGGTTCACGCCGTAGCACGAGCCGTCCCCGAGCAGGCGCTCGAAGTTGGGGAGGTCCGTCGGCGTGGAGATGACCAGGATGTCGCGGATGCCCGCCAGCATGAGTGTGCTGAGCGGGTAGTAGATCATGGGCTTGTCGTAGACCGGCAGCAGCTGCTTGGAGGTCACGAGCGTGAGCGGGTACAGGCGCGTGCCGGACCCGCCGGCGAGGATGATGCCTTTCATTCAATCACTTCCAAAGTCAGTGAACGGAAAAATAAATCCGTTTAGCAATGTTCCTGATTGAGAGCGACAATTTACGAGCGGTTAAATCAACCGACGATATATTGATACCATCGAGTGAACAGATTGCTCGCACAAAATCAAACTCATCGCGTTTCAATTGCTCTTTTTTATCCTTAAAAAGTGAGTTCGTAGTAGATTCGTTGCACACTCTAAAATAGGAATAAATTGAGTCTAGATAGCAGACATCACTATTAAGTGATAGACGAATCCAATACTCCCAATCAGGGGAGTAACACAAAGAATCATTAAAGGGTCCAATCTTTTGCCAGCAATCTCTACGAAACATGACATTAGAAGGCTCTCCATAGATATTATGAGTTCGAAATGTCTTGCGGGCAAAATCAGAGCCTTTTAAAACCATATTCCGCTTAAAAGGTCTCCTCTTCATTGTAATGGCACCATTCGAGTCAATAACACATGAAGCGCTGAAGCAGAGGGAGCACTTTGGATTAGCATCCAGTGCTGCAACCTCAGACTCAAGAGCCCCGGGTAACAAAATATCATCCTGAAAGAGGAAATGAATATACTCGCCAGAAGATTTCTCAATGGCATTATTCCAGTTTCCAACAAGGCCGAGATTACTGGCGTTTCTAAATACCTTAATTCGAGAATCCGTTAGCTTGGAAACAATCTCAAATGTTCCATCAGTTGACTGATCATCGAAAATTAATAATTCGAAATCGCGGAAAGACTGGCTTAACACCGAATCAATTGCCTTCAAAATGTACTTAGCACCATTAAAACAAGGCATCAACACACTAACTTTAGGCATCCTTGTCCTCCTTATCGGACAAAAATTCCTCAATAAAATAGCGAGGACGATGCTTCGTCTCCATATAAGTCTTTCCAACGTACTCGCCGATGACACCCAAAGCCAAAAGTTGAAGTCCGCCAAGACACCAAATTGACATAATAATGCTTGTCCAGCCAACTTGTACATCGCCAATAAAATGACCAATTAAAAGATATACAAGTGCAAATAAACTAAAAATAGAAATGATTAAACCGGTGAGAGTAATTATCCTAATCGGTTTAGTACTAAAAGACGTTATACCTTCAAAAGCAAATGACAGCATTTTACCGAGCGTATATTTAGATTCGCCGGCAAACCGTTTCCCTCGCGAATAATACACGCAGCAAGATTTGAAACCAACTAAAGGAACCAAACCACGAAGAAATAGATTAACCTCACGGAATTGAGACAATGCAAGAACAGCACGCTTGGACATCAATCTATAGTCAGCATGGTTATAAACAGCATCGACACCCAACGAAGACTGTAAGCGATAAAAAGACTGTGCGGTAAAACGTTTTAGAAAGGAATCGCTAGAACGATCATTTCGTACACCATATACAACTTCATATCCTTCGCGAGCTCTTGAAACCATTTCATCAAGCGCATTGATATCATCTTGTAGATCAGCGTCCATCGATGCTATTAAATCAGCAAACTCCGCTGCCTTGTGTAACCCAGAAAGTAAAGCCTTCTGATGGCCACAATTCCTAGAGAGCTTAAGTCCACAGAATAAGGAATTAGACTGATGAAGACTTTCGATGATCTCCCAAGTCTTATCGGATGACCCATCGTCAACTAACAAAACCTTACTGTTCGCATTAATCTGAGACAATTTTATTAAAGTGGAAAACTTCTCAAAAAGCCTTTTAGAGGTTTCCCGCAAAACGCTCTCCTCGTTATAACAAGGAACCACGAGATAGAGAATCGGCAATATGTCCATCTTTGTCATGCAAGCACCTATCACTTAAATGCCCAATACTTACTTAAAATATAATTAAGAGGATAAGTTACAAACAAGTTAAGCAGTGGACCAAGAATAGAAGAAATTCCAAGCACACTAACCCAAAAGTACAAAAGGATGTTGTTGATAATCAATCCAGTAAAAGCACTCGAAGCAAGTAGCTTGGAAAAACTTGAAATAAGTGAACTCAAATCCGATCTCTCATTATCAAAAACATATTTATTGTTCCAATAGAAGGAATTGATGACACCAGCAAAATATGAAACTATATTGGCGACAATATAGTTCACTCCAATAAAAAGGAGTGCCGCGTAAACTAAGTAAGAAACGATTGTATTTGAAAGTCCAACAATCGAAAACTTCAGAAATTGAATCACCGAATCTCGTTTCATTAAAGACCCTTTTCCTACTGTTATCTATAAAGGACATAAACAAAACAAGAGGTTCCATCATCGATTTGAGTATATCCGGGCAGTTTTTTAAAACCACTATATCCTAGTTCATCTTTCAGTTGAGAAAGAACCTCTTCTTCGCAGTCGTGATTATTCATGTAAACAACCAGATCATCAGAATCAATATAATTTCTATCGCAAAAACTGCTAATAGCTTTCTGATCAGGAATCAGCGCATGAATGCGAGACAATTTGGCAACTTCTAGTAGCTTCGCAGTGAGCTGATAGTAATCATAAGAGACAAAGAGCCCCGTTGAACCCGCGTACTTCTCTACTGCGGCTTCATTGTCAGCAGATTTCGGATATAAATACAAAGCATTGGAAGAAAAGAAAACAGAATCTGCAGCAATAATTGCGCAAACAAATACAACAGAAACTAAAATAGTGCCCCGAAAATTGAAATCAGTATTATTTCTATAGCGAATTTGCAAATATCTAAATAGATACAAGAACATTCCAAATCCAAATAACAGTAATCCTGGATATGCCAAGCATATGTATCTTGACGAAGTAAAAGGAGATACATAGCAAGCTGTGACGTAAAAAACAAGGGATGAATTAAATAATAAAACTATATAAATCGACTCAGGATGCTCACGATTAATTTTTTTATTCCATAGCAAGTAGAAACAAAGGGCAATTGACAAACAGAAGCAGGCAATCAAAAGAAGCCTTGATCCGAAGAACAAATCAACGGACGACGACCCTAGAAATTGCCAAATTCGTCTAAGTAATACCATTACCCCTGATTGCGATGAGGCCGATTCGACATAGTGATTCCCAAACATGTTGCTTAATGCTGGAGGAAATATGATAAATGACAGACAAACCGATAAGACAATCGTGACTCCATATTTAAAGGAGAACCTCCACCCTTTTCTTGCCCAAAAATAAATAGTAAAAAAACAGGAAACAAAAAAGAGATAAATATAGAAATAGAAATGAGTTAAAAACCCCAATAAAGAAATAACAAATAGGCGGAAATAAACCGATCGATTGGCGAAGGAAGCATTAAACATATCGAATAACGCATCAAGAAATGCTAGGGCAAGTGTCACCAATAACAGATACATTCGAATGTAGGTCACTAGATTTAACGCTATGGGACAGAAAGCCCAAAGAGCCATTAAAATTAGGGCGACTGGCTTACTCTGAAACACTTTGTAAGAAAGCTTAAATAAAAATACTAAGCTGAGTGAATAGAAACATAGATTAGGAACCAAGCCAAACCATTTGCTAAATTCATTCGGAAACAGTGAGCAAACGGTATGAATAATGAAAAAATAGAGAGGAGGATGTGCGTCATTACTCAGATTATATAAAACCGAATCAAACCGAAACACATGCCCTGTATCAACTGTCAAATAAGACTGAATGAACGTAGGATCCATCCAGTTGGCATCCATATTGTTTTCCCAAAAAATATGTGGAAAATAAAAACTATTCGAGAGACCGAAAGTCCACAGCTCGTCAACATGAAACCCTGTTTTCAAATTGCAATAATAAATTGCGACTAATAACGCAGCCACAAATATTACAGCAAATAAAACGCCATAAAACTTGCATCGTTTTGCACATGAATTCATAAACGAGTCCCTATAATTAATTAGTAGCTAAACTAAAGGAGTTTACGAAAAATCATAAACTCCTTCAAGATTAAACTAATACAGTTGGACTAAACCACTGAATTACTGCAATAGCGGATAGATGATAGACTTGCATCACTTACTATTTATCAACCAACTTAACCTCAATCGCTTCCATATGTAGGGCCTCTCCAGTTGTACCTGCGCACTCGCCCGATTTAACCCAATCGAGCCAACCCTTACCCTGCACATGCGCCCTATAGACAACGTCATAATGCTTGGCGAGATCACCCGTAAGCTTAATTTCTACAGCTTCAATAGAAAGAGACTTACCCGTGGTGCCGGCCAGCTTGCCGTTCTTGACCCACTTTTGCCAGCCGATATTCTGAACATGAGCTCGATATTCGATGTTACCGGAATACCCGAGTTCGGGCTTGCTAATAGCCAACGCCTCAACAGCAAGATTTCGACCAGTTGTGCCCGCCGTCATGCCCTCATAAACAGGTTCCTGCCAACCAAGGTTTGAAACATGAGCCTTTATTGAAAAAGTTTTCTGAATAGAGGGCTGACTCGTATCCCCTGGTGCAGGCGAACCCTTTTCAACCAAAACGACCTGGTATGCCTCGAGCCTCAAGCCAAACCCAGTCGTTCCGGCAACTTGATCATTGCAGGCCCAGCCAAGCCACCCCTTGTCCTGAACATGAGCGCGATAGTAAACGTCATAACGATTGGCCATCTCACCAGTAAGTCGAATTTGGATAGCCTGGACAGACTTGCTCTGACCAGTAGTACCGGAGACTTCTCCCTCTTTCACATAGTCTTGCCAACCGTAATCGGAAACATGCGTCCTGTACTCCAAGCTGCCATCGTAGGGAGCATTCTGCAGATTGAGAGTTATAGCCTCGACAGCTTTGGACTGACCAACGGTGCCAGAAACATTTCCGCCCTTGGAAGCCGACTGCCAACCGTCATTCGAAACATGCGAAGTTGCCAAAACATCAAGCGAGCCTCGTGACACCTTGACGACGTCGTAGCCCGACTCGTCCTTCTTGAAATAAGTCAGAGCGCCGCTATTGTGCGAATAAATAGCAAAGTCGTAATTTGCCGAAGCAAGGATGGAATCCGAAAATTCTACGAGATAGCAAGAGTCACCCTGCTTGCAAAGGGATCTGATTGCAGCATCCGTGTCTTCGGTAACCGGAGAAGCAAACCAATCCATAATCGAATAATCGATAACGGCACCCGGCTTCAAGGCCTCGGCCTTCGTTGAATTCCAAAGTCCACCAGCAGCATCGGCGCTGGCCGAGTTATACGTACTAGACCCATATCCAGACAGACCGATCTCCGGATTAAAGAAGAGAATCAGCTCTGCAGCAACGGAAGAATCGACATCGGTAATGCTCAGACGGTCAAGCTGTTCCTGCTTTTGGGGATACATGCCCGTCGGCGTGTTTGGATGCCCCTTGTAATAATACAAATAGTCATCGCCATAGATAACCTCGGTCAAGTTGGCATAGTCGTCAAAATTCTGCTCGTAAGTAACATACGTTCCAAGCAGCATCATTACCTTTTTGCCCTGCTGAGTAGCCGCATCAAAATAACCATCGTTAAAGTTGTACAGAGCCTTAAACGCTTGGACCGTGTACTCTCCCCTATTCTGCAGGCTCGTAAGCATGCTCGAAACGTTCATCTTCTTAACGTTAGGATCGGATGCGATCTTATTCGCAAAGGCATTATCGTCACCGCTCGTAAACAGATTCGTTCGAGTCATCCACCACTGAGTGCCGGGCTCAATACTCAGCACGGCATACATAGAATCCCAGTGATCGTGATAATCGCTATACGACATTGAGACTTCACCGGTTTCGTATTCCTTATTCTTAGCAGCGTTCCATAAAGCAATCAGCTCCGCTTGCTTAGAATCTGGATCCTTAACATCGAAAGCCTCGTTGGTAAAAACATACGTGGCAGATCCATCCGACAACAGCCGAATGGAGTATTGGCCAGTGGGAATCTTATTGGCGTAAATCATCCTATGAATCAACGAACAGGTGATGTCATTGATATACAGATTGAACTTTGCCTTGGGGTTGATTTTATAGAGAGCAGCGACATAATCCGCGAACGCCTGATAGCTCGAACTAGAAGCATTTTCCTCATGAGTCAGATACGGAAGACCATACATCCCGGATGGAAGCGAGTTCCAGTTATAGGCACCTGGACGATCGAGCATTACGATCGACGGAATGGTCGTTCCAGCAGAAGAGGTGCTGATATCCCAGAAAGATAGCGAATAGAGAACAACGGGGAAAGAAGCACTCAAAGGGGCAAGGTTGTACTCGCTCGCAGAAATGCCAATTGACTGATGGTCCTCATGAACGATGTTTCCGTTCTTCAAATACTGCAACGTAACGTCAAACGGACCATAATCGCTAAAGTCAATTTCACTGGAGCTAGAGCCCAGGTCTCCGAATGCAATCGTGCTGGAAACAGATCGGGTAACCTTCCCTCCATACGACATGAAGCCAGACACCTTTACCGAATCGGCAATACCGAGTCGTTTTATATCCTCGACCTGCGGAATATTCAGGGTTACTTTAGTCGTCTCCCCAACCTGAGAAAGAGAGCAATTAAAGACATACGGGACATAGGCTCCAGCAGTATCGCCGGGCGCCGCTTCGCCCTTCTTTACAATGACGATCTGTATTGCTTCAACGGCATAAGACCAACCGGTGGTTCCCGCAGTCGACCCATTTGAGGCCCATCCAAGCCAACCGAAATTAGAAGCATGAACGCGATAATACAGGTCATAAGAAGTTGCTCTTTCACCCGTCAGCTTGAGCTCGACGGCTTCAATCTGAAGGCCCTTTCCCGTTGTGCCGGAGACGGCTCCATTAGAAACCCAATCCTGCCAGCCTTCATTTTGAACATGAGAGCGGTATTCGATACCAAGGTCTTCTGAATTAGGGAGAGTAACCCTGAGCGCCTCAAGCCTACGAGACTGGCCCGTTGTGCCAGAGGTCGAACCATTCGATGTAAACGTCGACTCCCAGCCAATGCCTGAAATGTGAGATTTATAGCTGACGTCCGGGGCCGCCTCTTTGGGCTCCACGGCAACATCAATCGAAGGCGCCGTTTCATCGGCTGCAGCAGCAGTTTGATCCGAGGAGTCGGATTGTGTCTCTGGAACGGATTCATATTCGTTGGCACCAATATTTTGATCCGCCCAACAAGCCAAAGGGCTCAAAAGCAGCATCGACATGAAGCAGGAAATCAGAACAACAAATGCTCTAAATTGCCTTTTCAAGAGAATCGCCTCCTAGATAGACAGCCGTCAATAACCCTACTATAATGAGTTAGCTTCATTAAGGCCACCAATTAGGTGAACGGAGAAATAGAAGCCCTATCCAAAGGCAAGGGCCCTTTCCGTTGCCAAGTCAACGGCAACAGGAAAGGGCCCCCTAACAAACTCTCGGCGTTTACAGGAATAACTAGTAGATTACCACCTTGGTAGCAAGAGGCACGTTATCCCAAATCCATTTAGCGCGATCGATGGGCAAACGCACGCAGCCTTGTGAAATATGCATTCCCATCCGGCTGTCCATGGGATTAAAAGTTCCCTGGTAATACGGTATTGAATGGAACAGGTAGTCCCCGTAAAACTGCGTATAGTAGTAGCAAGTATACCCATGTCCAAACGAGTAGCCCTTGCCGGTGACGGTATACTCACCCGTAGGCGTTGGAGTACTAGGGGCGCCGGCAGAGCAAGTCCAGTATTGAGCATAACTCCACGACCCGCGCTGTCCACGAAAAACTCCAAGGCGGCATGCTTGCCTGTCAACCATAATGAGCCAGTTTGTATTGCTCGAATATCTATTAGCCCGATTAAGCATGGCCATCATGTCGGCAGGCAGCAAAGGCTGATCGGTATACGGACGCCCAGTTGAACCGGGAGCTCCAGCACCCTTAGGCACAATCGTCACTTGAACCGACTCGATCCTATATCCAATCTTGGATGTGCCCGCAGGTTGCCCATTAGAAGTCCAATCGAGCCATCCAAAGTCTTGGCAATATGCCCGATACCAGACATCAAAGTAGTTCGATAAGCCACCGGTCAGCCTAATCTTAATAGCCTCGATACGCTTTGCGCGGCTTACCGTTCCAGCGATATCCCCGTTGGAAGTCCAGCTTTGCCAACCGACATCCTGCACATGGGCGGAGTACTCTATACCGCCCGATACGCTACTGGAGACATTTAGCTTCAGAGCCTCAATCGCAAGTGCCCTACCGGTCGTGCCCGCAACATCGCCGTTGCCAACCGGATTCATCCAACCAAGCGTGGCGACATGCGCCTGGAGCGTTAGGGCTGGTGCCGTGATAAACGCGGGCGCAGACGACGCGCCTGGATCCCCGCCTTTCGCAACAAGTTCAATTTGGACAGCTTCTATCTGGATATTAAGATCGGTAGTTCCAGCGGAATCGCCGTTTTTTGCCCAACCCAACCAACCATAGCCCGCCGAATGAACTCGATAGTAAATGTCATACTGATTCGCGAGGGAACCATTTAAGCGCAGCTCAAGAGCCTGAATGGCCAATCCTTGTCCAACGGTCCCAATATAACCGGAAGATCGCCATTCCTGCCAACCAATATTGGCAACATGTGCTCTTGCCTCAATTTGAGAATCGTCATCCACACCGGACAACGACACATTCAAAGCTTGAAGAGAAAGCGATTGTCCCGTTGTACCGGTTACCTGCCCATCAAATACAGAAGGAGACCACCCACGGTTAGCCGAATGAGCCTGATATACAACGTGAGCGCAATCGGCGGAAGTATCGGAAACAAATGCTCCGTCCGTTATTCCGGGAGCGCCGCCGCCTTTACTGACAATCCTTACTTCGACAGTCTTAAGGAATGAACCCGATATCGTTGCCCCTGCATCCGCGCCATTGCATGCCCAACCAAGCCATCCTTTTTTGGAGTCAAAGCAGCGATACCAAATGTCATAGGCATTAGACAAATCTCCAGTAAGAGCCAATCTCACCGCCTTTAGAACACGCCCATCGTTTTTAGAGTTAAGCGCAGCACCGTCAGAAACAGCACCGCTCCATCCGCCAAATTCAAAAAAGCCGGAATAGTCAATTGAGCCTAAAATCTCTTGATTATCAAACGAAATGGAGAGCGAGGTTAAAGGTTCAGAGCCGTTCTCGGAGCCCAATAGGATTGATTTGCCTTGTACGGAGCCCAGGCTTTTACCGTTAAGACCAAGCGAGCTCCCGCTTAGAACATCCTTAGCTCCAATGAAATGGTTCAACGTATCGCCGGGAGCAGAGCCGCTTTTTTTCGACCAATAAAATCTGAACACCCTGAATGGCGGCACCCTTCCCCACCGAGCCCGCAGGAGACCCGTTAGACGTCCAGCCCAGCCATCCGCCCAATTTGGAAGCATACACACGGTACCAAATGCCATAAGTTGCAGATATCTCGCCGTTCAGCTTAAACTGAACGGCCTCAATGGACCGAGACTGCCCGGTCGTGCCAACAGCACCTGAAGACCAGCTTTGCCAACCGACACCAGACACATGTGCGCGAGAGGAAATGGAGCCTCCGCGGCCATACCAATTAACGCTAAGCGACAGCGCCTCAATTGCATTTCTTGAGTCAATAACCCCCGATGTCTTTCCGTCCGCGACAGCGCCCATCCATCCAACATTAGAGACATGAGATCGATAGGAAACGGTAGGCGGTTCCTGAGAATAATCCCTAAAGGCATCGCCTCGCGTTGGCGCATCTTGAGCATTTTTTGGAAGCACCTTAATCTGAATAGCTTCGATCTGACAAGCATAGCCCTGCGTTCCAGCAGGCTCACCATTTGAGGCCCAGCCAAGCCAACCAACATTTGCAGAATGAACGCGATACCAAATGTCATACGAATCAGAAAGACCGCCCGACAAAGATAGCTTGATCGCCTCGATGGCTCGCGACTGTCCAACTGTTCCAGATGTCTGCCCGTTACCCACCGGCTGAGACTCCCAGCCGATCCCGGAAATGTGAGATTGGACCGAAATGCTATCATTCCCCAGCGGGGTGCCATCCTGTGAAAGCAAATTAATCTTGAGGGCTTCGACGCGCTTAGCACGGCCTGTAGTGCCCGCCGTCATTCCATTTGAAACGAGAGCTTGCCAGCCAATATCCTGTACATGAGTCTGGTATGAAACAGAGCCAAACACAGTGGATGCATCATTTTCGGGTTTCGCCGAATCAGTTGCATTGGAGGCAGGCTCGCTAGAAACGGATGAGGGAGAATCGTTGTCTGACACAGTCGGCTGCTCGACTTCAACCCCCTGCTGTTCGTCATTTAAGACAAAGCTCTCGTCTTCCAAGCTGCTGGCAGAACTATCGATATAATCAGTGGATTCCGGTTGCACAGGTAAAGAATCAGCCCAGGCGGAAAGGGGCGTCAGAAGACACTGAAGGATCAGTAATGGCGTCATTGCCGTTGCTAGCAGTCGTTGCGTCTTTTTCATTCGACTCCCCCATCAATCGACCATCTTTAGCATCATTATTTATCGTTTCGGCAATTGCTTAAATACCGAAAACGCGAATGGCACTCAAATAGAAACGAACGGACCGTTGCAAAACGATCCGTTCGTTTTAATCAGAGTATCTGCCAGAACCTGTGTGAAGACATGACCTTCGATCAACTATGCAAGCGGCACGTTGTCATACCAACCCCATTTTGGCTTATATGAGGTGGAATAATAATTCAACCAGTACGCCATATCGAGCGTCCTGATCAGACCGACATTATCCATAACCTGGTTATTACCGATGTAGAGACAAACGTGACCGTAAATGCTGCCCATGCGTGTATGCGTATGCGAAGGAACGGCAATGACCATTCCGACTTTCAAATGAGAATAATCGGTATATTTACAGTAATCCCAGTAGTAATCGCAGGCATCTGTATGGACATTCCTAAATCCGGCACGCTCATAAATGTCTGCAATCCACTCAGAGCACAAACCAGGGCCAGGAGACGGCACCTGTCGGGCAAGATCTACAATTTTCTTCTGCATGGGATTTGCAAACGCGGTTGGTTCCCCAAGCAAACACGGCGAAACGGTGCTCCCGGGGGCATTGGCGCCCTTCCTCGTAAGTCGAACTTGGATAGCTTGGACATGGGCCCCATAGCCAGTACTACCGGCAACGGAGCCATTTTTAGTCCAACCAAGCCAGCCGACGTTATCGACATGGACCCTGTACCAAACATCAAAATAGGTTGCCAAGTCACCAGAAAGAGAAATTTTAATAGCCTCAACCGAATTGGATTCAGCGGTAGACGAAAGCTGCACTCCGTTTGACTTACCAGACGTCCAGCCCACATTCGAAAGATGCAGTTGATAATTAATCCCGCCGGCAACAGATGAAGTAGTTTTAGCTGAAAACCCGGTGATGGGAATTCCCTGACCGGTTGTACCGGACACCTCTCCAGCGGGGACAGAATTCTGCCAAGTACCTTTCACCTGAGAGGAATACGTCACCGTAGGTAATTCAAGATGGGAATACCCCGATGTATCAGGATGGGAGGCGCCCTTCTTAATGAGCTTAATCTGAATAGCTTCGAGGGAACACGACATACCGGTGGTGCCGGCCTCCTCGCCGTCCTTGGCCCAGGCCATCCAGCCGATGTTGGAGGCGTGGACGCGGTAGTAGACGTCGTAGTCCTTCGCGAGGGAGCCCGTGAGCCTCAGGCGCACGGCCTCGACGGCGCGCCCCTGGCCGGTGGTTCCGCCCTCGGAGGCCGAGGGGGTGTCCCAGCCCTGCCAGCCGATGCCCGAGACGTGGGCGTCGATCTGAACGGAAGAGCCGTCCGAGTAGTCGGAGCTGTCGAGCGAGAGCTTGAGGTCCTCGAGGGCGAGGCCGCGGCCGGTGGTGCCGGCGGTCGCGCCGTCGGACACGGCCCCCTGCCAGCCCACGTTGGAGACGTGGGCGCGGTAGGTCAGGGACATGGGCTTCTTCTTGAAGGCGTAGTCGACGTTGGCGCCGTCGGACGAGGGGGCGGCGTCGCCCTTCTTGACGAGCCTGACCTGGACGGCCTCGACGCTCCTGCCGAAGCCCGTGGTGCCGGCCTCCCCGCCGTCCTTGGCCCAGGCCATCCAGCCGATGTTGGAGGCGTGGACGCGGTAGTAGACGTCGTAGTCCTTCGCGAGGGAGCCCGTGAGCCTCAGGCGCACGGCCTCGACGGCGCGCCCCTGGCCGGTGGTTCCGCCCTCGGAGGCCGAGGGGGTGTCCCAGCCCTGCCAGCCGATGCCACT
>NZ_JADPCH010000003.1:0-40454 GCF_015670745.1 Collinsella aerofaciens | reverse complement strand
ACGGCCTCGACGGCGCGCCCCTGGCCGGTGGTTCCGCCCTCGGAGGCCGAGGGGGTGTCCCAGCCCTGCCAGCCGATGCCACTTACATTAGCGTTAATTTGTACAGAGCCATCTTCAACGGGATTCAAGATGCTGACTTTAAGATCCTCCACTGATTTAGACTGCCCCGTAGTGCCAGCCGTAGACCCGTCGCGCTTACTGCTCATCCAGCCAATATTCGAGACATGCGCCTCATACTGAATATGCATCTTGCTGTCATCTACGTTCAGAAGAGAACCGTTGAAGCAGTAGTTCATGTCACAGCACCCGTTAACGCCCGGGACATTGCCGCTGCTTGAATACTGCCAGAAACTGTAGCTGCCAGCATAATCGCAACGCCAATTATATTGAGCAACCCAATGGTCATAACCGCTCAGAGACGGACTATCCAAGTAGTTGTTGAGCCAGTTAAGGTTCGCATAGATACCCGACTTAAAGCCAACGGCCTCCATACGGTTGCAAAAAGTCTGCGCAATCTGAGCGAGCTTGTCTTTGCTGAAATTCGGATCCTGCAAGATATAGTTATCCTCAAGATCGTAATAAACGGGAAGCGACGGATGATGGCCACCGAGCCAAGCAAGCGTTCGATCGGCTTCTTTATTTGCATCCGCAACAGATCGAGCATAGGAGTAGTAGTAGACGCCATAAGGAATACTGAGGCGCTCACATTCAGCAGCGTTCCTTTCAAAGGAATCGTCAGGCTTTCCATAAACAGGCCCAACCCTGAGGATGGCAAAATCAATCCCTGCGGCCTTAACCATATCCCAATCAACGATCCCCTGGTAATTACTGACGTCAATACCGCGCGCAATAGCACCATTGGGCAAAGGATCGTCAGTTAAAGACTGCGCATCGATGTCGCCATTGTCAGAATCGATAAGCACGCCGTTTTCATAACGCCAAGAGTTAGGCTCTAGGGAGTCGGCTTCAGAGGAATCTGTCTCGATGGAAACATCGCCCGAAGCCTCACCATCAGAATCATCAGTGCCCGGCTCATCGGCACCAACTCCGGCCTGATCGTCGGAAATAAAGTCTGAATCCTCGTCAGGACGAGCAGCATTTGCATCGTCGCCGTACCATTCGGTTGGACCTTGGGAATCCGAAACATCGTCCTGTGTCCCCTGGGAACTTTCATCTTGGGATCCGCACTCTACAGACACTTGAGATGTCGATTGCGAGATAGCGCCAGATTCAGCTGACAGCGCATATGCACAGTAAGGCTGAGAGACTTGCGACCAAATCATTACTAGCGCGCAAGCCAAAACCGCATACGCTTTTAGACGTTTCATATATATCCCCCAAGATAACAGCTGAATACAGCAACACAATCAATGGTTATATTACCGCACTTCAAAGAACACATTTTGAGCTTGGAAAAGCGATGCCCCCCGACACAAAAAGAGGCGCTCCTATTACGGAGCACCTCAATAGGCTCTATGCAAAAGGTCTTGCGGCACCGATCACACGACCGGGAGCGTTAACCGAACGTTCGGTAACTCCAATTCCCGGCCACGAATCGATAATTCGACCGTTTCCGATATAGATTCCAATATGACCCTGGTAGTAGACCACATCTCCCCTCTGCATGGCAGAGGTGCTTACCGGCATAAACGTATTGTTGCGATACCAGTTCATAGAGTTATACGTCTGCTCAGGCAGCCAACGATGGTTATAGGGGTTATACCAACCCATATCCATGCCAGTCGCATACAGACATTGCAGTACCAAGCCCGAGCAATCAACCGCATCCCCTGGCCAAGAGGACCACGGCTCAATATAACGCGTTCCAATATACTCGCGAGCGCGCTGAACAAAAGCGTTAATGCAATCCTGACGCGAAGCGTTATAGGGAATTCGAGAAGGCGTAACGTACGTAAAGTAACCGGTGCAGTACGAAGGAAGCTGAACGCTATTGCAACTAACCTTTGGATAAGATCCCGGGGTCTGATATCCCATATAACGATAGGTCTCAAAATACGAATCAGACGTAGAGCCTGGTGCAGAAGCGCCCTTGGGGACAATCTTTACCTGTAAAGCCTGAACAGGAATGCCAAGCTTCGTGGTGCCCGCCGGTGATCCATTTTTGGTCCAGCCAAGCCATCCGTAATTTGATACATGGACGCGATACCAAACATCAAAGTAATTAGATATCTCGCCAACCAAGTTAATCTTCACAGCTTGGATTTGCTGACCTTGACCAGTAGTTCCCGATGTGGCCCCATCTGAGACAGCAGATTGCCAGCCGATATTGGATACGTGAGCGGAATACGAAATGCCACCGCTCATGGAGCCATCGGAAAGCGATAGCTCCATGGCCTCCATGGCACGGTTCTGCCCAACCGTTCCGGCAACTCCGCCATTGCCAACAGACGCTTGCCAGCCGAGACCGGAGCAAATTGCCTTAGCAGATAGTCCGGGAAGCTGGATCAACGCAGCATGATCTTGAACGGGAGCGTCGGACGAACCCTTGGCAACCAACTTAATTTGAATTGCCTCGGCCTGCTTAGACAGTCCAACGGTGCCGGCTGCAGCGTCATTTTTAGCCCAGCCAAGCCAGCCATAATCCGCCGCATGGATACGGTAGTAAATATCGTATTTTGAAGCGTCGTTGCCGGTCAGTCTTAATTTAACCGCCTGAATTGCGAGGCTCTTGCCAACGGTGCCAGCATAGGAAGCGCCCGAGACGTATGGTTGCCAACCGATATTCGCAACATGTGCCGACACTTCAACTGAGGCATCGATGCCTTGCGTCGTAACATACAGCGCCTGCAGGGAACGAGACATGCCCGTCTGACCCGCAATCTCGCCATTGCCAACGGGAGTCAACCAGCCCGCAGAAGCAACGTGCGCCTGAGATACAAGACCGATTCCAGGCGTTTCGATAAACGCATTGGCGGTGGAGCCAGGCGAAGACTGACCCTTACTTACGAGCGCAATTTCAATGCCGCACAAACCGGAAGAGCCACCAGAAACGCCACATGCCTGACCATTAGACGTCCAGCCCGTCCAACCATTACCGGAATCGCATGCTCGATACCAAATGTCGTAATTAGCAGCGAGCTGACCGCTCAGCGACAACTTAATCGCTTTAACAGGAGCTCCTGATACTGCTTTGGCAGCACCGCCATCCGTTGACGAAGCGCCCCAGCCTGAATACCCATCCATAACAGAATAAGTAATAGACCCGTTATCAGTTTGACCGGCAACGCTCAGGGCAATAGAGTTCAGCAGCCTAGCGCCCTTGCCTCCGATCGTGGCCTTTTGACCGGAAGAGGAAGCTAGACTCTCCCCAGAAACGGCCGATCCGGAAACCGTAACAGCATCTGGATCGCCGATAAAGACCTTAGCCGAAGAGCCGGGCGCCGCTCCGCCTTTCTCAACGAGAACCACTTTGACGGCTTCGATAGCCCTGCCCTTACCGGCAGATCCAGCGGCAGCACCATTGCAGGCCCAATCGAGCCAGCCTATGCCTGACACATGAGCGCAATACCAAATGTCATATTTCTCGGACGCCTCACCGGTCAAGCGAATCTAGACGGCCTCAAGGCGTTGCGCCTTACCAGTCGTACCGCAACGCCCTTCAGACCACTGTTGCCATCCAATATTCGACACATGGCCACGAAGTTCAATAGCACCCGAATGGCCGTACCAGTCAAGCTGGGCTTCAAGAGCTTCCATGGAAAGGCCCCTACCGGTTGTCCCCGCAACAGATCCACTTCTAACGGGCGACATCCAGCCAATATTCGAGGTATGCGAGCGAACGGAAATCGAAGCGGGATCATCGCTACGGTTCTTAAAGGGAGAGGTAGTGTCGCCCGGGGCGGGGTCGCCCTTGGGCAGGACCGCGACCTGGACGGCCTGGACGGCGCGGCCGTAGCCCGCCGAGCCGGCGTCGGCGCCGTCGCACGCCCAGCCCAGCCAGCCGAACTCCGCGGAGTGGACGCGGTACCAGACGGTGTAGCGGGCGGCCAGCTCGCCGGACAGCCTGACCCTCAGGGCCTCGACGGCCCGGGCCTGGCCGGTGGTGCCGGCGGTGCCGCCGTTGCCGACGGCGGGCTGCCAGCCGACGTTCGAGACGTGGGCCTCGACGGATATGGCGTCGGCGCCGAGGGGCTCGCCGGTCGAGGCGTCGGACAGGACGAGGCGAAGCGCCTCGAGGGGGAGCCCCCTGCCGGTCGTGCCGGCGGTCTCGCCGCCGGCGACGGCGCCCATCCAGCCGATATTGGAGACGTGGGCGGAATAAGACAGCGAGACGGCAGTGGCCCCATCGGACTGCGCGGCCTCCGCCTGGCCCCCGTCGGCCTGGGCGGTTTCGGCCTGGGCGGCCTCGTCCTGGGCGCCGGACTCCCCGCCGGCGGGCTGCGCCTCGCCGGGGAGCGGCTGCGTGTCCCCCGCCGCGGCGGGGGCGGCGTAGGCCGCGGGCCCGCACAGGGCCAGGGCGGCAGCGACCGCGAGGACGGCGGCGGCCCCGGAAACTCGTTTCATGGAGCGTTTCATGGAAAATCTCCCTAATCTAGCAACGGTTTAGAGTCTACTAGATTGGGGGGGACGGGGGCCAAGCCCGCACAGTTAGCGTCGGCGTGACGTCCTTCGTCTACAGCACGGTTAAATGCATCGAACAAATGGGCTGCTTCCTCGGGACGCGAGGAAGCATCTAAAACAGTGTTGAGAATGTCTCCCGCATCACGTCCGTGTGTCTCCGTCGCAGGAACCGACGTGGTCTCGCCATCAAGAATGCAAATATTGTCAGGAGGCACTGAAGCCACGACAACCGGCGAATGCGTGGTCACGACAAACTGCACGTTGGGGAAGATGCGAACGAGGTCCTCCAGAATTCGTGCCTGTCAACGAGGGTGCAAATGAAGGTCGATCTCGTCAATCATTACCACGCCCGGCGTCTTGAGCACACGATCCCCTAGTGCGGGGTTCAACATCGCCATGCGATATGCGATGTCCGCAAAAAGGCTCGACGTGCCACGATATCCGTCGCTCATAGAGTGAATCCTATCGCGATGGTAACTACCATCGGCAGTGCTTATATGTAAACACCAGCTGGCCGAGTTCGGCATCAAAATCGACCATCGCGTTCACGGTAGAAGCAGCGGCATCAAAACATGAGGCCGGTGCCTTTTTAACCGCAGAGAACAGTGCGCTGTCACGCCTATTCTGCTACTCCCAAATGGATTGAGATTTAAACCATGCATTCATACGTGCATCGTTCGAAGATGCCTGTAGGGCACCTTCGAACCCACGCGTCCTGTTGGGCAACGATTGGTCTTTAGGTTCAGTCCGCGTCCACAATCGATCGGTCCCATAACGAGCAAGAATGGGAAGGACAACCGTCTCGCCACTGCCGACATTTTTATTGCAGCCGATCGCTGACATCCATTACAGGCGCAGCGTCAGCAATAGTCGTGCAGCCCTTGGCAGTATTAGGCGAACGCAACTAAAACCGCTGCAAATGCAATTAGGTATAATTCTTCCAAATCGCCTAGAGAAAGTGTTTGAATGCTGACCGTAATCGTGCCTACTTACAATGCCGAGCCGTATCTTTCTCAGGCTATAGGCAGCCTATTAAACGAAAACAAAATCGAACTGGAAATCCTCGCCATCAACGACGGATCCACCGACAACTCGCTCGCCATTATGCAAGATTTTGCTGCGCGCGACTCACGCGTTCGAGTGATCGATAAGGCAAACCAGGGTTACGGCGCAACCTGCAATCTGGGCATTCGCGAGGCAATGGGCGACTGGATTGCCATCCTCGAGCCCGATGACTGGATCGAGCCCGGAATGTACTCCGACATGTTTGCCTTTGCCAAGCGCGAATTTGGCGGTCCGAACAAGCTCGATATTATTGAGACCCCGTATTGGATCATTCGCAACCCCGATACCCCCCAAGAGGTCAAACTACATTGCGCATATCGTGGTCGCATCAAACCGTCTCGGCAACCGTTCACCATTCACGACGCTCCACACCTGCTGGCCCATCATCCGTCCATTTGGTCGGCAATCTATCGTCGCGACTTCCTAATGCAAAACAATATCTGGTTTAAGGAAATCCCCGGTGCGGGCTGGGCCGACAATCCATTCCTTGTCGAAACGCTCTGTCAGGCAAAGGCGATCGCTTACTGGCCCAAGCCGTATTACTGCTACCGCGAGGAAACACCCGAAAAGGCAGCTGCTCTGGCAAAGCGTGACCCCTTGATGCCGTTTAATCGCTGGAACGACATGGTCGATATTCTTGAGCGGCTCAACGTCACCGACCCCGCCGTTTGGACACCCCAAATCACACGTGGCTTCACCTATATGGGCATCATGATTGAGCACACCGGAATTGATGGCCACCCCGAAATCGAGCGGGCGATCCACAGGATGTTCGAACGCATGCCGCAAGAGCTGGTATTTGCCAATCCTCGCATTACCCCTGCGGCCAAAAAGCTCTATGCCGAGTATATGGGCATCGCCAACCCTAAAATCAGCTACTGCGCATACGCCAAGGACCTCGTGGGCGAGGGCCTGTATAACGTATGGAACAAGGGGCCCAAGCAAACTCTAAAAATGATCACATCGCACTTTGGTTCATACAACGCACGCGCTGGAAAATAGTCTGATGGGCAGCAAAACAAGCAGAAACACCTCCATCGAAGCGCTGCGCTTGGTAGCGGTCGCTGGCATCGCGGTATTCCACACGTTTCAGTGGACCTTCCAGGCCGTCTGCATCAGCGTGCCGGAATATGCACCGCTCGCCGCCTTCCCCTATTCGGGACTGCTGGGGTTCATTAACTTGCTGGGCTGCTGGGCCAACGAGGTCTTCTTTATGATCTCGGGCTATTTTCTCATCGCTTCGGCCGCGCGTGCTTGGGACGGTGGAGCAACGTGGAAGTCGCAAATGCAACGGACGGCGCAGCGCCTTGGCAAGGTCATTATGCGCACTGCGTTTTATTGCCTCGTGGCGCTCGCGTGGTCCACGGTCGTCTCACCCATTCCTGATGTAGCCCTCAACACGCACAACTGGTATACCCTGGGACTCGAGTTCATTTGGGTCTATGCCGCCACGGTCTTCATGGCGCCATGGTTTGGACTAGCAAGGAGTCGACTCCCCCGGAAGAGCTACACGGCGACGGTCATCGCCGTTGGCATCCTCGCATTTGTTGTTAACGGGTATTTAGCCGCTATGAGTGCGACAAGCGCCGGCGAGTTTTCTTGGCTCCAAAAGTTCATGAGCGCCGTCACGTACGTAGTCGCGTTTTTGATCGGCGGACTGCTCCGCGACGTTACCGATGTCATGGATTCGGACAGGGTGGGCGCCTTGGGCATGCGCTCGCTCGTAACGGTTTTGGTGCTCACCATCATCCTGGAAGGAGCACTCTCCTTCACCGACAACCTCACAGCGATGACAATCCTCTCCTACAAATCGACCTCGCTGATCTCGTTTGCCCTCGCTGCCGCCTGCCTGCTCTTTGCGGCAACCCGACGCAGTGCCTCAGGCAATCCGCGGACTGCAGGTGTCATCGTCACCTTATCGACCGCCACGCTTGGTTTCTATGTGATGCAGTCACTCACCAGTAGCCTGTGGCGTCCCGTCTTCAATACGTTACTCGCAAACATACTGGTCAGCCAAAACAGCCCGGTAGCTATATACATCGTCACGGGTACCGTCATTAGCATCGTCTTTGCTCTGGCACTTCTCATCATCGATGCAGCCAGAAGCTTTATCGCTCGCAAGCTCAAGCGGCAATAGACACGCTGCCGTCAGACGCTAAAGCCGCTACAGCCGTGGCAGGTTCCTGCGTTTTATTCAAAGCTTGCCGTCAAGGTGCGCCGAGCCTTTACAATAGGACAGTCCCAAGGACGTATTCGATAGCTTCCGTGCAGCGCATGCGCGCCGCGCGTGAAAGGATATATTGCCCCATGCCTTCAACCCTTCCCGCCCCCATCGACAAGCTCGCCATCGTCGTCGTTACGTACAAGCGCCAGGAACTCCTGGCCAACTTGTTCGACTCCATGACCGAGCTCACAGCAACGCCCTGGCGCATCGTGATTGTCGATAACGAAAATTCGCGCGAGACCGAGGCCATGTGCACCGCATTCAACGAGCGCCTGGCTAACCTGTGGGGCATCGACACCGAGCAGCCTGACGCGCAGGGCGGCACCGACCGTGTCATCTACGTCCCGCAGCTCGAAAACGGCGGCGGTGCGGGCGGCTTCTCCGCCGGTACTAAATGCGCCTACGACTTGGGGGCCCAGTGGTTCTGGGTCATGGACGACGACGTGCTCGTCATCCCCGAAGGCATCAAGCGTCTTGCCAAGTGGACCGACCGCTATGATGTCATCCAGGGTTCGCGCCTGGACTTTGACGGCGGCGCCTTCTTTTGGCAGTACCAACTCATCCTTTCGCTCGGCATTCCCAACCCCGTCGCCAAGTGGGACTTGGGTCCAGAGGGTTATCGCGCCATGAACCAGCTGTGCTTTGAGGGCGGCATGTTCTCGCGCCGCGTGGTCGACAAGATCGGCCTGCCCGATGCGCGCTTCTTTATCTACGGCGACGATGCCTGCTACGGCTACGTAGCCAGCCAACACTTCCCCGCCGCCGTTGTTGCCGACGTGGTTCTCAAGCGAGCCCGCGCCGTCTCTAACTGGGATATCGCCGGCAAGCGCCAGCTCAACTCTACGAGCGACACCAACCGCTACTACATCATGCGCAACCGAGGCTTCCTCGCTCGCTATATGCAGATCTACGGTGACTACCACCCCATGCTGTTCCGCCTGGGCAATGCCGCGACCTTCTGCAAGGAATTCATTCGCCTGGCTGCGGTCGATAAGTGCTTTAAGACCGGCATTCCGGCGCTGCGCCGCGGCATGAAGGACGCCCGCAAGATCATCAAGGATCCCAACTGGAAGCCCATGCCGCCCATGAAGGACGCGGAGTAGTAAAGGGCTTTCGCCATCCCCTATAACCGCTGGCACACCACGGACACGCGCTGCCCATCAAACCCAAACCCCCAGCGTATGCGGCCAACGCCGGGTCGCGGCACACGGATTTCGTCGATACCGTCGCGCTCTATGTCGAGCAGCGCCTGCACAGCCAGCAATTCCAGGCCCAGCGCATCCACACCGGGGTCATACATCATGTTGATCGTTACCAGCGGACGTTCATCGAGCATACCGATCGTATCGGCTATGTCAAACACAGCGCCCGTAGGAAAAACCTGGATGTCCCAGCGATCCGCGCCACACTTTCGCCTCGAAGCAGGATTGGCATAGCCCGGCAATCCAAAGCAGAGTCCTTGCAAGAGTAGGTGATATGGCAGCGGTGTATCTGGGTCGGTCGCACCGATTCCCGCATCTCCCAAGATGCGGCTTAGCGCCCGCCTCACGGTATCCTCGTTCCCATGGCACAGCCCGTCGCGAAACGCATCGACGTCTCGAATGTCTTCTGCAGCGCACTCAAACCACTCAATAATCACTAGACGCAAGGCCTGACGAAGCTCGTTATTGGGCAATCGCAAAGCACAGAGGCGATCGCCATACTCTGGCTCCTCAGTCATATCTGTCGTCAGGAAACCTGACAGATACAGCGCCGTCCACAAGCCATCATCAGGCGAGGCCCCTAGCCCCGCAGCGCCCAAACAAAGCGGGACCCCAACGCATCCATGGGCCTCGAGCAAATCAAACAAGACCGAAAGGCGGTCGAGATTCCAGTCACTAACTACCCTACTCAGGCAATCCGCATACCCATACAGATCGGCACGCACGGGCGCCGTGCAGCCTCGGTCCAGAAAACCGATCACACGCGCTGGACTCGAGCAATAGGCCCTACCAAACCGATATCCCTCGAGCCATTCACGCGCATCATCCAGGTATTCCTCGCGCCCAACATGATTCAACAGAGCCTGGACCTCGGCATCCGAAAAGCCGAAACAACGGTCACACCAGGTCGAAAGCGGCGCCGTCAGACAATACGAGCAACCATGCAAAGAAAGCGCCGCTTCGGCAGGGCCGGGATACTCCCCCATCAAACACGTCAGCCGCAACGAATCGTGCGCAGTGGCAATGGCGTCGAACAGTACGCGATCGAATAGCCCTGCCGGATCGGCGTCGGAAGCGTCCCTCGCGCTCGCACGGCGAGACCACGCCGCATCGTACCCATCAACGAGCAATACAACCTGCTCATCGCAGGCCATCTCCAGCAGCTCAATGAGCACACCGAGCACCGAGTCAACCTCGTCCGCGCTCGCCACGCCACGCGCGACGTGTTCGATGTGACGCACCTTATCTCGAGCTAAATCCGGAGCCTCCAAGAGCGCCAACAAGCGAGCGCACTCGCCCGAAAGGGCATCGCGCACGACGCCGGCAACAGCGGGGCCACGCCTCGCAGCGCCAGAAAAGTCCAGCGATATCACCGGATAGCAAGCATACTCATCCCGATAGCGCCCGCCGTTCGCATCCCAAATCTGAGCATCGGCAAACAAACGCTGACCAGAGCGACCGACCGCTGGACGCTCCAGAAAAGCCCTGAGCATCGACAAGTTCATGCTCTTGCCAAAACCCTCGGGTCGACAGCACACCACAACGGACGCGTCGCAGTCCAACACATCGGCAATAAACATGGTCTTGTCAACCAGCATGCAGCAACCAAGGGCCTCCGCATAGTCGTGCATGCCAATGGGCAAAACCGCATCGTCGGCACAGCCGATCAAGCGCACGCCAAAGCCAGCAGCACAATCAACATTTGCCTGTTCAGACACCAAAATGTTCCCCCTAAATCGCTGCACGATGCCAATTGTAATGACCGCCTCGCGCGTACCGACGACGCCGCGCGAACATATCGGGCAACGGTAGCAACAAGAGGTGTGAGGGGGCACAACTAATCGTTGCACAACAAAACGGGGCCCGATGCATTCGCACCGGACCCCGTCCCAACTCTTTAGTTATCTAGCAACCAAGAGGCTACTCCTCCGAGCCGTCCTCCCCAGAAGCCTTCTTCTGCTGATCGAGCTTATGCTTACCACTTACGATAGACGTAGCGCCCAGCGTGGCCAAGCTCGCGCTGGCAAGGCTCGCCATCACAATCAAATCGCCCGTCTTGGGCATGTTGCCGCCCGAGGACTTGGTTGTTGTAGTCGTCGTGTTGGTCACCGTTTTGGAGTCATTTTGCTCCTGGTTCCGGTTGTCAGTGTTGCCTTTACCGTTGTCCTCGCCCTGCTGCTTTCCGTCCTTGGTCTTGCCCTTGCTCTCGTCCTTCTCCTCAGATTCAGACTTCTTATCCTCGTCCTTCTTCTGTTCGGACTCGTCGCCCTTCTCCTCAGAGCTAGAACCCTTATCAGATTCGTTCTTCTCGGAAGCCTTGCCCTTGGAGTCGCCCTTTGCGGCCTCGGTCTTTTCCGTGGAAACCTGATCAGAGTTGTCCTTGTTCTGGGTCGAGCCGTTATTGACGCCAGCCATCAGCGAAGAGCCCAGCGTAGAACCAAGCTGCACGGAGAAAGAAGGCTTCTTGTCCGGCGAAGCAACGGGAGCGTCCGGCGCCTTATTCGAGTCGTCCTTGGAAGCATCGGAATCAGGGGTTGTGTCAGAGCCGGAGCCATTGTTAGAGCCGGTGCCAACGGACGAATCGCTCGAGCCGGTAGATGAGTTAGAGGTGTCAGCGTCGGTCGAACCAGAAGCGTCGCTGTCCGTATTGCCGACAGAGCTTGAAGACGAATCGCCCGCAGCAGAGCCGTTCGAATTGGAGCCGTTCGAGGTAGAGCCGTCGTTGGTAGTGCCGCCAGCAGAGCCATTACCGTCAGCATCGGTCGAGGGCGCATCCATCCTGTCATCGTTGACATCGTCACTCGAGCCGTCATTCGAATCAGGTGTCGGCGAGGGCGCCGGCGTAGGCTCGGGCTGCTCGGGCTTGTTGTCCTTCGCAGCGGCAGCCTCGTCCTCGGCGATATAGACCAGGCAGTCCTTTAGCTCGTTGCGGTAGCGGTTCTTCCAGCCCTCGTGGTACTGGGGCTGGCTTGCATACTTGGTCGCCACGTTATTGACCACGCTGCTGGAAAGCGCCGTCACAAACTCGCGGTCGGACATATCGTTGGAAAGATTCGCCCAGCGGAAAAAGTCCCTGCAGCCACCAGTGCCGCACATGTTGGTAATGCTCCACACCATGCCCTTGACGCAATCGGCGCGGCCCGAAATATCAATACCCAGGCCGCTCTTGAGCCACGCCTCGGTAACCGCATAGTACGAGTTGTACGCATAGGCATCTTGAAGTGCTGAGAACTCAACAGGATCGGTGTTGTACGCACCTTGGAAGGCATCCTGCGCGATATGGCCCAGCTCGGTGAGCTGTCCGTTCTCGTACATGGCATTGCTCGCGTTGGAAACCTCGCTGCCGCGATCAATCGCATCCTTGAGCATGCCGTACTTGGCAGAATCGTAGTTGTAAACCTGCTTCATAAACGGAATGAGCGACCAACGACGGTCGAACTGGTAATAGCCCAGCGCGTTGTAGCCGTCACCATACGAAAAGCCCTGGTTATAGTTGCCATGGCTCTCATATTTGGTGAAGTACTTCATCTCGGGAGTCACGTTGACAAACGAGACACCCTGAACCGACCTCAACACGCCCGAGAAGGACTGTTGGGTGTAAAGGCCCTTATCAATATCGGTGGCATCCGAGGCAATGCCCGGCGTGGGCTCCTCGGCAGCGGCGGGTGCCGGCGCGGAAACGGCGCCAAACGAAAGCGCCAGCGTCAGGCCCGCGACAATAGCAGAATGCTTGGGCTGCATAAGATCCTCCCTGCATTGGTGTAGTTAAAGTTCAGTTTGCAAAGATAAAAATAAGTATTGCAGCTCGCCCGTTGTTGCACAACAACCCCTCGGTAAACGGCAACAACCCTCCGCGAAATCTTAAGGAATTGCGCTCAACCTACAGCTTAATGTCAAAGTTGATCTCGGGGACGGCGGCCAGGTCGGCCAACGTCACGCCGTCGACGTACTTTTCGATCACGTCGTCCAGACCGCGCCAGAACTTGACGGTCGAGCAAAGATCGCTGCGGGTGCAGCTGTTGTCGATGCCATCGCACGCCACTGGAGCCGTGCTGCCCTCGACGGCGCGCAGGATGTCGCCGGCACGCACCTCGGCTGGATCCTTGGCCATCATGTAGCCGCCGCCCTTGCCGCGCACGCTCTTAAGCAGGCCCGCCTTCATAAGCGGACGAACCAGCTGCTCCAAATACTTTTGTGAGATATGCTCGCGGTCGGCAACCTCGCGCAGGGCAATCTTGCCCTCGGCGTCGCCCAGCGCCGCGATATAGATCATCAGCCGGAGGGCATAGCGGCCCTTGGAAGAAATGAGCATACCTACCCTCCCATCGCATCTGGGACAACATAACCAGGTTTGTTTGTCCCAAATCTTAAGTAAATGGGACAAACACAACAGGTTATTTTGTCCCAGAATTTGAAAAGTCGAGTGGATTAGTCGGGTTTTCCCTTGACTAACGCCGAACCCATAGTAACTTTATTCCGAGAAGATTCCTAGGGTTTAGTACACCTATGAGTACACCATATACAGAGAGGGACAGCATGAGCGCAAATCCGCTGCTTTCCATCGAAGGTCTGACCGCCTCCGTGGACGAGAAGACCATCCTCCACAACGTCAACCTCAACGTCGCCGCCGGCGAGACCCACGTGCTGATGGGACCCAACGGCGCCGGCAAGTCCACCCTCGGCCACCTGGTCATGGGCGACCCCGTCTACACGGTCAACGACGGCCGCATCGTCTTTGACGGCCAGAACATCACCGAGCTCACCACCGACAAGCGTTCGCGCGCCGGCCTGTTCCTGAGCTTCCAGGCCCCGGTCGAGATTCCGGGCGTGCCACTGTCGAGCTTTTTGCGCGCCAGCATCGCCGGCCGCCCCGGCCTGGAGATGAAGGGCAAGGAGTTCCGCCGCCGCGTGAAGGAGCTCGCGGCCGAGCTCAACATGGATACCGCCTACCTCAACCGCGAGCTGGGCGTGGGTTTCTCGGGCGGCGAGAAAAAGAAGGTCGAGATGCTCCAGCTTCTGCTGCTGCAGCCCAAGCTCGCCATCCTGGACGAGACTGACTCCGGCCTGGACGTCGACGCCCTTTCCACCGTCAGTCATGGCATGGACGCCTACCGCAAGAGCTGCGACGGCTCCATGCTCATCATCACGCACAACACGCGCATCCTGGAGCACCTGGATGTCGACCGCGTCCACGTTATGGTCAAGGGCCACATCGTGCGCGAGGACGACGCCTCGCTCATCCCCTGGATCGACAAGAACGGCTTTGAGAACTTCGAGCGCGAGGCCGCCGAGCAGCGCGCCCAGGCCGAGGCCGCCGCTGCCGAGCAGCAGGCGTAAAGGGGCGACGCAATGACCAAGAACCGCACCGAGGTCGCGGACATCGACCGCAGCCTCTACGACTTCACCTATGGCGAGGAGGGATTTGAGCGCCTCGACGCCGGCATCACGCCCGACATCGTGCGCGAGATCAGCGCCAAGAAGGACGAGCCGCAGTGGATGCTCGACCTGCGCTTAAAGTCCCTCGAGATCTTCAACCGCTTCCCCGACCCGACGTGGGGCCCCTCCATCGAGGGCCTGGACATGGATAACATCGTCGCCTATGTCAAGCCCAACACCGACCAAAAGCACGACTGGGAGTCGGTGCCCGACGACATCAAGAGCACCTTTGAGCGCCTGGGCATCCCCGAGGCCGAGCGCAGCTATCTGGCAGGCGTCGGCGCGCAGTACGACTCCGAGCTCGTCTACCACAACATGCAGGACACAGCGTCTAAGATGGGCATCGTCTACTCCGGCATCGAGGAGGCCCTGCACGACCCGCAGTGGGAACCGCTCATCCACGAGAAGTTTATGACGCTCATCCCGCCCACCGACCACAAGTTTGCGGCCCTGCACGGCGCCGTATGGTCGGGCGGCTCGTTTGTCTACGTGCCCAAGGGCACCAAGCTCGACTTCCCGCTGCAGAGCTACTTCCGTCTTAACGCCAAGGGCGCCGGCCAGTTTGAGCACACGCTCATCATCGTCGAGGACGACGCCGACCTGCACTTTATCGAGGGTTGCTCCGCGCCCAAGTACAACGTAGCCAACCTCCACGCCGGCGCCGTCGAGCTCTTTGTGGGCAAGCGTGCGCACCTGCGCTACTCGACCATCGAGAACTGGTCCAAGAACATGTACAACCTCAACACCAAGCGTGCGCGCGTGGACGAGGACGGCGACATCGAGTGGATCAGCGGCTCCTTCGGTAGCCACGTGGGCTACCTCTACCCCATGAGCGTGCTCAACGGCCGTCGCGCCCGCTCGAGCTTTACCGGCATCACCTTTGCCGGCGCCGGGCAGAACCTCGACACCGGCTGCAAGGTCGTGCTCAACGCGCCCGAGACCTCGGCAACCGTCGAGACCAAGGGCATCTCCAAGAGCGGCGGCATCCAGACGTTCCGCAGCTCTATCGTTGCCACGCCCAAGGCCGAGGGCTCCAAGGCAACCGTGAGCTGCCAGTCACTGATGCTCGACGACCAGAGCCGCTCCGACACCATCCCGGCCATGGACATCCGCGCCAAGAACGTCGACATCGGCCACGAGGCCACCATCGGACGTATCGGCGACGACAAGGTATTCTACCTGATGAGCCGCGGTATCCCGGAGGAAGAGGCTCGCACCATGATCGTCAACGGCTTTGCCAACCCGGTCTCCAAGGAGCTACCGCTTGAGTACGCCGTCGAGATGAACAACCTGATCAAGCTCGAGATGGAAGGAGCGATCGGATAATGGAACAGACCACGAACACCGCTGCTACCACCCTTGAGCAGGTCAATGCGATGCCGGCTGCCACTTGGGGTTGGCTCAAGATGAACCAGACCAAGCTCGAGCTCTCTGACGAGCTTGCCGCCGCTCCCGCCGAGACCATTGAGGTTGAGGGCTTGGAAGAGCAGTTTGCTGGCGTGGCAGACGCGTTCGACGCCGCCATGGACGCCATGGCCGAGCGCTTCCCCGAGCGCCGCGCCTCCGCCCCTGGCGATGCCGCCGACCGCGCCCGCATCACGCCCGAGACCGAGCTTGACGTGCCCGCCACCTCCATCTACCAGGCCGGTGCCATCAAGCTCGAGGAGGAGCTCTCCCCTGCTGAAGCCTTCGAGACCGGCATGGGCGAGGCTGCCTACACCTACTTGGTCGACCACGCCACCAAGCGCATCGTCATCGATGTGCCCGCATACCAGCACGCCACGGTTACCGTGCACGTGAGTGGCGTCGACACTGCCGCGGCCATCGCCGCCATCGATGTCGTCGCCCGTCCGCAGGCAACGCTCGACCTGCGCATAGCCCTGGACTCCCCCGTTGCCGGCCAAGGCGTCGTGGGCTCCGTGCTACGCGTGTGTGCCCACGAGTACGCCACCGTCAACGTGACCTGCACGCAGACGCTCGACGATAGCTGGATCGCGCTCGACGACACCGGCCTGTTCCTGGACGAGGGCACGCGCGTCAACGTGCAGCACACCGTCCTGGGTGCCGGCGCCAGCGCCACCGGCCTTGCCGGCGACCTGCTGGGCGATACCGCCAAGGTCACCATCGATACTGACTACCTGGGCGCCCGCGAGCAGGTGCGCGACTTTAACTACGAGCTGCGCCACCGCGGTCGCAAGACCGAGTGCGAGATCGACGCCAACGGCGTGCTGACCGGTACGTCCAAGAAGGTCTACCGCGGCACCATCGACCTCGTGCACGGCTGCAAGGGTGCAACCGGCACCGAGCGCGAGACGGTGCTTTTGGCCAACAAGGGCGTCGACAACAAGACCGTTCCCGTCATTCTCTGCGACGAGGACGACGTCGCCGGCAACCACGGCGCCACCATCGGTCACGTCCGCGACGAGCAGCTGTTCTACCTCGCCTGCCGCGGCCTTGACCAAAACGCCGCCGAGGACCTGTTCATCCGCGCCAAGCTGGAGGACGCCGCGCTTTCCGCCACCGACGAGCGCACCCGCGCAGCCGTCGTCCGCCTGGGCAACAACCTGATCGACAACTTTGAAGAGGAGCTCGCATGATTGACACCGAGCACGTTAAATGCGATACCTGCACCGCGCCTGAGCCCATGGAGCTCGACGCCAGCGACGAGGCCTCGCGCGGCTGGCCCACCGTGGACATCGAGACCAACCCCTACAAGGCGCAGTTCCCGCTCTTCCAGCAGCACCCCGAGATCGCCTTCCTCGATAGCGCCGCCACCGCGCAGCGCCCTGCCTGTGTGCTCGACGCCGAGCACGACTTCTATCAGCGCATGAACGCCAACCCCCTGCGTGGCCTGTACTCGCTGTCCGTCGAGGCCACCGACGCCATCGCGAAAGTCCGCCAGCAGATCGCCGACCTCATCGGTGCCTCACAGGCCAACGAGGTCATCTTCACCCGCAACACGAGCGAGTCGCTCAACCTGGTCGCCAAGAGCTTTGCGCCCACAGTGCTCGAACCGGGCGACGAGGTCGTCATCACCATCATGGAACACCACTCCAACCTGATTCCGTGGCAGCAGGTCTGCCACGAGACCGGCGCCAAGCTCGTCTACCTCTACCCCACCAAGACCGGCCAGCTCACCACCGAGGAGGTTCTTGCCAAGGTGGGTCCCAAGACCAAGATCCTGGCCGTGGGACAGGTCTCCAACGTGTTGGGCGTCGAGAACCCAGTCAAGAACCTCGGCAAGCTCGTGCACAAGTACGGCGGCTACCTGGTCGTCGACGGTGCACAGTCGCTGCCGCACATGCCGGTCGATGTGGCCGACCTGGGCGCCGACTTCTTTGCCTTTAGCGCGCACAAGGCCATGGGCCCCATGGGCATCGGCGTGCTGTGGGGCAAAATGGACCTGCTCAACGCCATGCCGCCCATGCTCACCGGCGGCGAGATGATCGACTCGGTCACCGAGCAGGACGCCATCTGGGCGCCCGTTCCCGAGAAATTCGAGGCCGGCACGCAGGACGCCGCCGGCATCTTCGCCACGGGTGCGGCACTCGACTACCTGGTCAACACGGTGGGTTACGAGAACATCCAGGCCCGCGAGCGGGCACTCGTCCACTATCTGATGGGCGAACTCATGCAGCTCGACTTTGTCCAAATCATCGGTTCCATCTACTGGGACAACCACCACGGCGTTGTGAGCTTTAACGTCAAGGGAATTCACCCGCACGACGTCGCGAGCATCATGGACATGGACGGCGTCTGCATCCGCGCCGGCCACCACTGCGCGCAGCCGCTGCTCACCTGGCTGGGCGTCGAGAACCTTGCCTGCTGCCGCGCCAGCGTGGCCTTCTACAACGACAAGGCCGACATCGACAAGTTCATCGCCGGTCTGCATCACGTTTGGAGCACGTTCAATGGGTAATCTATACACCTCCACCACGTTTATGGAGCACAACTCGCACCCCGACTATAAGTACGAGATGGATGCCCCCACGCACGAGCACGACGGCATCAACCCCAGCTGTGGCGACGAGCTCACCTTGCAGCTGCGTGTCGAGAAGGGCGTGATCGAGGAGGCCTCCTTTACCGGTCATGGCTGCGCCATCAGCCAGGCCAGCGCCGACATCATGGCCGACCTCATCACCGGCGAGACCGTCGAGGAAGCTCACCGCTTGGCAGAGCTCTTCCTCGCCATGATCCGCGGCGAGCAGCTCTCCGAGGAGGACCTGGAAGACCTGGACGAAGCCGCCCAGCTCCAGGACATCTCGCACATGCCCGCCCGCGTCAAATGCGCCGAGCTCGCCTGGCGCACCCTCGGCGGCATGCTCGAGGGGCAAGCTAACCAGTAGCGTATGCTCCGAATCCAAGGTTTTTGATTGCCGAGCCGCCCGATACGGGCGGCTCTGTTTTTCCTAATGAGCACGAACGCACAAAATCAGCGCGTCCGGCGCCCCGTCTGTCGTTTACCACACGGCCAGACGCGAACACGGGCGTTTTTCACAGCACCAAAGGCCTGCGGCAGGGCCCCGGGCCCGCCAAGCAATGCGCCAAGCCCCGTTCTGCTGAGCTCCGACTCGCTTCGCGCCTGCCGCAGACGGGTCCCATAGGGTGCGACGTGCATTTTTGCGAGTATTCAGCACGCCAAGCTGTATGTATACGCATCGAAAGCGTTAATCAACGTCTCCAGGCGCATATATATTGTGTTTTAGAACAAGCATCGCGGTCTCAGGGATCACATACATGCGCTTCGGAGGCGCATCGGAAGGCATAAATAGCTTCGGGACCCGTATGTTGCAAGATTGTGGCAGTGCCGACAGCACCACGATGATGAAAACTCCGTTTTTTGCACGGCGCAGACGGGGGTAGGCACGGGCAAACCCGGACTGAGCTGTTATTTTATGCAAGATGACGATTGTTCTATGCATATTAAGAAGTGCAGTTACCGTACCAAGCTTTTGAACGCTGGTTGCGGCGTATGGACGACCCCAGCTGCGGTGAACAGGCGACCTTACATCACGTTTCCGCCAGCCCGCATCGCCGTTCGCGCGCGGGCGCGCACGATACGAGAGACGGTACTTTTGCCAATCCCGGTATACCGCTCAATCTGGCGCACCGTAAAGCCGGCATTGTTCAATCCAACAATAACAGTATCGCGCTGCGCCGGCGGTGCAGTTTTAACACCGTGGAGCGGAACCCCGAGCCCCTTCGCCAACTTTTCGGCAAAGGCGTGGCGTTCCCACTCCGTCTCTTTCATATCGCACAGCGCTGGCTCGCTGCCGTCGGGCGTCGAAAGCGAATAGGCAATAAAGCCCTCGGCAGAACCAAAAAGCTCAAGCACGCAAGAAGGATCAGAAAATCCCCTCGCGACATCAGCCGCGTCACCGTCGTAAGCGCACAAATGCTCCGCAAAGCTACTCCAGGGATAACGCTCGATTAGGCTAACGCCCGCCTCCTGCGGATCGGCGTGTACGGAGCGAATAGCCTCCATCACCTGCCAGTCGGTATCGAGCGAGCGCCGGTCAAAACGGTTCTGGAACAGATGGCCTGTGCGCCTCGTGCGTTTATTGAACCGCCGCGCGTACGTCAAAAGCAGCCGGTGCATCGCCGCGCTCATCCTGTCCTCGTAATCTGCAAGCACCAAATGCACGTGATTGCCCATAAGGCACCAAGCGATAACCGTCACACCCTCCTCGCGGCAGCACTCGCGCATCAGTTCCAGAAACTCCCAGCGGTCGTCATCGGTCTCAAAGATCAGTTGCTTGCCTGTACCGCGGGCACAGACATGGTAAAAGCCGGTAACCGTTCTCCAAACGCGCTGCATGACGCTCCCTTCGCCGGGATCTGCTTGCCATCCAATACAGCACGATTGAAGCGTGCCATCAAAACATTCACGCAAAACAACTACGCCACACGGCAAAAGGCAGTATACAGGCGGCGAACGGCATCATAGCTACAGGTCAGACAACGCGACATAGTCAAAAGCTTGAACAGAACCGACCCCCTTCAGCGAACCGCACAGCCGCAAACAGCTTTGTTAAATCGCTTCAATTGAAAGTTCCGCGCTTCTCGCTACGAAAACTGAGCCGTTCGCCGAATATTCCGTGCATTTCGCGGTATTATAGGGGCTGCATGTCATGTCCCTTTCAAAGGGTCGCCCGGCAATCGCCAGCCACGACCCCCAGACGGGACGCCAACACGATAGAGAGGAGAGGCATGCAGTACTCACAGGAAGTGGAGAACATGTGCCCCGTTGCCAAGGGTGCATACCACGGCCCCGCACCCATCCCCGAGGAGGGCAAGTGGGTCCAGGCTAAGGAGATTTCCGACATCTCCGGTCTTACGCACGGTGTGGGTTGGTGCGCACCTCAGCAGGGCGCCTGCAAGCTCACGCTGAACGTCAAGGACGGCATCATCGAGGAGGCCCTCGTTGAGACCATCGGCTGCTCGGGCATGACCCACTCTGCCGCCATGGCTTCCGAGATCCTTCCCGGTAAGACCATCCTCGAGGCCCTCAACACCGACCTCGTCTGCGACGCCATCAACGTTGCTATGCGCGAGATCTTCCTGCAGATCGTTTACGGCCGCAGCCAGACCGCGTTCTCCGAGGGCGGCCTGCCCGTGGGCGCCTCCCTCGACGACCTCGGCAAGGGCCTTCGCTCTCAGGTCGGCACCATGTTCGGCACCAAGGCCAAGGGCGCTCGTTACCTCGAGCTCGCTCAGGGCTACGTCACCCGCATGGCCCTCAACGACAAGAACGAGATCATCGCATTCGAGTTCCTGAACCTCGGCAAGTTCACCGACGCCGTCAAGGCCGGCAAGACCCCCGAGGAGGCCATCGCTGGCGCTATGGGCCACTATGGTCAGTGGGACAACGCTGCCAAGTACATCGACCCGCGCACCGACGAGGAGACTCACTCCGTCGCCAGCGTGTTCCCGGTTCACGAGTAGAAAGGGAGGGAAATAACTATGACTGTTACGTTCGAAGGTTACGAGCGCCGCGCTGACAAGATCAACAAGTGCCTCGCCGACAACGGCATCGCCTCCCTCGAGGAAGCTCTGCAGATCTGCACCGACAAGGGCTTCAACCCGCGTGAGATCGTCAACAACACCCAGTCCATCGCCTTCCAGAACGCCGAGTGGGCCTACACCCTCGGTTGCGCTCTCGCTGTTAAGCGTGGCGCCAAAACCGCTTCTGAGGCTGCCGCCATCATCGGCGAGGGCATCCAGGCCTTCACCGTTCCCGGCTCCGTCGCCGAGGACCGCAAGGTCGGTCTGGGCCACGGCAACCTGGGCGCTATGCTGCTCTCCGACGACACCGAGTGCTTCGCCTTCTTGGCTGGCCACGAGTCCTTCGCTGCCGCTGAGGGCGCTATCGGTCTGGCTCTGAACGCCAACAAGGCTCGCAAGAAGCCGCTGCGCGTTATCCTCAACGGTCTGGGCAAGGACGCTGCTCAGATTATCGCCCGCATCAACGGCTTCACCTACGTGAAGACCCAGTTCGACTACTACACGGGCGAGCTCAAGGTCGTCGAGACCATCCCCTACTCCGATGGTCCCCGCGCTGCCGTTAACTGCTACGGCTCCGACGATGTCCGCGAGGGCGTTGCCATCATGTGGCACGAGAACGTCGACATCTCGATCACCGGTAACTCCACCAACCCCACGCGCTTCCAGCACCCCGTCGCTGGCACTTACAAGAAGGAGCGCCTCGAGGCTGGCAAGAAGTACTTCTCCGTCGCTTCTGGTGGCGGCACTGGCCGTACCCTGCACCCGGACAACATGGGCGCCGGCCCTGCCTCTTACGGCATGACCGACACCATGGGCCGTATGCACTCCGACGCCCAGTTCGCCGGTTCTTCCTCCGTGCCTGCGCACGTCGACATGATGGGTCTCATCGGCATGGGCAACAACCCCATGGTCGGTGCCACCGTCGCCTGCGCTGTCGCCGTCGAGGAGGCCCTCAAGGCCTAATCGCGCCCGCGCGATGCTCATATAGTTGAGATTTGGAGCCGCTACCTTTCGAGGTAGCGGCTCTTTTTGTTTGCGCTGGCGCAGGGTAGCTAATGCCGGTATATCAGCTGGGGCGAAATACGAGATGTGAAGAGATGGAGCGTCCGAGCGTCCATGACGCCCACCTGCCATATTTGCCCTTTACCGATTTGCCGAGTCTTTGCGGCCCCATTGCCGATCACCCGTGCGACAATGCGCCGGACGAGAAAGGAATCCGATGGAATCGACTGATGTACTGGTAATTGGATCTGGCATTGCGGGCCTTTGCGCCGCCATCGAAGCGGCACGCACGGGCGCAACCGTCACCGTGGCAAGCGCCGGCAAGACTATGAGTGGATCGAGCTTCTTCCCCGGAACCTGGGGCCTGGGGCTTATCGGACCCGTTAACGAAGACGACGAACAAGACCTCATCGACACCATTCAGACCGTTGGTGGCGGCGTCGCCGACCCCGAGCTTGTCCAGACGTTTGTCCACGGCATTCCCCATGCAATAGAATGGCTCGAGCAAGACCTGGGCGTTGAGCTTCAGCGTCCGCAAAGCGCCGAGAGTGCTCAGCAAAAGCAGTTTATTCCCTGCTTTGACCACAAGACGCGCATGTGGCGCGGCCTCACCCGCAAGACCCTTGAGGACGCTCTGACGACCAGGATCGAGTCGCTCGGCATTCGCCTGCTCCCCCGCCATGAGCTTATCGACCTTGTTAAAGACACGAACGGCAGAGTAACCGGAACCGTGCTCTACGACCTCACCGAAAATCGAATCGTACCCTTTGCTGCCAAGGCCACGATCATCGCAGCCGGTGGCACAGGCGGCCTGTTCGAGCGCAGCCTTACGTCGGCTGATGTGCTCAGCTCCTCGCAGGCCATCGCACTCGCGCACGGCGCAACACTTACTAATATAGAGTTCATGCAGATGATGCCCGGCTTCATCGAGCCCAGGCGCAACTTGGTCTTCAACGAGAAAACCTGGCGCTACGTACATGTAGACCAGCCGGTAGATATTGCAGACGACAAGCTGGACGATCTGCTCGAGCAGCGCTCTGGATATGGTCCCTTCACGTCACGCTTGACCTCCCGCGCTATCGATCTCGTCATTGATCAGGCAGGTGCCGAAGGCCTGGCACTCCACTACGATTTCCCCCGCGAGGATATCCCAGAGTTTGTGCAGACCTTTGCCACCTGGCTACAAGACGAGCACGGCATCGCGCCGACCGACGAGATGCGCGTTGCGATGTATGCCCACGCCGCTAACGGCGGCATCAAGATCGATAAGACCGCGTACACGGGCGTTGAGGGCCTCTACGCTTGCGGCGAGGCGACAGGCGGCATGCACGGCGCCGACCGCATTGGTGGCTTATCAAGTGCCAACGGCATCGTGTTCGGGCGCATCGCAGGCGCATCGGCAGCCCTTGCAGCGCAGAATGCACCTGAGATGGCCCCGAAGACGGATATCGACCTCCCCCAGCATGGCATTGCCACAACAGATGCCGAACGCCTGACACACAGCCTTAAGCACACGATGAGCACCTATTGCATGATCAACCGCACCGAGACGGGCCTATCCGAGGCACTACACGAGCTTGAGGGCTTGAAGACAGAGGCAACGACCTTGAGCACACAGAAAGCCCAGGACAGCGAAGTCGCAGCCCTCGCCCGCCTGCAATCGCAGATTCAACTAGCACAGGAAATGGTCAAAGCCATGCGTAAGCGAACCGAAAGTCTCGGATCACACTATCGAGCAGACTAAATAGATTCTCACTTTGAGTTTGATCACAACTTCTCAACATGCATCGAGCCCCGTAAGCATGATCCCTCTAAGGAGAACACACTTACGGGGCTTTAGCCGTGTTTCCCTAAGGGAATCACGGTGCAGATTTCTCAGCTCCGCGCCCTTTCGGGTTCGACCCCATGCGAGATCAACAAAAAAGCGACCAGCCTGAGCCAGTCGCTTTAACAATCTTTGGGTGGGCCGTCAGGGGGTCGAACCCTGGACCTTGGGATTAAGAGTCCCCTGCTCTACCAACTGAGCTAACGACCCAAAGCTAAAGTCCGTTGTGGCGGACTTTAGAGGAGATATCGTGTGGTGGGCCGTCAGGGGGTCGAACCCTGGACCTTGGGATTAAGAGTCCCCTGCTCTACCAACTGAGCTAACGACCCGATATCAACACGAAGCAAAAACTGGGGTGGGTAAAGGGACTCGAACCCTCGACCTACGGGACCACAACCCGTCGCTCTAGCCAACTGAGCTACACCCACCGTGTCCTGTGCGCTTCGCGCTCGACTATTATTGCAAGGAACGCCACGCGATGCAAGCCCCAATTTTCAAGAATTTTGAAAAGAGTTTTTTGGATCCATTTCGGGCAAATCCTACCGGTTCTATAGGAGTAAACTTGCCCCACTGCAAATGCTCGAAAGGACCGTCATGAAAGAACTCTCCAACCGCACGGCAAGATTTACCGATTCGGTCATCCGCCGCATGACACGCATCTCCAATAAGTACGGCGCCGTCAACCTGTCGCAGGGCTTCCCCGACTTCGATCCCCCGGCGCAGCTGCTCGATAGCCTCAGCGCCATCGCCGCCGATCCCAAGCCGCTCTATCACCAGTACTCCATAACCTGGGGCTCCCAGGCCATGCGCGAGGCACTCGCCGCCAAACAGGAGCACTTTATGGGCATGCCGGTGAACCCCAACGAGAATATCGTAGTCACCTGCGGCTCCACCGAGGCCATGATGGCCGCCATGATGACGGTCACGAACCCCGGCGACAAGGTCGTCATCTTCTCGCCGTTCTACGAGAACTACGGCGCCGACACGATCCTTTCGGGTGCCGAGCCCATCTATGTGCCGCTCAACCCGCCCACATTCGACTTTGACCGCGAGACACTCGAGGCGGCCTTCCGCGACAACGACCCCAAGGCAATCGTCCTGTGCAACCCTTCCAACCCCTGCGGCAAGGTCTTCACGCGCGAGGAGCTCACCTTTATCGCCGACCTCTGCAAAAAGTACGACACCTACTGCATCACCGACGAGGTCTACGAGCACATCGTCTACGCGCCCCACGAGCACGTCTATATGGCCACGCTGCCCGGCATGTTTGAGCGCACCATCAGCTGCAGCTCGCTGTCCAAGACCTACTCCATCACCGGCTGGCGCCTGGGCTACACCATCGCCCCTGCCGAGATCACCGAGCGCATCAAGAAGGTCCACGACTTCCTCACCGTGGGCGCCGCCGCTCCCCTGCAGGAAGCTGTCGTCACCGCCCTCAACTTCGACGACAGCTATTACGATGAGGTCCTTGACCTCTATACCGCCAAACGCGACCTGTTCTGCCAGGGACTCGACAGTATCGGTCTTGAGCATAACGTGCCGCAGGGCGCCTACTACGTCATGATGGACATCTCAGAGTTTGGCTATGACAGCGACCTCGAATTCTGTGAGGACCTCGCGTCTAAAGTGGGCGTGGGCGCAGTGCCCGGCTCGAGCTTCTTCCGCGAGCCCGTCAACCATCTGATTCGTTTCCACTTTGCCAAGCGAGACGAGACGCTTAACGCGGCACTGGAGAACCTCAAGTCGCTACGTGATAAAATCAAGCCGCGCGGGTAAGGACGGCCCGGCAACTAAAGCAACCAAAGAAGCCTCGCACCGCCCGCCGCGTTGCGAGGCTTCTTTCTATAGCGCTTTCTTAAATGGTTTGAGCTCTATACTTTAGTCACGGAGCAACTCGTCCCAGAGAGAGGAATATTATGGCAGAGCAGCAGCTTATCGGAGCGCTCGAGGCCGGCGGCACCAAGATGGTCTGCGCCACGGGCTATGCAGACGGTACGGTCCTGGAACGTGAGCAGATCGCGACCACGACCCCGCTGGAGACCGTTGAGGCCGTCAACGCGTGGTTTGCGAACAAGGGCATCGCCGCGCTCGGAATCGGCGCCTTTGGCCCCACCGCGGTCAACCCCGCCTCACCCCAGTACGGCAAGATCTTGGAGACCCCCAAGACGGCATGGCGCTACTTCGATCTGCTGGGCACCATTCAAAACGAGCTCAATATTCCCTGCGGCTACGACACCGACGTCAACGTCGCCTGCCTGGGCGAGGTCACCTTTGGTTGCGCCCAGGGCCTCACAGACGTGATCTACCTGACCATCGGCACCGGCGTGGGCGCCGGCGTGCTATCGGGCGGCAAGCTCGTACACGGCATGATGCATCCCGAGGCCGGCCATATCCTGGTCACGCGCGACCCGCGCGACACCATCGGCGAGCATAGCGCCTGCCCCTTCCACGACAACTGCCTCGAGGGCCTCATCGCCGGCCCCGGCGTTAAAAAGCGCTGGGATGGCAAGAGCGCCGGAGACATGGCCGATGACCCGGAGGCCATGGACCTGCTCGCCGGCTATCTGGCACAGGCGCTCATGACCTACACGCTGTGCTACGCGCCGCAAAAGATCATCATCGGCGGCGGCGTGGCCGACCACACCCCCATCGTGCCGCTCGCGCGCAAGAAGTGCGCCGAGATGCTCAACGGCTATATCGTCACGCCCGAGGTCAACGACATCGATAACTACATCGTCAACAACAGCCTCGAGGGCAAGCAGGGCATTATGGGCTGCCTGGCCCTGGGCGCACAGGCGCTTCAGTAGCAGACGCACCCACAGGGCGTGGCGCGCTCGGCAAATCCAACCTACGGAACGACGCCACCACGCCTCATATAAGCCCTCAAATAAAAAAGGCCGCCTAGGACCAAACAATACGTCCTAGGCGGCCTTTTTGGCGCACATCAGCGACCGTAAGAGATATCGGAGCACAACGCCCGTTGCCGCTCCACAGCAGTCGATCATCACATCGGTGATCATGCCGGCTCGTCCCGGCACAAAGAGCTGAATCGTCTCGTCGATCGAGGGAATCAGCAGCAGGAACACCGCCGTGGGCAGCAGCACGTCAAAGGTGCGCCGGCCCTCAAAATCAAAGGCGTGCGTTGCCAGGATGCCGAGCACCATATACTCGGTAAAATGCGCGCACTTGCGAACAACAAAGTTGGTCACCCATTCATATGGAAGTCCCACGCCGTGCAGGAAACCGCGGATAGCTTCCATAACCGTTAGGCTCAGCGAGCCCGACCCCGAGCCGGGAACCAGCGAATTGCCCCAGATCAAGAGCGCCATCAGGCAGGTTACAACCGCCCATTTTCGATTGATCTTAACCATGCAGAAGTTATGCCTCCGCGCGGAGCGGCGCGAAGCTGGCGGTACCGCCCTCGATAACGCTCAGATAGGCACGGCCCGTACGCTTGGCGGTTGAGGACTGCAGGCGCTCGATCTCTTCCTCGAGGATCTGATTGACGCGCTCGTGACGACGGTTTTCCATAATGCCGGCGGCAATAGCCTCGGCCCGCTCGATGCTCTCGCGCGAGATACGGGCAGTATCCTCGGGGAACACAGCACTGTGACGGCCGACATAGGCGGGGGCAGCAGGCTGAGGGGCAGCGACGGGAGCGGGGGCTGCAACAGGAGCAGGCTCGTCAATCTCATCCAGAATCGCGGTGGCGGCGGCCCACATGCCCTCGTGGCCCGAGTAATCGGCCATGGGAACATCAACCTCGAGCGAGGCGTCCGGAAGGTCGCCGGTGTCGATGCGATCTTGGGCATCAATCGATGCGGTGATGGCTGCAGGCTCATCGAGGTCATCGAGATCGATGTCCGCGGCACCGGAGATGATAGGCATGCTGGCGAGGTTTGCATTGTACGGCACAGCCTCAGCCGCCTGCTGCTGGGCAGGAGCGCCCCACAATGAGCTTTCGGCGGCACGGCGGGCGGCAACGGCCTCCTCGTCAGCGGTCATGGCTTCATCAACGTACGAATTGTCGGCAGAAGCGTTCGCGTCGCCCGAGGTAGCGTTGTAGGCGTTATTGGCTGCCGCGTTGGCAACGAGTGCCACGAAAGCCGCCGTGCTGCCCGCAGGGGCGGCCTGGGAACCAGACACGGCGCGTGCCGCGGCGGCGATGTCGTCGCGATTGAAGGAGCCGGTCTGCCCGCCGTTGGTGAGCTCGTCGATGGCGACTTGATAGACGTCGCGCGAATGTGCAGGGTCGCAGCTCACCGGCGAATCGTCGTCGAGCATACTGTCGATCATGGACCAAGCCTCGTCCTCGTCCATAGCATCTGCGGCTCGAGCGATGGTAGGGACACCATCATCGGCATGACGGCGCTGGAACGCACCGGTCAGGCCGGAAAGGAATGCCGAGGTAGACTGCTCCGCCTGAGCCTGAGAAGCAGAAGCCGCAGCGTAAGGAGTCGCATCCTGCTGCTGAGCTGGAATCGAGGCGGTCTTGAACTCGCTTTGATGCTGATTGAGATTGGCGGCACCGCCCATGGCATCGGGCTGGAACAGACGCTCTTCACGCTGCGCACGATACTCGGAGATACCCAGCGAGGCGGCATAGATACCCACGCCCGCCACCGCGCCCACGGCGAAGGGAACCGCACCCGCCACGACCGTCTCGTTCACAGACGAAAACGGCAGCGTCGCGGCATACATAACCACGGGAGCGGCAAGGCCGATCCCGCACGAAAGTCCGGCAAGGACTGCTCGTTGTGTTGCATCAGAAGAAGCCATGAGCTCTCCCCATCTTCCAGCACCCAAATCGCATCATTCAGTTGGCTGCGCGAGAGAAGATGAAGCGGGGCTATGCCCCAAAGCAACGGTATATGGTTCGTTTCATCTGCGTTTTCCGTCGCGAAGCTTAAAAGCTATTATGCGAAACCGCCCTGTCGATTGCAAGCGACGATGTCGGATTGAAACGGGAAACCTGCTGCTTGCCAGTCTTATGGTCAAAAATAAGCGCGGAGCGGCGATATGGAAAAGGGCCGAGGCTCAAAGCCCCGACCCTTTATCGCATTGATGACTATCGCTGCGCGTGGATGACAACCTAGAACGTCTGCTCGTAGTCGCTGTGCTTTTTGGCCGAACGCACCAGGAACTCCTGGTTGGTGTTGGTGCCCTTAAGACCCTTGATAAACGACGCGGCTGCGCGCTCGGTGTTGTTCATGCCGGCAAGAATGCGACGCAGACCAAAGACAAACGGACGCATCTGCTCGTCGACCAACAGGTCTTCGTTGCGCGTACCGGAGGCAACGGGGTCGATAGCCGGGAAGATGCGGCGGTCGGCCAGGTCGCGGTCGAGCTTAAGCTCCATGTTGCCGGTACCCTTGAACTCCTCGAAGATGACCTCGTCCATCTTGGAACCGGTGTCGATGAGGGCAGAGGCCAGGATGGTGAGCGAGCCACCGTTCTCGATATTACGGGCTGCGCCCAGGAAGCGCTTGGGAGGATACAGGGCCGCCGAATCGACGCCGCCCGAAAGGATGCGGCCCGAGGCGGGCGCCGCCAAGTTGTAGGCGCGGGCAAGACGCGTAATGGAGTCGAGCACCACCACGACATCGCCGCCCAGCTCCACGATGCGCTTGGCGCGCTCGATGACGAGCTCTGCCACGCGAGTGTGGTTGTCGGCGGGCATATCGAAGGTCGACGCCACAACCTCACCCTTGATGGAACGCTGCATATCGGTGACCTCTTCGGGGCGCTCGTCGACGAGCAGGCAGATGAGGTGCACCTCGGGGTTGTTAATCGAGATAGACTGGCAGATCTTCTTGAGGATCGTGGTCTTGCCGGCCTTGGGCGGGGACACGATCAGGCCACGCTGACCCTTGCCGATCGGCGACACGATGTCGATGGCGCGACCGGTAATGGAGTCTTTGCCGTGCTCCATGCGCAGCGGCTCGTTGGGATAGACCGGGGTGAGGTCACCAAACTTGGGGCGGTTGCGAATCTGCTCGGGGTCTAGACCGTTGACGGTCGTGATTTTGGCGAGGCCGGCGCGCTTGTCACCGCCGCGCGAAGGACGAAGCGAGCCCTCGATGACGTCGCCCGTGCGCAGACGCGCGGAGCGGATGAGGTAGGCAGGGACGAAGGCGTCGTCGTTGGACTTCATGTAACCGTGGGCATGGATGATACCGGAGCTGTCCGGACGAATCTGCAGGATGCCCTTGATGTCGCGGAAGCCCTCGGCCTTCGCGGCGGTGACGTAGATCTCCTCGACGAGCTCGGCTTTCTTCTTGCCGGTCGTCTCAATCTCGAACTCCTTGCCCTTCTCGCGCAGTTCGGCGACCTTCATGGCCGCAAGTTCCTCACGCGAAAGCGTGGGCTCGGTGGGGGCGGCGTTGCGCTCCTTGTTGCGCTGTTTGCGATCGCGCTGGCGGTTGCGACGGTCGTTGTTGCGGTCGTCCTTGCGCTCGCTGCGCTCGTCGTTGCGCTTGTGCTGGCGACGGTTGGGGCGAGCGCCGTCTTCGGCCTCGGCGGGCGCGGCGCCACCGGTTGCGGCGGCATCGGCGTTAGCCGCAGTATCATCGCTGGCCTCGGCCTTGGAATCGCCCTGCAGCTCGGCCTCGGCCTGCTGCTCGGACGCCTTGGCCTTAGCGGACTTCTTGCGACCGCGCTTGGGCTTCTCGGACGCAGGCTGTTCAACGTCCTGGGGCTCGGCGGCATCAGTCGATGCATCGACGGTCGTCTCGGCGGAATCCTCGGATGCACCCTTCTTAGCAGCCTTGGCCTTGGACGTGCGCTTAGCAGCAGTGCGACGGCTGCGACCGGGACGGACGTCGGCGGGCTCGACATCGGCGGGAGCAGCCTCGGAAGTCGTAGCATCCTGGACGGGCGCGTCGGCGGCGGTTGCAGACTCGGCGGTCGCCGCAGCATCCCGAGCGGCTGCAGCTGCGGCTGCGGCCTTCTCTGCCTCGACGAAGGCCTTGGGCTTGCGACCGCGACGGTGCGGGCGCAAAGCCGGATCGACAACGGGAACTTCGCTGGCCTCGACAGGCGCAGCGGACTCAGCAGGCGATGCGCCCTCCCCTGCCGCGGAACGGACCGAAGCCTCGGTGAGCTCAGGGGTTACCTGATCGGCAACCTGCTCGGCCTTAGCAGCCGTGCGTCGGCGTGTGCGCGGTATCGGCTTCTCGGTCGGCTGGTCGGCGGCAGGCGTCTCAGGCACAGACGGAGCTGCAAGCTCGGTCAGAGCCGCGGCCTCACGCTCGGCAGCACGACGGCGGGCGCGCACCACCTGAGCCTCGCTAATCTGCGCCAACGCACGTGCCTGCGCGACCTCATCGGAAATCGGCGCCGAGGAGTCAGCTACAACGGTGCGCTTGGCGCGTGTCGTGCGCGTAGTACGGCGCTTGGGCTTGGTGACCTCCTCGCCGTCAGCGGCAGGCTTGGCCGCGCGGCGCGTGCGCTTGGGCTTTGCCGGAACAGCCTCCTCACCAGTTGCAGGAACGGCCTTCTCAGCCGTTGCAGGCGTAGGCGTCTCAGGAGCCGAGGCTTGCGCGGGCGCCGCGACCTGGTCCGACACAACCGGTGCAGCGGGAGCGGCTTGCGTCGTCGTTATTTCGTTTTCTTGCTGTTGATCAGACACAGTGTTTGCTCAACTTTCTTTTCAAGCCCTGTGATCACATGCTCCCTGCATAAACCTTCAGGGCGGCTAAACAGTCTAGCTCCGTCAAATACCGACGGACATCATTGATCTGTATCGAGATATTTGCGTCATATACGCAGTGTTAGTGTAACACAACCGCCGCCACCTGCAACTTAGTCATTGGGGACGTTCTTAAACGACTAGTCAAAAGGGGCACTCCTCCTCAAAAGCGCCTGAAATGTCACGTCAGAGGAGTGAAACCGTGACATCCGGAATGGCCGAGCCACGAATCGCGCCCATCTACTACGTTTACCCACGGGCCCCTGACCATACCCTTGTTTTTCAAAAACAACGAGTCTGCTACCTGCGCTTTTAATATCGTACATTTCGGCATGGTTCGGGATATGCGTCCAAACGTAGGAGATGAGCCCAATTCGTGGCGGACGGTATCCCACCACCCCTCCACGAGACAAAAATGATCCGTTTCCCCCGTCCCCAAGGGACAATTTTCAAAACTATGCCGGATTACGGGGCCAGAATGCTGCAAGCCAACCATACCCTGCATTTTCAAGAAACAATAAGCCATCTACCTGCGGGTTTAATTTTGCTATTGGCACCATGGTCGCCAGTTGGCGATTCAGCCCCGTAAACCGGTATAGTTGCGATTTGGTAGCATTTCCCGGCAAACCAAATAGTCTCACCAAACGCAAAAAGCCCGACCTCCGTGGGAGATCGGGCTTTCAAGGCTCAGTTAAACCAAACCTGCGCGGTCAAATGACCCGTAGCTTACATCTGCTCGGGAGCGGAGACACCAACAAGGGTGAGCACCAGGGCGAGCGTCACGCGGACGGCGTCGCAAGCGGCCAGACGGGCGCGCGAAAGCTCGGGGTCGACGGGACGGCCCTCGCTCGGCAGAACCTGGCAGGCAGCGTAGAAGCTGTGGAAGTCGCCGGCGAGTTCCTCGGCAAAGTGCGTCAGACGGAACGGGGCGCGGTCGCGAGCGCAGCTGGCGATGAGGTCGGTGAGCTCGTTGAGCTTACGCGAAAGGGCGAGCTCGGTCGGGTCGGTCAGCAGCGAGTAATCGACGTTCTCACCGATGGCCTTGGCGGCGACGGCCTTCATGCCCATCTCGTCAGCCTGCTCGGGCGTAACGTCAGCGGCACGACGCAGGATGGAGCACACGCGGGCGTGAGCGTACTGCACGTAATAGACCGGGTTGGAGTTGTCGCGCTTCTTGACGGCCTCGATATCGAAGTCGACCATCTGGTTGGAGCTCTTGGAGATGAGCGTGTAACGAGCGGCGTCGGAGCCAACCTCGTCGACGAGCTCCTGCAGGGTCACCATGGTGCCCTTGCGCTTGGACATACGGACGGGCTTGCCGTTACGCAGCAGGTTGACGAGCTGGCCCAGCAGAACCTCGAACTTGCCGGGGTAACCCAAGGCATCGCAGACGCAGCGGACGCGCTCGATGTAGCCGTGGTGGTCGGCGCCCCAGATGTCGATGACGTGGTCGACGCGCTGGAACTTATCCCAGTGATAGGCGACGTCGGAGGCAAAGTAGGTGTACTCGCCGTCGGACTTGATCAGCACGCGGTCCTTGTCGTCGCCCAGGTCGGTGGAGCGGAACCACAGGGCGCCGTCCTTGGTGTAGAGGTAGCCCATCTTGTCGAGCTTCTCAAAGGCGCGGTCGACGGCGGAGGTGCCGGCGGTCTCACCCTCGGTGTCCTTCACATACAGCGAGCGCTCGGAGAACCAACGATCGAAGTCGCAGTTAACGGCATGGCAAAGGTCGCGCATGTTGTCGACCATCTTTACATAGCCGCGCTCGCGGAAGCTCTCCATGCGCTCCTGCGGATCGGCGTTGACCCACTTATCGCCGTCGGTGCGCCAGAACTCGGCGGCCTCGTCGATGATGTAGTCGCCGCCGTAGGAGTCCTTGCCCAGAGTCTCGGCAAAGTTGTCCTGATACGGATGGGCCTCGGGATGCTCGTCGTTCTCATCGGCAACAAAGGCGTCGCGGTCGGCGATCAGCAGCTTGTGAGCCTCGTCGATATCCACGCCCTGCTTGGCGATGATGTCGGCAAGCTGCATATAGCGCGTGCTGATGGAGTTGCCGAAGGTGTTCATCTGAGAGCCGTGGTCGTTAATGTAGAACTCACGCTGGATATCGTAACCGGCGTGGTCCATCACACGGCAAAGGGAGTCGCCCAGAGCGGCCCAGCGGCCATGGCCGATGTGCATGGGGCCGACGGGGTTGGCGGAGACGAACTCGACCTGGGTCTTCAGGCCGCCACCGACGTTGGACTTAGCGAAGTCCATACCCTTCTCGCGAGCCTCGCCAAAGATGGCATTCTTGACGGCAACGGAGAGGTAGAAGTTGATGAAGCCGGGGCCTGCGATCTCGACCTTCTCGATCGCGGGGTCCTCGGGCATATGGGCAACGATGGCCTCGGCGATCTTGCGCGGGGCGCAATGGGCCAGCTTGGCGGACTTCAGGGCCATGGTAGAGGTCCACTCGCCATGAGAAGTGTCAGCCGGTCGCTCGATAGCGCAATCGTCAAGTTCAAATGCGGAAAGGTCGCCGGCCTCCTGGGCCGCAGCAAGCGCAGCGCGTACCAGCTCTTCAATCTTCTCGGGCATAGATCCTCCTTGTGTTAAAGCCCCCGAGCTCTTGGTCACTCGTAGGGCAAAAGCCAGAGTTTGTAGCACTCTATCACAAGCGACGGGCACTGTCGCAGGGTAAAGCCAATCGATATTGCATATGCACAAAATTGACTACAGCTTGTATGGAGTCACTCAAAGATGCCAGTCTGCCTGCAGATTATGCAGGCGTTGAAAATGCATAAAGGTGTGAATGAGCTGCGCCTGTTATCGAATACTCTTACCTATCGGAGTTGTGTGCTTTTCCTGCATAAAGTAAGGGTTTGCGCACGTCAGCGTGTTATTCTAGACATACGTAAATTCGTATAAGTTGGAGGTAGCATGTTCTCAATCGGTCAACACGTCATTCATCCGGGTCAGGGAGTCTGCACCGTCGTCGGTTTTAGGGACGACACACCGCAGCCCATGCTACTGCTCGAGACCAAGCAGGGACATGCGCAGACGATCCTCATGTACCCCGTGGCGCAGGCCGACCGTTTGCACGCCGCCATCTCGCAGCAAGATGCCGAGCACCTGCTGAGCCACTATGACGAGCTGGAGTGCGACACTTTTACCGAGCGCAACAGTTCACTTGAGGAGACGCACTTTAAGCAGCAGCTCAAGCTGGGCGCGCCCGAGACGGTCCGTGTGGCAAAGACCATGATGCACCGCATTCGCCAGGCCGAGGAAGCTGATAAAAAACCCAGCTCCTACTACATGCGCGTACTCAAGGAGGCCAAACGCCGCTCCATCGAGGAGTTCGCCGTAGCCCTTGGTGTCACCGAGGAGGCCGCCGAAGCCCGTCTAGCTCAAGCCGCCCTCAATTAACCTGCCAAAAAGGGACAGGTTTATTTTGGCAGGTTTTATCTGGCCAACCATCAACAAACAATCAGTAAATGGTCGGGTGCTCCGTTTTGTTTAAGAGCGCCCGACCATTTTTCTATCGCCGTAAAAATGCGTGAAGCCCATTTGCGATGACATCACGCAAGGGCCGTCCAGATCGACGTAACCAACGCCCGCATCCACAACAAGCGCGCCCGTCTTACTCAATTACCATTAAAAAGCATCAATTTGAAAACGCAATTATATTTCGGCAGGTAGCAGCTATAGTCGGTGAACTGAATCTCGACAACCGAAGCCCCCGAATGAGGTATCTTCAGCCCATCCAAGCTAAAGGAGGGGCCATGCCGAGAAAACCTCGTTCAAAGTCACCAACCGGTTATTTCCACGTCACGTTGCGTGGAAACGGAGGGCAATTGCTGTTTGACGATGCCGAGGACCGAATCGCCATGCTTCAGATCCTCGATGCGATCCTCCCCAAACACAATATCGAGCTTATCGCTTGGTGTCTTATGGGGAGCCACATTCATCTACTCATCGACGATCCGGACGACCGTAAGAGCGACGCGATGCACGCGGTAGCCGTATCGTATGCGGGCAGGTACAATGCGCGGACAGGGCATATCGGCCACGTGTTTCAGGAACGGTTTTGGGATTCGCCCATTAAGTCGGAAGTATATTTACTCGAAGCAATTCGATACATCCATCTGAATCCACAAAAAGCAGGACTGGCGGCATATGACGAATATCCCTGGAGCAGCCATCGCGAGTATCTAATGAGCGCCAGGTCACGGCCGCATGTCACCGGCAGCGTTGTCGGTGTTTTATTCCCAACACCTCGCTCATACCTTAAGCTCATGGAAAGCACGCCGTCGCTTCCCTATCGCCCCAGCGCAACAGCCAAGGTTCGCGAGGAAGATCTATGCGAATTTGGCACGGCAATCGTGCAGAGTGTCGCAGGATGTGCTCCGACGGAACTTAAATCCGTCTCCAAGCCACTTCGCAATGAGGCGATTCTCGCGCTTCGAAAACAAGGGGTAACGGTTAAGCAGGTTCAGCTGCTGACCGGACTGGGAACATGGATTATCAAGAACGCGTCCTAACGTCGCGTTTACCGAGTTACGGATACGGCGAAGCGCAACTGCCTGCCGCGAGGCACCGCATTCGCCAGCGTCTCCATGTCAAACAGAAAACGCTTCCGCTGAATAACGTCCAACGGAAGCGTTTTCCCAGATAAAATCTACCAAAATAAACCTGTCCCAATTTGGCAGGTTAGGCCTGGAAGGTGTCGCGGTCGGGCGCGAAGGACTGCATGGCCGCGATGGTGCGGTCAAAGAGCTCGGGGAGCTCCCAGCCGAGCATCTCGGCGCCCTGCGAAATCACGTCGCGCGAGCAGCCGGCGGCAAAGCGCTTGTCCTTGAACTTCTTCTTGAGCGACTTGGCCGTAAAGTCCATGACGCTCTTGCTCGGACGCATGATCACGGCAGCACCGATCAGGCCGGTGAGCTCGTCGCAAGCAAACAGGATCTTCTCCATCTGCAGCTCGGGCTTGGGCAGCGAGGTATTGAAATCGGACGTGTGCGTCTGAATAGCGCGAATGAGTTCGGGAGAGGCACCCTCGCCCTCAAGGATCTCGGCCGCATAGATGGTGTGGTTCACGGGATCGTCCTCATGCTCCTCCCAATCCAGGTCGTGCAGCAAACCGACGATGCCCCAAAACTCCTCGTTCTCGGGGTCGAACTCGCGCGCAAAGTAGCGCATGGTGCCCTCGACCGTTTCGCCGTGGGTGATGTGGAACGGGTCCTTGTTGTGCTCGTTGAGCAATTCGAACGCACGGTCGCGGGTGATTCCGGCGGAAAGCGTCTGGGACATGGCAATACCTCCAGGTGAGTCGGTGCTAAGACACGGTGTCACTATCGTATATCGCCGCGGCTCAAGCCGAAAGGCAGAAAAAGCATGCGGAGGAAAAAGCCGGGCGAACGCGTCGCCCGGCAAAACCGCAGATAAAACCTGCCAAAATAAACCTGTCCCTTTTTGGTAGGTTTAGGGGCGGACCTGGCCGGTGCCGCGGAGCTTGTATTTGTAGGTGGTGAGGGCCTCGGCGGCAAAGGGGCCACGGGCGTGGAGTTTTTGGGTCGAGATGCCGATCTCGGCACCCAGGCCAAACTCGCCGCCGTCAGTGAAGCGAGTGCTGGCGTTGGAGTACACGGCCGAGGCATCGACAGCATCGAGGAAGCGCTCGCAAGCATCCGTATCCTCGGCAACGATGGCCTCGGAGTGCATCGTGCCGTAGCGGTTGATGTGTGCGATGGCCTCGTCCTCGTTTGCCACGACCTTCACGCTCATCTCGAGCGCCAGGTACTCGCGACCCCAGTCCTCCTCAGTCGCGGCGACGTAGTCATCGCCCTCCACAAGCCCGGCATCGGCGCATGCGGCGCAGGTTGCCTCGTCGCCGTGAATCAGCACGCCGTGGTCATGCAGCACGGTCACGACCGCGGGCAAAAACGCATCGGCCACAGCACGGTCGACCAGCAGCGACTCGGCGGCATTGCACACGCCTACGCGCTGGGTCTTGGCATTAACGATAATGTTGAGCGCCTTATCAAAGTCGGCGGATTCATGCACGTAGATGTGGCAGTTGCCCGTGCCCGTCTCGATCACCGGCACAAGCGACTCGCGTACGCAGCGCTGGATCAGGCCTGCACCTCCGCGCGGAATGAGTACGTCGACAATACCGCGGAGCTTCATGAGCTCGCCGGTGGCCTCGCGGTCGGTGGACTCGATCATCGACACGGCCTCGCGCGGGAAGCCCTTGGCCTCGAGCGCATCGGCCAGCAGCTCGGCGATCATGGCACACGAGTGATAGGCCAGCGAGCCGCCGCGTAGAATGCAGGCGTTGCCGGTACGGATGCAGATGCCTGCGGCGTCGGCCGTCACGTTGGGGCGCGCCTCGTAGACCATGGCGACCAGGCCCAACGGCACGCTCACGCGGGTCAGGTCCACACCGCTCGCAAGCACGCGGTGGTCGAGCACGCGGCCGACGGGATCGGGCAGCTCGGCGAGCTTCTCCAAACCGGCGGCCATGCCCTCGACGCGCTCAGGCGTCAGCAGCAGACGGTCGAGCAGACCGGCCGAAGTGCCCGCATCGCGCGCGGCGGACATATCGAGCTCGTTGGCGGCGACGATGGAGTCGACACCGTTGCGCAGTGCTGCGGCCATGGCGCGCACGGCCTCCTGGCGCTGCTCATCGCTCGCCGTGGCAAGCGAGGCCGACGCTGCCTTGGCGGCAACGGCAAGATCGTGGACATACGTGGCTATATCGACCGACATGGGCGGCCCTTTCTCCTAGAAGTTTGCAACCATGGTAGCCGATTTGCGCATGGCCTCGCCCGCGGCGGTAGAATTGGTCAACCCGAAACACCGCAACGAACGGAAGACTCACATGGCCCTCATCACTTCGTACCACGTCCCCGGCCTTTACGTCGAGGACCACAGCATCGACGTCCCCCTTGACTGGCGCGGCCTGGAGCCGATGCTCCTGGCCGTCGGCAGCACCATGCGCCGCGGCGCTATGCCGGCACCAATCGCCGGCGCGCCCGAGAGCATCAAGCTCTTCTACCGCGTGGTTTGCGCGCCCGACCGCATCAACGACGATCTGCCGCTGCTCCTGTTTTTGCAGGGCGGCCCCGGCGGCGAGAGCCCGCGTCCGCTGTCGCCTACAAGCGACGGCTGGATCGAGGAGGCCGTCAAGCACTTCCGTGTGGTCCTTCCCGACCAGCGCGGCACCGGACGCAGTAGCTGCGTGGACGGACGCACGATCAAGGCACTGGGTGATCGCGCAACGGCCGCCGGCGCCGATACAGCACGCTCGCAGGCCGACTTCCTCAAGCGCCACCTCGCCAGCTCCATCGTGCGCGATTTTGAGTACCTGCGTCTGGTGGGCTTTGGCGGCAAGCCCTGGGTCACGCTCGGCCAGAGCTACGGCGGCTTTTTGACGTTGAGCTATCTGTCGCTCTTCCCCGAAGGCGTGGCGGCAAGCTTTACCTGCGGCGGCATTCCACACGTGCCAGCGAGCGCCAGCGAGGTCTACGCGCACACCTTCCCGCGCATGGCAGCTAAAACTCAGCAGTATTACGACCGCTACCCCGCCGACGTCGAACGCGTGGCGGCCCTGGCCGATACGCTCGAGGCCCAGAAGCCCGTGCTGCCCGACGGCTCGCCGATGACGGTCGAGCGTCTACAGCTCATGGGCAGCGACTTTGGCATGAAGCCGAGCTTTGAGCGCATGCATTGGATTATCGATCACGCTTTTGTTGACGGCGACGGCACGCTGACCTGCGGCTCCTCGGTATCCGACAGCTTTTTGATGCGCGCCTTCGAGCGCACCAACACGCGCACGAATCCGCTGTACTGGACGCTGCAGGAGTTCATATACGCCGACGGCGACACTATGCCCATTGGCTGGGCCGCGGCTGAAGAGAAGGCGCACCGCGCCGAGTTCGACACGCTCGCACGCCCGCTCATGTTTACCGGCGAGGCCATGTTCCCGTGGATGTTTGAGCAGATGCCCGAGCTTAAGCCGTTTAAGCCCGCCATGGACCTGCTGATGGAAGACACCAGCTGGGACAAGATCTACGACCCGCAGCGCCTGGCCTGCAACGAGGTGCCCCTGCAGGCCGCGGTGTATTTCGACGACATGTACGTGGATTCGGGCCTGCAGCTCGATACGCTCAGCCGCGTGGGCAACTCGCATGCCTGGGTGACCAACGAGTTCGAGCACGACGGCCTGCACGGCGGCGTGGTGTTCAAGCACCTCTTCGACGAGGCCCTCAACCGCGGAGACCTGCGCCGGATCTTCTAACAAAGGAGTGTCCCCACCTGCCGGCAGAGACGATATGAGCAGGACATAAAAACATTGAGAGCCCCTGCTGCATGAAAGACCGCGGATTAGGCCGACAATGGTGAGTGTCTAATCCAACCGTGGCGGCCACGCCGCATTCATGG
>NZ_JADPCH010000039.1 GCF_015670745.1 Collinsella aerofaciens | reverse complement strand
CAAATGGTTCGATGTCTGCCCGGATGCGACACTCGTAAGTGCCCATCCTCGCAGTATCCGGTTCTCAAGGTGCACGCCTGCGCTGGTTCCCGGTTCGACCGGGCCGCGCGGCAAGGAGATATATTGCCAGACCGGAGGGGCCCCGGGGGCGGGAATCTGGTCGTACACATTTCCTACACAGTTTGGGATTCTCAGCTGTATTTGCCAGTAATAAAGAGGGGACCTCGTTTCCGAGATCCCCTCCTCTGTTTATCTATAGAAATAGGCTTTCAAAGCCTTAGGCCAGCAGCTTGCGACCGGACTCCTCAATCGCGTCAAGTGCTGCATCTGCCTCGGCGGCATCCGCGCCCTTAGCGAAGATGTACAGCTTAATCTTGGGCTCGGTGCCGGAAGGACGAACAATACCCTTGTTGCCGCCCTCAAGATCGAACTCAATTACGTTAGCCTTCGGCAGGCCGTTCACGCAGGTGTTGTAATCCACGACGGCCTCAATCTTGGAACCGGCGAGCTCCGCGGGCGGGTTCTCGCGCAGACCAGCCATGATGCCGGCCATCTTTGCCGCACCCTCAGCGCCCGGATAGCTTAGCGAAATCGTCTTGTTGTGATAGTAGCCATACTTCTCGTACAACTCGTGCATCGCATCGGCAAGGTTCTTGCCCTGGAGCTTATAATACTGCGCCATCTGGCAAATCAGAAGCGAAGTGCTGACGGCGTCCTTGTCGCGCACGTGGTCGCCGGCCAGATAGCCGTAGCTCTCCTCAAAACCGAAGATAAAGCGATCGACCTCGCCAGCATCGGAAAGAGAAGTAATGATGTCGCCGATGTACTTGAAGCCCGTCAGGCAGCGGCGGAGCTCAAAACCGTACTCGTCGGCCAGAGCGTCAACCATGGCGGAAGAAACGATAGTAGTGACAGCAACCTTCTTAGTGAGGTCCTCACCGCGAGCAGCGCGGGTCTTGCAGATATAGTCAAGCAGCAGAACGCCCATCTCATTGCCGGTCAGCAGCAGATAGTCATCGCCATTCTTAACGGCAACGCCAACGCGATCGGCGTCAGGATCGGTTGCAAGCAGCAGATCGGGGTGAACCTGCTCGCAGAGATCGATGCCCTTCTGCATGGCCTGACGGATCTCGGGGTTAGGATACGGGCAGGTCGGGAAATCGCCGTTAGGCTCCTTCTGCTCGGGAACAACCGTGACATCGGTGATGCCAGCGCGCTCGAGCACCGTCGTGACGGGAATGAGGCCGGTGCCGTTGAGCGGAGTGTAGACGAGTTTAAGCGGAGCGCCAGCGATCTCCTCAGCAGAAAGGTTAGTCACGCCGCGGGCGAGAACGGCGTCGTAATAACGCTCGAGGCACGAGTCATCGATCCATTTGACCAGACCCTGCTCAAGAGCCTCATCGAAGTCCATGGACTTCACACCGGTGAACGTATCGGTCTCGGCGATAGCCTTAGAAATTGCATCGGCGGCCTCGCTGGTGATCTGGCAGCCGTCGGGGCCATAGGCCTTATAGCCGTTATAAGGCGCCGGATTATGACTAGCGGTCATGCAAATGCCACCGGAGCACTTAAGGTCGCGGACGGCCCAGGAGAGCGTCGGCACAGGAGAAATCTTGGGATACACGAGGGCAGTCACGCCATTTGCTGCAAGAATGGCAGCCGTCGTCTTAACGAACAGCTCGCCCTTATTGCGGCTATCGCGAGCGATGGCGACCGTCGGATGCTCGAAGGTTGCATTGAGGTAGTCAGCGAATCCCTGGGTCGCACGACCGACCGTATAGATATTCATACGGTTAGTGCCCGCACCGATAGTGCCGCGAAGGCCGGCAGTACCGAAGGCGAGATCCTGGAAGAAAGCGTCGGTGATGGCGTCCTCGTCACCCTGCTCCTTCATCGTGTTAAGCTCAGCGAGGAGCTCCTCGTCCTTGACATTGGCAATCCAAGTATCAAGCAGCTCATGAACATCTGCCATGTGAGTCCTTCCGTCACAATCAATAAAACGACCCGTGTAAAACAGGACAAGCGCAGCAGTGCGCTAAAGCAAATATTAGTCCATTGAGAACAAAGAACCGACCAAAGAACGGTGAACGTCTATATTCAGCGGTGGATGATTGGATTGATTTAATTGCTTAGCGAATGCCGCCGTAAACGCAAAAAAGGGGGAGGCCGCGAGGCCTCCCCCTTCTCAGTTCAAGCGTACGGCTCGGTGCCGTCCACCGGTCAGCGGCGCCCTGGCCTCCCACGGGCTGACCCCGCAGTACTCTCGGCGCGATGG
>NZ_JADPCH010000038.1 GCF_015670745.1 Collinsella aerofaciens | reverse complement strand
CCTTCGAGGCCGAGCGCAAAATGAATTCTAAAAAACACCTTGCCAAATAGGAGCGTCAGGACGCAAAGAGGCTCCGCAGCGCGAAGCGCGATGCGGAGCCTCTTTGCATGTCCGAGGACGTTCCGGAGAGAAACCCCGTCACGCCCCCGGATTCCCGGTGGGAGTTCTAGACCTTGTCGGCCTTAGTACATACCGCCGCCCTGCTGACCAGCGGTGGCAGCAGCGATAGCGTCCTCAAGCTGAGTGTTCTTGGGCACATCGGAGACGGTAGCCTCGGTGATGAGGATCAGGCTGGCGACAGAAGCAGCGTTCTGCAGGGTGACGCGGCTGACCTTGACGGGGTCGAGGACGCCCATCTCGATCATGTCGCCCCACTCGCCGTTGGCAGAGTTGAGACCCTGGCCGGCGGGCAGCTCGGCAACCTTGTCGACCACGACAGCGCCCTCAAAGCCAGCGTTCTTGGCGATGGTAGCGACCGGAGCGGTCAGAGCCTTCTTGACGATGTCGACGCCGATCTTCTCCTCGGGGTCGTCGATCTCGACAGCGTCGAGCGCAGGAGCAGCGTCCATGAAGGCGACGCCGCCACCGGCGACGATGCCCTCCTCGACAGCAGCGCGGGTAGCCTGCAGGGCATCCTCGACGCGGTGCTTGATCTCCTTGAGCTCGGACTCGGTAGCAGCGCCGACCTTGATGACGGCAACGCCGCCGGAGAGCTTGGCCAGGCGCTCCTGGAGCTTCTCGCGGTCGAAGTCAGAGGTGGTGTTCTCCATCTCGCCCTTGATCTGAGCGATACGGGCGTCGATGGCCTCCTTGGAGCCAGCGCCGCCGACGACGACGGTGTTGTCCTTGGAGATGGTGACGGACTTAGCGGTACCGAGCATATCGGCGGTGATGTCGGCGACCTTCACGCCCAGCTCGTCCAGGGCAGCCTGGCCACCGGTGAGGACGGCGATGTCCTCGAGGATGCGCTTACGGCGATCGCCGTAGCCCGGAGCCTTGACGGCGCAGACGTTGAGAGCGCCACGGATCTTGTTGAGGACCAGGGTAGGCAGAGCCTCGCCGTCGATGTCCTCAGCGATGATGAGCAGGCCGCGGCCAGCGCGCTGGACAGCCTCGAGAACGGGCATGATGTCCTGAACGCTGGAGATCTTCTGGTCGGTGATGAGGATGTACGGATCCTTCATCACGGCCTCCATGCGGTCGTTGTCCGTGACGAAGTAAGCGGAGACATAGCCCTTGTCGAACTGCATGCCCTCGACGGTGTCGATGGTGATGTCGAACGTCTGGGAATCCTCGACGGTGATGACGCCGTCCTTGCCCACGACCTCCATGGCCTCGGCGATCTTCTCGCCGACCTCGGGGTCACCGGCAGAGATGGTACCGACGGAAGCAATCTGCTCCTTGGTCTCGACCGGCTTGGCCTGCTTCTTCATCTCGGCGACGGCGGCGTTGACGGCCTTGTCGATGCCGCGACGGATGGCCAGCGGGTTAGCGCCAGCAGCAACGTTGCGCAGACCGTCGTTGACGATGGCCTGAGCGAGCAGGGTTGCGGTGGTGGTGCCGTCACCCACGGTGTCGTTGGTCTTGGTGGCAACCTCCTTCACCAGCTGGGCGCCCATGTTCTCGATGTTGTCCTCGAGCTCAATCTCCTTGGCGACGGAAACGCCGTCGTTGGTGATGGTCGGGGCACCGAACGTGCGCTGCAGCGCAACGTAGCGACCCTTGGGGCCCATGGTGACGGTAACGGCGTCGGCCAGAGTGTTGACGCCCTTGGCAAGCTTAGCGCGGGCATCGGTGTTGAACGTAATGTTCTTTGCCATGGTAGGTAATCCTCCAAAAGAAATGTGACTCGCGTCGCCGCTTCCGAGTCCTATGCGACGGGCGCGTTCAAAGACGAATCAGAGATTCTGACGAGACTAGGCCTCGACGACGGCGTAGATGTCGTCGGCGCGCATCAGCAGATACTTCTCGCCGTCGACCTTGACCTCGTTGCCACCGAACTTACCGTAGATGACAACGTCGCCGACCTGAACGTCCATGGGGATGCGCTCACCCTTGTCGTTGACCTTGCCGGCGCCCACGGCAACGATGGTGCCGCGCTGCGGCTTCTCCTGAGCGTTGCTGGCGATATACAGACCAGAAGCGGTCTTCTGCTCGGCCTCGTCGGGCTTGACCAGAACACGATCTGCAAGCGGCTTCAAAGACGACATGCTTGTCTCCTCCTTTTTGGGCCGCGCGGTTATACCACGCGAATTAACCCTTTTTGTTTGCGTACGCGTTGAATGGTACCCACGAATGGCTGGTTATACAACACGGAGTCAAAAAATCTTATTTTTTGGCACTTAGATTTTCTGAATGCCGGGGGATAACTTAGCAGTGGCTCCCGGGGCGGACCGGAGGGCATGAAGTTTGCTGCTCTACAGTCCTGCGCAAGACGGAAAGCACATTAAGTGCTTTCCTTTGCGTGCGGAACTCGCGACAA
>NZ_JADPCH010000037.1 GCF_015670745.1 Collinsella aerofaciens | reverse complement strand
ACGGCTCGGTGCCGTCCACCGGTCAGCGGCGCCCTGGCCTCCCACGGGCTGACCCCGCAGTACTCTCGGCGCGATGGGGCTTAGCTTCCGGGTTCGGAACGGGACCGGGCGTGCCCCCCATGCTCTGGCCGCTGACCGGTGGGCGGCGCCCACCGTTACGGTGTCCTGGGTCTCACTCTACACGTGCCCTGGGGGCCGCATGGCGCATAGGAAAGATGTGACTCGGGGCATCCTCGTGCCCGGACCGCGCTTCAGAGCGCATGTCCCGCGGGCCGCGAGGTGCGGTTCCGGAAGAGCTCGGGCGATTAGTGCGGCTCGGCTGAGGCTGTCGCCAGCCTTGCACCTGCCGTCTATCGACCAGGTAGTCTACCTGGGCCCTTACCGGAAGGAGAACTAATCCCTGGAACGGCTTCCCGCTTAGATGCCTTCAGCGGTTATCCGCGCCGCACGCGGCTACCCGGCCGTGCCGTTGGTCGACAACCGGTTCACCGGAGGTGCGTCCACCCCGGTCCTCTCGTACTGGGGGCAGCCTCCATCGATTCTCCTGCGCCCACGGAGGATAGGGACCGAACTGTCTCACGACGTTCTGAACCCAGCTCGCGTACCGCTTTAAACGGCGAACAGCCGTACCCTTGGGACCTGCTCCAGCCCCAGGATGCGATGAGCCGACATCGAGGTGCCAAACCTTGCCGTCGATGTGGACTCTTGGGCAAGATCAGCCTGTTATCCCCGGAGTACCTTTTATCCGTTGAGCGACGGCCCACCCACTCGGGGCCGCCGGATCACTAGAGCCTGCTTTCGCACCTGCTCGGCTTGTGGGCCTCGCAGTCAAGCCCGCTTGTACTCTTGCATTCAAAAGGACGGTTGCCGACCGTCCCGAGCGGACCTTCGCGCGCCTCCGTTACCCTTTAGGAGGCGACCGCCCCAGTCAAACTGCCCGCCTGGCACGGTCCCCGAGCCGGTTGACGGCCCCGGGTTAGGACGCCGGTCGCGCGAGGGCAGTATTCCAAGGGCGGCTCCCCGGGGGCTGGCGCCTCCGGATCTGTGCCTCCTGCCTATCCTCTACACGCGGGACCAGCGGCCAATGCCAAGCTGCAGTGAAGGTTCACGGGGTCTTTCCGTCCTTCCGCGGGTAAGTCGCATCTTCACGACCAGTGCAATTTCACCGGGTCCATGGTCGAGACAGCGCCCAAGTCGTTGCGCCTTTCGTGCAGGTCGGAACTTACCCGACAAGGAATTTCGCTACCTTAGGACCGTTATAGTTACGGCCGCCGTTTACCGGGGCTTGGCTTCGGGGCTTCGCCGAATCGGCTAACTCCTCCGCGTGACCTTCCGGCACCGGGCAGGCGTCAGACCCTATACGTCGCCTTGCGGCTTCTGCAGAGTCCTGTGTTTTTGGTAAACAGTCGCTTGGGCCTCTCCACTGCGGCCCGCCTCCGCTCCCCGGGCAAGCCGGTTCACGTACGCGCGGGCACCCCTTCTCCCGAAGTTACGGGGCCATTGTGCCGAGTTCCTTGACCATGGTTGACCCGATCGCCTCGGTATGTTCTACCCACCCACCTGTGTCGGTTTGCGGTACGGGCGCGCACGCGCCTGCCTAGGGGTTTTTCTAGGGACCTCGGGCTCACTCGCTTCGCTCAGTCGCTTCGTCCGGAGCCTCGCCCTCAATGCGGACCGGATTTCCCTGGTCCGCGGGCCGCGCTCCATCACGGGGACGTCCAGAACCCCGCCGAGCCACCCCCATCCGTCGCCCCGTCGGTCGTAGCGCCGCGTGCGCGGTGCAGGAATGTCTGCCTGCTGCGCGTCGGCTACGCCTACCGGCCTCGCCTTAGCCCCCGACTGACCCTGGGAGGATTAGCCTTGCCCAGGAAACCTCGGGTTCACGGCGGACGAGTTACTCTCTCGTCTCTCGCTACTCATGCCAGCATTCTCACTCCCATGCGCTCCACCGTCGGTCGCCCTCCGGCTTCTCCGCCCATGGGAAGCTCCCCTACCGATTCTAATAAATAAAATCCCGCCGCTTCGGTGTCCAGCTTAGCCCCGTGTATTGTCGGCGCATGTCCACTCGACCAGTGAGCTGTTACGCACTCTTTGAATGGATGGCTGCTTCTAAGCCAACATCCTGGTTGTCTGGGCGGACGCACATCCTTTGCCACTCGGCTGGAACTTGGGGACCTTAGCGGGCGGTCCGGGCTGTTTCCCTCTCGAGCACACAGCTTAGCCCACATGCTCTGACTGCCGCGCTCTGGGCCGCCGGCATTCGGAGTTCGGTTGGATTCGGTAGGCGGCGAAGCCCCCTCGTCCATCCGGTGCTCTACCTCCGGCGGTGAACGCGCGACGCTAGCCCTAAAGCTATTTCGGGGAGAACGAGATATCTCCGGGTTTGATTGGCCTTTCACCCCTATCCGCAGGTCATCGCCGCCGTTTTCAACCGACGTGCGTTCGGCCCTCCACGGGGTCTTACCCCCGCTTCAGCCTGCCCACGGATAGCTCACCCGGCTTCGCGTCCGCGGCGCGGGACTCAAGTCGCCCTGTTAAGGCTCGCTTTCGCTCCGGCTCCCTTTCGGTTAACCTCGCCCCGCGCCAGCGACTCGCTGGCTCATTCTACAAAAGGCACGCCGTCACACCATAAAGGTGCTCCGACTGCTCGTGGGCGCACGGTTTCAGGTACTGTTTCACTCCCCTCCCGGGGTGCTTTTCACCTTTCCCTCACGGTACTGGTGCGCTATCGGTCACAGGGTAGTACTCAGGCTTGGATGGTGGTCCACCCAGGTTCGGACCGGGTTTCACGTGCCCGGCCCTACTCAGGGACCGCGTCGCGCCGTCCGGTCTGGGTTCGCGTACGGGGCTGTCACCCGCTGCGGCCGGCCCTCCCATGCCGTTCCGCTCCCCAGCCGGACCTGCGCCCGGGGGCGGCAGCCCCCGGATGCGCGGCCCTGCAACCCCGTCGGCGGAACCCCTGCCGGGTATGCCCGCTCGACGGTTTGGCCATCGGTCCCCTTTCGCTCGCCGCTACTCGGGGAGTCTCGAGATTGATTTCCTCTCCTCCGGGTACTTAGATGTTTCAGTTCCCCGGGTTGTCCTCCCCGGCCCTATGTGTTCGGGCCGGGGATATGCACACCGCTGTGCATGGGTTCGCCCATTCGGAGACCCCCGGGTCGAAGGATGTGTGCTCCTCGCCGGGGATTATCGCAGCTTGCCGCGTCCTTCATCGGCTCCCTGTGCCAAGGCATCCGCCGTGCGCCCGTGGTATCTTGCGGGACCGCATCGGGCCCGCGGGATATCCACGTGTCGCTAAAGTTAATTAATCGATATCATGAATAGCGCTCGTATGTCGCAATTCGGGTATCTCATACCGCGGCACAGTGTATCCACTGTGCTCGCGATCAGATGCTCCTCACTCATATATAAGTGAATTCTTCTTGTTTGGATCGGATGAATGATTGCTATCATTCTTACGTTTAATCGCAGAAAAGAATCGAGTCTGGAAGAAATTGATCTTCCATCTCTCTCCTATCGCTATGCGGCTCTCAAGGTACGCGGGTGCGACCCCGGGGACCGGGTGCTGCGGGGAATCATCCAGGCGACATCCACCGGACGGGCTCCTGCCCTCTATTCGAGTTAAAGTTTGTCTCTCTAAGAACGTATCTCCCTAGAAAGGAGGTGATCCAGCCGCACCTTCCGGTACGGCTACCTTGTTACGACTTCACCCCCCTCACCCTCCACACCTTCGGCGCCTCCCCCCTTGACGGTTGGGCCGGCGACTTCGGGTGCAGACGACTCGGGTGGTGTGACGGGCGGTGTGTACAAGGCCCGGGAACGCATTCACCGCGGCATGCTGATCCGCGATTACTAGCAACTCCGACTTCATGGGGGCGGGTTGCAGCCCCCAATCCGAACTGGGGCCGGCTTTCCGGGATCCGCTCCCCCTCGCGGGGTGGCATCCCTCTGTACCGGCCATTGTAGCACGTGTGCAGCCCAGGGCATAAGGGGCATGATGACTTGACGTCGTCCCCGCCCTCCTCCGCCTTGACGGCGGCGGTCCCGCGTGGGTTCCCGGCATCACCCGATGGCAACACGCGGCGGGGGTTGCGCTCGTTGCGGGACTTAACCCAACATCTCACGACACGAGCTGACGACAGCCATGCACCACCTGTATGGGCTCCTCTCGGCCACGGGGTCTCCCCCGCTTCACCCATATGTCAAGCCCTGGTAAGGTTCTTCGCGTTGCTTCGAATTAAGCCACATGCTCCGCTGCTTGTGCGGGCCCCCGTCAATTCCTTTGAGTTTTAGCCTTGCGGCCGTACTCCCCAGGCGGGACGCTTAATGCGTTGGCTGCGGCACGGGGGGATCGTCCCCCCACACCTAGCGTCCATCGTTTACGGCTGGGACTACCAGGGTATCTAATCCTGTTCGCTCCCCCAGCTTTCGCGCCTCAGCGTCGGTCTCGGCCCAGAGGGCCGCCTTCGCCACCGGTGTTCCACCCGATATCTGCGCATTCCACCGCTACACCGGGTGTTCCACCCTCCCCTACCGGACCCAAGCCGCGGAGGTTCCGGGGGCTTCGGGGGGTTGAGCCCCCCGCTTCGACCCCCGGCCTGCCGGGCCGCCTACGCGCGCTTTACGCCCAATGAATCCGGATAACGCTCGCCCCCTACGTATTACCGCGGCTGCTGGCACGTAGTTAGCCGGGGCTTCTTCTGCAGGTACAGTCTTGACTCTTCCCTGCTGAAAGCGGTTTACGACCCGAAGGCCTCCGTCCCGCACGCGGCGTCGCTGCGTCAGGGTTCCCCCCATTGCGCAAGATTCCCCACTGCTGCCTCCCGTAGGAGTCTGGGCCGTGTCTCAGTCCCAATCTGGCCGGTCGGTCTCTCAACCCGGCTACCCGTTGTCGGCACGGTGGGCCGTCACCCCGCCGTCTACCTGATGGGCCGCGGAGCCATCCCCTCCCGTCGGGGCTTTAGCCGGGGTGCCATGCGGCACCCCGGGGTATCCGGTATTACCCGTCCTTTCGGGCGGCTATCCCGGGGGAGGGGGCAGGTTCTCCACGTGTTACTCAGCCGTTCGCCACTCGCTTCTATCCGAAGATAGGTGCCGTTCGACTTGCATGTGTTAGGCGCGCCGCCAGCGTTCATCCTGAGCCAGGATCGAACTCTCCGTCCAAAATAAATGGGCTTCGAGCCCGTCCGGTCCTCACAACTATTAGCTGATCGGTTCCGTTCGATTCATATGGTTCTATTAGATAGGAAAAGGAATTTCTCGGGGCCGCCTCTCGGCGGCCTTGCGAAAAACAAATCCAAGTTAGACCATTTCAAATGGTTCGATGTCTGCCCGGATGCGACACTCGTAAGTGCCCATCCTCGCAGTATCCGGTTCTCAAGGTGCACGC
>NZ_JADPCH010000036.1 GCF_015670745.1 Collinsella aerofaciens | reverse complement strand
GCCTCGCTCGAAGAGCCCGATTGCCGCCTTCCTGGCCTCGATGTCGTGCTTCACCCTCAAGTCGACACGCATAAAAAGCCTCCCATTTCTCATGTCCAAGAAATGGGAGGCAGTTCAAGTGCGCAGCGGGGGTTCTTTCATGTCCGAGGACGCGCTGGGAAGTTACCCCATGCGGACGGCGGACAACCTATGTAGCCTCAGACTAGAACATGCCCAAGAAACCATGCACAAACAGCGCAGCCAGAGCAGCGCCGACAAACGGAGCGATGCCAGGAACGAGCAGGCCGTACTTCCAGTTGTTGTCAGCCTTGTTCTTGATCGGCAGCACCTGATAGGCCATGCGAGGACCAAGGTCACGAGCCTGGTTCATGGCGAAGCCGGTGATGCCGCCCATGCCCATGCCAACGGCCCAAACGATCAGGCCGACGCAGATGGCGAGCATCAGAACGTTCTCGCCGGCGCGGTTAGCGGCAGCAAGGATGGCGCTGATGAACACGAAGGTGCAAATAGCCTCGCAGAAGAAGTTGCGGGCATAGTTCGTGCCCTCGGTGGTGGGGTTGGTCGAGAAGATGTTGCGCTGGGCAATGGGGTCGACGACGCCCTCGGAAGCCTTGAACTCATCGGCATACATAAGCCAAGCGATTACGGCGCCCACAAAGCCGCCGAGCATATCGGCAATCATGAAGGGGATGCAGCTGCTCCACGGCACCAGGCCGACGATGCACTGGGCAAGCACCATAGCCGGGTTCATGCACACGGCGCCACCAAAGACAAACAGGCAGACCGAGATGCCAAAAGACCAGGTGGTGATGGCAAACATATGGCCGGAGCCCTGATACTTGGTGCCCTTGAGCACGGTATCGCAGTGCACGCCCACGCCAAAGATAATCATGAGGGCCGTTGCGCCGAATTCGCAGAGGAGTTTGGTAAGCATAAAACCTTATCTTTCTTGTCGGTTATAAACGATTCGTTTGGGCCACGCACTAGTGCTGCGCGACGACAACGCCCAGGCCATCGGGAATGACGGCAACCTTGGCATCGGCACCCTTCATTTCAAAGGCGAGCTTGAGCGCTTCCTCGAGGGTGTTGACCGGCGTCATGTGCATATCCTTGATCATCTGGTGATCGCACAAGTCGGTGACCATGATCACAGGATGATGTGCCAGGATGCGGGCAAAGATCTGACTCGTCCACTGGTCGGGCAGGGTCTCGTCCTTAGGACGGTCGATGCAGGCACGCTCAAACTCTGCCGGATCGTTGTCGGCGATGTTGTGATAGAAGCCCTCGCCACCGTGACCGTCGGCGCAACCGGCGACATCGATGATCACGCCGCCCTCGGGAAGTGTGGCCTCGGCAGCGCACATGCCCTTCACGGCCTGGTAGATGTTCTGGTCGAGCGGGTAGCCGCCGTTGGTGGTGATAGCAATCTCGCACTCGACGGGCTCAACGCCGGCAAGGCTCTTCACGAACTCGCAGCCAGCCTCGTGTGCCTTGTGGATGTCGCCGGCACAGGAGCCAATGACCTCGTGTTTGCCGTTGAGCACCACGTTAAGCACAAAGGCAAGGTGAGCCATCTCGGCAGCAGCAAACATGTCCTCGCTCACGTGGTTGTGGCACAGGTTGCCAGCACGCGAGTGGGAATCATTCACAAACTGACCGTTGTGGTTGTACATGATGGTCTTGTAGCTGGCGATACCGGGAAGGACGGACTTGCGGCTGCCAGAGAAACCGGCAAAGAAGTGCGGCTCAATGAAGCCCTCGGCAAGCAGCAGATCGCAATCGGCAGCAATCTTGTTGATAATGCACTCGCCGCCAGAGGGCAGGGTGCCGATCTTCTTCATCATGCTGTCGTCAGTCGCGACGTGCATAACGATTTCCTCGTTGGCAACGATCTCCTCGCCGTACTTGTTGACAAGCTCCTCGTGCGTCGACGGACGATGCATACCCGTAGCAACCAGAATACGCACGCGAGCCTCGGGCGCAGCGGAGTGGATGTGATGCAGCAGAATAGGCATCGTCACACGCGAGGGAACGGGGCGCGTATGGTCGGAGCTAATGATGACAATATCCTTCTTGCCAGCACAAAGCTCCTCGAGCGAAGGCGAGCCATAAGGGTTGGCAAGCGACTCCTCTACCAGCTCTTCCTGCGATTTCGTGGTCTTAAACTCGTTTTGGTGACCTTCCATCACACCGGCGAAGTTTTTATCCTCGAGCTCCAGATGCAACGTCTTGCGGTCAAACGGCAGTTCACATTCAAACAACGACGAGCGCCCTCTTCCTTTCAACTGACACACTAGTTAAACCGTTGGAAGGATACGCCGCTCACCGAAAAACTCCACCGCCCACCGACTCATTAACACAACGTTCATATTTGACCCACAACAAAACGGCCGCGATCCCAATCGGGACCGCGGCCGCTACAGTCGTAAGGCGAGAAGCGCCAAATGCATCTCAATCCCGATCGATAAGACGCGAGGCGCGAAGCGCCAAACGCGCCGCCGGGACAGACCCCATCCAAAACGCGCGGAGCGCGCCAATATTCCCCCAGCAGTAATCCGCCGAAGACCGGACATCGTAGGGCCCGCCATTAGCTTACTTTTAGGCACACTCCGCAGGACGCAAGAAGCCCTCGCCGCACGAAGTGCGCAACGAGGGCTTCTTGCATGTCCGAGGACGTGCCTAAAAGTAAGCTAATGGCGGGCCCGGACGACTACAGGGCTATCGATTACCCCGTGTTCTGCAAACCTGCCGAGACGCCGGTCACAGTTGAAAGAATCAGGCTCATGTACTCGGCCTTCTTCTCCTCGGCCATCTCATCCTGGTTCATACGCACCTCGCGAAGGGCGCGGACCTGAGCGATGGATAGGGCGTCGACATAGGGGTTACGGACGCGGACGGCACAGCCGAGCACGCGGCGGCGCTGCAGCGGCCACTCGTCACCGACGATGGCAAGGACCCACTTACGCGTGAGCTGCATCTCGGTGAAGACCTTCTCGGACAAATCCTGGCGATCGCCCAGGTGCAGATACATCTTGGCGATGCGCTGGTCGGTCTTGGCAATCGACATCTCGATGTTGTCGATAAAGGTGCGGAAGAACGGCCACTCCTGGTAGGCAGCCTTAAGCTGGTCCAGATCGCCAAACTGCTCGCACGCGGTGCCCAGACCGTACCAAGCGGCCAGGTTAATGCGTGCCTGGCTCCAGCTGAAAATCCACGGAATGGTACGCAGGTCGTCGAGCGACTTGGCACCCAGGCCGCGCTTGGCGGGACGCGAGCCGATCGGCAGCAGACCGACCTCGGTCAGCGGCGTAACGGTCGAGAACCACGGTGTAAAGTCCTCGGTGTTCAGCAGGTCCAGATAGCGCTCGTGGCTTGCGGCGTTGAGCTTCTCGGCCATATCCCAGAACTTCTGCGTGGTCTCGGTGTTGGTCTTCTCGACACTCGGGGCCGACTGCAAAAGCGTTGCGGCGGCAACGGACTCAACATGGCGCTGTGCCAGCGTGCGGTTGCCATAACGGGCAAAGATGACCTCGCCCTGCTCGGTGAGCTTAAAGAAGCAGTTGACCGAACCCTTGGGCTGCGCCAGCACGGCCTTGTTGGCCGGGCCGCCGCCACGGCCCACGGCGCCGCCGCGACCGTGCATGAGCACCAGGTCGATATCGTTCTTCTCTGCCCACTTGGCGATACGCTCCTGCGCGGAGTGCAGCGCGAGCATGGCCGTGGTAGGACCGGCATCCTTGGAGGAGTCGGAATAGCCCAGCATAACCTCCATGCGGCGGTTGGTCTGGGCAAGACGCTTCTGCACCACGGGCAGCGTAAGCATCTGGTCGAGCACGTCGACGCAGCCCTCGAGGTCCTCGAGCTGCTCGAATAGCGGGATCACGTCGAGCTCGGGGACATCTTCCTCGTGTGCGAAGGACAGGTGGGCCAGCTCGAAGACGTCAGCCACATGCTGGGCGCTCTTGGTAAACGAGATGATGTAGCGGTGCGCCATCTTCTTGCCGTAGCGCTTTTGGATGGAGCCGATAGCACGGAAGGTATCGATGACTTCGCGCGTCATGGGCTGCAGGTCGCCATGGATACCGTTCTCGTGGATATCCTTGAGGGCGCGGGCATGCACCACGGAGTGCTGACGGAACTCCATCTCGACCATATGGAAGCCGAAGGACTCGACTTGCCAGATGATGGTCTGGACCGGGCCGTAGGCGGCACGGACGGCACCGCAGGCGGCCAGCGAACGCTGGACGACGCGCAGGTCATCCAGGAACTCGTCGGCGCTGTGGTACATGGTGTCGGTGATACGGCGCACGGTGGCGTTCAGACGGTCGGCCATGACGAGCATGACGGCGCGATGCGGCTCGTGCTCGGAGATCAGCTCGGCGCGGGCCGTGTACCGAGGGCTCATCTCGACCTGATGGTTCCACAGGTTAATGAGCTCGGCCGACGGCTTGCTGTAGGTAGCCTCGAGCGTGAGGTTGCGGCCGATGTGGCGGCACTTGTCCTCGAGCTTGAGCACCATGTGCGTAAAGTACTTGGCGGCGACCTCACGGCTCACCTTGGCGGTGACGTTGGGGTTACCGTCGCGGTCGGAACCGATCCAGCTGCCGGGATGGAAGAACGCCGGGCACAGCGGCGGCACAGTACCGGCCTTGTCGCCCAGCACCCAATCGTCAAAACGACGATAGATAACGGGGATAACGTCGAACAGCGTGTTATCGAAGATGTCGATGATGGTATCGGCCTCCTCGACCGGCGTGGGCTTCTTGAGCGCGATGGGGCTCGTACGCACCAGGGCGTCGATCTCCTGCAGCATATGGCGCTCGTTCTCCACCAGGTCGGAGCCGCCCAGACGCGGACGCTCCTCCAGCAGGTTGGAGATACGGCGGATCTTGCCCTCGACGGCCTTACGACGGGCCTCGGTGGGATGTGCGGTAAAGACAGGGTGGAACTCGAGCTTGTCGAGCAGCTCGTTGGCACCCTCGACACCCAGCTCATTCACCAGCTGGTGATAGGCAACGGTAAGCTCGTTGGCAGGATCGACCTCGGTATCGGTCGACGCACCGGCCTCGCGCTCGCGCAGCTGCGCCACACGGTAGTTCTCCTCCGACAGGTTTGCCAGATGGAAAAAGCTCGTAAAGGCGCGGACAATGACCTGCTGCTTATCGAGCGGCAGGCTGTCGATCAAATCGACGACCTCACGAAATGCCACGGCAGTGGGCTCGTCGGCGGTGGGCACGCCCTGCTCGTCGACGGCTTCGTCGGCAGCGCAGGTACCGGGGTTGCCGGCATTGACCACAATCTCGGCTGTCAAAATCTTGTCGAACAGGTCCGCGATCTCGGGATCATACTCGCTAAGCACACGGCGCTCCAGGCGCAAGAACAGCGCCAGATTGTCGCGCAGCTCCTCGGGGATCTCGATCTCGGCGAGACGCTCCCTGGACTCGGCATTCGAGCCGATTCGGTTAACGAGGCGGTTGACCACGGCAGCGACGCGCGCCGCGGCTTCGGGTACAGACTGGTTGCTTAGGTTCTCAGCCACGTTTCCTCCCATTCCTCCTTCTATGCACGTAACATGCGGTATTCATTATAGGCGCTTGAGAAATACTTTCGACACTGATTGCGCTTTACCACACAAAAGTATTTTCTGCATTGCAAAGGTTTTTGCCCTAAATGGTCGTATTTCTCGGTGGGCGGCATACGTAAACGGGGGCATTCCGCATAAAAGCGAAACACCCCCGTAACAATCGCTCTCCATGAGCAGGGCACGTTAGCAGGCCCGAAGCTCAAAAAGATGCGCTACAGGCGCTCGCGAACCGCCTCGACGACGTTGTCCAGATCGGCGAGCACCTCGTCATGGCTCTGCATGTCGCGCACTTTGACCTTGCCGGCGGCAAGCTCGTCGCCACCCAGGACCAAGATGAGCTTGGCGCCTACCTTATCGGCTTGCTTAAACTGGGCCTTGAGCGAACGACCCTGATAGTCGGCCTCGGTCACGATACCTGCGGCGCGAAGCTCCTGCGTAATGGCGAAGACGTTCTGACGCAGCTCCTTGCCGGCGTTGGCGACATAGACGCACGGGGCCTCATCGGCACCCAAATCGCTGCCAAAGGCCTGCAGGGCCAGCAGGGCGCGCTCAAAACCGACAGCAAAGCCGACGCCCGCCGTGGGCTTGCCACCCTCGAGCTCGACCAGGCCATCGTAGCGGCCGCCGCCGCCGATGGAGCCGACACCGGCGCCAGGGGCCTCGACCTCAAAGACAGTACGGGTGTAGTAGTCCAGGCCGCGCACCAAGGTGGGATCCTCGACATACTCGATACCGGCGGCATCCAGATAGCGCTTGACCTGCTCGTAGTGCTCGCGGCACTCATCGCACAGGTTGTCACCCATCAGCGGAGCCTCGGCCATGATCTCGCGGCAGTGGTCGTTCTTGCAGTCGAAGGCACGCAGCGGGTTGAGCTCGGCGCGCTCGCGGCACTCATCGCACATCTCGTCGGCGTGGTCGAGAATGAACTGCTTAACCTGCTCGCGATAAGCCGGACGGCACTGGGCGTCACCCATCGAGTTGATGAGCAGACGAAGCTTGGAAAGATCGAAGCCCAGGCGCTTGTAGAACTCCATGAGCATGATGATGCACTCGGCATCTGCCGCCGGATCGGGAGCGCCGAGCCACTCGATGCCCACCTGGTGGAACTGGCGCAGGCGGCCCTTCTGGGGACGCTCGCCGCGGAACATGGCCTCGGCGTAGTACGCCTTAAACGGCGTGGAGCCCTGGGGCACCAGATTGTTCTCGACGACAGCGCGCACCACGCCGGCCGTGCCCTCGGGGCGAAGTGCCAAGCGCTGCTTGGGCTTGAGTTTGGTGTCGGTGCCCTCGGTAAAGACGCGCTCCAGGTTGGCACCGCTGAACACGCGGAACATTTCCTTGCGCACGACGTCGGTCGACTGGCCGATACCGTGGACAAACACGTCCACCTGCTCGATCGCGGGCGTCTCGATGGGTTTAAAACCAAACGGCTCAAACACGCCGGCCGCAATCTGCTGCATCTTTTGCCAAGCGCGCATCTCGGCGCCGATAAGGTCGCGGGTTCCCTCCGCCTTCTGTGCCTGCATGGGCAAACACCTTTCTTTTGTATCGCGTCATAGGTAGTGGACATTATACGGCACAAAGCAGCAACGCGGCGGTGCGTCTGACCGAACGAGGGTATGGGGACTCGTTCGGTCAGAC
>NZ_JADPCH010000035.1:6024-7285 GCF_015670745.1 Collinsella aerofaciens | reverse complement strand
TCCCCGTGGATTCTGACGGTGCTCGTGACCGACCGCCTGGCTCGCTACTACGAGACGGTCACCAAGCACAACCTCAAGTATCGTCGCTACTATCACCAGTTCGACTACTAAAGAAAACGGGTGCGGGAACGTGCCGGGCTATTGAGAGGAACACAGAATGAGACAGTACATCATCGCCAGCCATGCGCACTTCGCCACCGGCATCAAGGAGAGCGTCGAGCTGCTCTCGGGCGCTCGCGACAACGTCCACGATCTTTCGATGTTCGTCGATGGCCGCATGGACGTGGCCGAGGAGGCCCAAAAACTGCTGGCAGGCATGTCTGCCGACGATGATGTCGTTGTCTGCACCGACCTCTTTGGCGGTAGCGTTAACAACGAGTTCACCAAGATCGTCCAGACGCGTCCCCGCACGTACCTCGTTACCAACATGAACCTTCCTCTGCTCATCCAGCTGCTGTTCTCTGACGAGTCGGCGCCGGTTGAGGAGACGATTCGCGCCATCGTCGCTGCGGACGATACGCGCGTGAAGTTTGTCAACGATCTTTTGGTCGATGACGAGGAGGAGGAAGAGTTCTAATCCGCAGCACCTACTGACACGCCGTATGACGGCACAAGACCTTTGGGGGGTCACATTATGATTCAGCTACTTCGCGTTGACCATCGCCTGCTTCATGGCCAGGTCGCAGTTTCCTGGGTTCAGGGCCTTGGCTCCAACTGCATCTTCTGCGTGGGCGATAAGGTCGCTAACGACCCGGTGTGGAAGACGACGCTCAAGATGGGCAAGCCTGCCGGCTGCAAGCTCGTCATCAAAGATATGGAGCATGCAATCGAAGCTATCAACTCGGGCGTGACCGACAAGTACAAGATGATCATCTGCGTCGCCACTATCGCTGAGGCAAAGCAGCTTGTTGAGGGCTGCCCGCAGATCAAGTCGGTCAACCTGGGCAACACCAAGCCCAAGGACGAGAAGCGTCCCGACGCTCGTCAGGTCTCTCGTCAGATCTTCCTGACCGCGGCCGAGGAAGCCGATGTGCGCGAGATGCTGGATCGTGGCGTTGAGGTCGAGATTCGACCCCTGGCCGATGACCCCAAGGTCGACTGCGCCAGCGTGCTCTAGGCGTTCAATTTCGAAGAGTCTGAGCTCTTCGTAGTGTCCTATATGGAAAGGGGGATGTATGCTTACCCAAGCAATCCTCATCGGACTTATCGCCGCATTTGGTAAGTTCGACTGCCAGCTCGGTACGCTCTACGCGTTCCGCCC
>NZ_JADPCH010000035.1:0-5926 GCF_015670745.1 Collinsella aerofaciens | reverse complement strand
CCCAAGCAATCCTCATCGGACTTATCGCCGCATTTGGTAAGTTCGACTGCCAGCTCGGTACGCTCTACGCGTTCCGCCCCATCGTCCTGTGCCCGCTCGTGGGCCTGGTGCTGGGGGACCTGCAGTCCGGCCTCGCGATCGGTGCGAGCCTGGAGCTGCTGTTCATGGGCTCGATCTCCATCGGCGCCTACGTGCCGCCCGATGAGACGATCGGCGGCGTGCTCGCCTGCGCCTTCGCTATCCAGCTGGGCCAGAGCACCGAGGCAGCCATCGCGCTTGCCATGCCCATCGCCACGCTGTGCCTTGCCATCAAGAACATCCTCAACGCCGCCCTGCCGATCCTGGTCGACCGCGCTGATGTCTACTCCGGCCAGGGCAACCTTAAGGGTGTCTATGCGATGCACTTCCTGATCGGTTTGACCGGTATCATCATGGCGTTCCTGCTGTGCTCGCTGTCGTTCTATCTGGGTGCTGACGCCATCCAGGGCCTGCTCGACTTCATCCCGCCCTTTGTCCTTGCTGGCTTTGGCGTTGCCGCCAACTTCCTGCCTGCCATGGGCTTCGCCATGCTCGGCCGCCTGGTGCTCACCAAGCAGCTCGTGCCCTTCTACTTCCTGGGCTTCCTGCTGTGCTCCTACGCCAACGTGCCCGTCCTGGGCGTCGCCCTGATCGCCATCATCATCGGCATCGACAAGTTCGACCTGCTCGGCCTGGGCGGAGCCCAGCCCCAGCTCTCCGCGGAAGGGGATGAGGACGATGACTTCTAGTCCCGAGAACAAGATCACGCGCTCCGACCTCGTCAAGAGCGCCGTCAACGTCGGCGCCCTGGGCATGGAGTTCTCCTGGACCTACTACAAGCAGATGAACATCGCCTTCTGCCTGATGGTCGCCAACATGCTCAAGAAGATCTACGCCGGCCGCCCCGACGACTACGCCGCGGCCCTGCACCGCCACTGCGCGTTCTTCAACATCACCGTCCAGTTTGCCCCGTTCGTCGGCGGCATCGCGATGGCCATGGAGGAGAAGGTCGCCCGCGGCGAGATCGAGCCCGAGAGCGTCAACGACGTCAAGGCCGCCCTCATGGGTCCGCTGTCCGGCATCGGCGACTCCATCTTCCTGTCGACGCTGCGCGTGGTCGCCGCCGCGGTGGGCATCAGCCTGTGCCAGGCCGGCAACCCCTTCGGCCCCATCGCCTTCCTGCTCATCTACAACGTCCCCGGCTTCGCGCTGCGCATCTGGGGCGCCGTCAAGGGCTACGAGCTGGGCGTGGGCTTCCTGGACGAGGCCCAGAGGACCGGCCTCATGCAGAAGATCATGACCTGCGTGGGAATCGTGGGCGTCATGGTCGTGGGCGCCATGTGCAAGGACATGTTCTGGGCCAGCATCCCGGTGGCCATCGGCTCGGGCGACGACGCCCAGACCCTCCAGGACATCCTGGACGGCATCATGCCCGGCATGCTCGGCATGATAGCCTTCTGGCTGTACTACTGGCTGCTGTCCAAGAAGATCAACCCCATGGTGCTGATCGTGGCCACCATGGTCGTGGGCATCATCGGCGCGTTCTTCGGCGTGCTGGCGTAGGTTCCTGCGTTCTATTCTGCCCCCAAGGGAAACGGCGACCCATTGCGGTCGCCGTTTTTTATTACCGAAAGCTAGCCGGAGGTGCTTCGTGATTCGATCTGACAATCCATCCGATAATGGCGTGAGCGGGGCAATGTATCTATTTGGCACGGCGCTCTTGTGGAGTTTTATCGGCATCCTCGTTCGCGCCAATTCGCAGTCGGCTCTTTTGATCGGTGCCGTTACGGCAATATTTATGGCGCTCTTTATCCTGCTCGTCGGTAGGCCTGTCCTCCGCGTCAGCCGTCTTATTGCCCTTGTGGCCGTCTGCAACTTCGTGACGGGCACCACGTTTAACTTTGCCAACCAGCTCACGACGGTCGGCAACGCGATCGTTCTGCAGTACACCTCGATGATTTTCGTTATCGTGTATCAATCGCTCGCAACCCGCACGTTGCCCTCGCCTGCGAAGATTGCCTCCGTGGTGGTTGCTTTTACGGGTATGGGACTTTTCTTTTTAGGCGATTTGAGTGCCGAGGGCATGCTCGGCAACCTGCTTGCCGTCATTTCGGGAGCCACCTTTGGGCTGTGTTTCTTTTTGAACTCTCGCCCCGATGCGTCGCCCATGGTGTCCTCGCTCATCTCCTGCGGTATCTCGATGCTGCCGATCGTCTATTTTGCTGGCGCCCTAGACTCCGTGAGACCATTTGAGTGGGGGCTCATGCTGGTGCATGGCCTTTTTTGCAGTGGCCTTGCGAGCGTGCTGTATGCCAAGGGGATCGCGCGAACCAACGCGTTTGCGGCCAACTTGGTTTGCATGAGCGAGGTCGTGCTCGCTCCCTGCTGGTCGGCGCTCTTCTTTGGCGAGGTCTTTCGCTGGAACGAGTTTTTGGGCGCGGCGATTATCGTTTTGGTGATTGTGGCCAACTTGGCATCCGATGCCTTTGGCGATGGCTTTCTGGTGGCGCTTGTCCGCCATCGAAACAAAGAGCGCGCCTGATGGGATACGTCTGCCGTTTACGGTAAAAAACACCCCGCTGAGCGGGTGGTATTAAATAGTAAGAACCTGCATATCTATAATTGGTATCAAATCATTTGTGCCTGGCATGGGTGTTAGCAGCACACCAGGTACGCTTCGAGCCGTGGAATCGAACTCCCGGAATTGATATCAACAACGCGCGCGACGGGAGTGACGACGGTTCGAGATTCCTTATTGGGAGGAATTATGCTTGTCCAAGCAATCCTCATCGGACTTATCGCCGCATTTGGTAAGTTCGACTGCCAGCTCGGTACGCTCTACGCGTTCCGCCCCATCGTCCTGTGCCCGCTCGTGGGCCTGGTGCTGGGGGACCTGCAGTCCGGCCTCGCGATCGGTGCGAGCCTGGAGCTGCTGTTCATGGGCTCGATCTCCATCGGCGCCTACGTGCCGCCCGATGAGACGATCGGCGGCGTGCTCGCCTGCGCCTTCGCTATCCAGCTGGGCCAGAGCACCGAGGCAGCCATCGCGCTTGCCATGCCCATCGCCACGCTGTGCCTTGCCATCAAGAACATCCTCAACGCCGCCCTGCCGATCCTGGTCGACCGCGCTGATGTCTACTCCGGCCAGGGCAACCTTAAGGGTGTCTATGCGATGCACTTCCTGATCGGTTTGACCGGTATCATCATGGCGTTCCTGCTGTGCTCGCTGTCGTTCTATCTGGGTGCTGACGCCATCCAGGGCCTGCTCGACTTCATCCCGCCCTTTGTCCTTGCTGGCTTTGGCGTTGCCGCCAACTTCCTGCCTGCCATGGGCTTCGCCATGCTCGGCCGCCTGGTGCTCACCAAGCAGCTCGTGCCCTTCTACTTCCTGGGCTTCCTGCTGTGCTCCTACGCCAACGTGCCCGTCCTGGGCGTCGCCCTGATCGCCATCATCATCGGCATCGACAAGTTCGACCTGCTCGGCCTGGGCGGAGCCCAGCCCCAGCTCTCCGCGGAAGGGGATGAGGACGATGACTTCTAGTCCCGAGAACAAGATCACGCGCTCCGACCTCGTCAAGAGCGCCGTCAACGTCGGCGCCCTGGGCATGGAGTTCTCCTGGACCTACTACAAGCAGATGAACATCGCCTTCTGCCTGATGGTCGCCAACATGCTCAAGAAGATCTACGCCGGCCGCCCCGACGACTACGCCGCGGCCCTGCACCGCCACTGCGCGTTCTTCAACATCACCGTCCAGTTTGCCCCGTTCGTCGGCGGCATCGCGATGGCCATGGAGGAGAAGGTCGCCCGCGGCGAGATCGAGCCCGAGAGCGTCAACGACGTCAAGGCCGCCCTCATGGGTCCGCTGTCCGGCATCGGCGACTCCATCTTCCTGTCGACGCTGCGCGTGGTCGCCGCCGCGGTGGGCATCAGCCTGTGCCAGGCCGGCAACCCCTTCGGCCCCATCGCCTTCCTGCTCATCTACAACGTCCCCGGCTTCGCGCTGCGCATCTGGGGCGCCGTCAAGGGCTACGAGCTGGGCGTGGGCTTCCTGGACGAGGCCCAGAGGACCGGCCTCATGCAGAAGATCATGACCTGCGTGGGAATCGTGGGCGTCATGGTCGTGGGCGCCATGTGCAAGGACATGTTCTGGGCCAGCATCCCGGTGGCCATCGGCTCGGGCGACGACGCCCAGACCCTCCAGGACATCCTGGACGGCATCATGCCCGGCATGCTCGGCATGATAGCCTTCTGGCTGTACTACTGGCTGCTGTCCAAGAAGATCAACCCCATGGTGCTGATCGTGGCCACCATGGTCGTGGGCATCATCGGCGCGTTCTTCGGCGTGCTGGCGTAAGGGCCCGGCTGCATAGATTTTCGTTGCAACCTGGAAAGGGGATGGAGCAGGCCTATGCCCTCCATCCCCTTTTTGTATAGAAGGAGTTCGTATGTTCGCGAAGGATCGCGAAGCAATGCGCCTGACGCCGGCAGAGGTCAGGCTGATTCTTATTGAGTCCCTACAGTGGTGCGCCAACAACGCGGTCTACTTTTTGGGACTTATCGGTGCGGCCACGTATGATCTGGCTGGCACGGCCTTTTTGGTTGCTGCCATTACGCTCGTACGCAATCTTATGACGTCGGCGGGCAATATGGTGTCGGGCTCGGTCATCGACCGCTTTGGACCGCGCCGGACGTCGTTTGTGACGTGCGTGATTACGGCGGTGCTATCGCTTGGCGTGGGGTTGGCGCCGTTGTCTGTCCCCGGGCTTGTGTTTGCCGCGTGCGTCTTGGGGCTTGCGGGCGGCTTTATCAACACCTGCACGCATGCGTTTCCGGGATACCTGGAGTCGACCACCGAGGGCCGTACCCGCGTGAACGGTCTCATGGTGTTCTACAGCAATATCGCCTATACCGCTGGCCCGCTGCTCGGTGGTGCCATCGTGAGCTGTTTTGCCACGCAATCGGTCTATCTGCTCATGGCGGGCATGATGGGTGTGGCGGCCGTGCTCTCCTTGGGCTGTCACGAGTGTGTTGCTCCCGCAAAAGGGGAGAAGCCGAAGGGCGGTATTCTGGGCGGCATGGCCGAGGGCGCGCGACTTACGTTTCGCGACCACGACTTGCGCCTCATCTTTATCTCGGGCTTTTTGGGTTTCTTTGCGTTTGGCGCGTTCGATTCGCTTGAGTCGTTGTTCTACCGCGATGTGCTCAACGTGGATATCGTCTGGCTGGGCTGGCTGTCCTCGGTCGTGGGCCTCACTTCCTCGGTGGGTGCGTTCATCCTGACCAAGCTTCCTGCTCGCCATGTCAACCTGCGATTGTTGCTCGGCGTGCTCATGGCCGTGGGCATTGGGTCCATGGTGTACGTGGGCACCGATATGCTGGGGGTCGCGATTATCGGTCAGGCGATTAACGGTCTGGCCTGGGGATTCCTGGAACCGCTGCAGATGATCTTGATTCAGGAGCGCGCCGACATCAAATACCTGGGGCGCATTACCGGCTTTGTGCGCTTTGGCCTGATGAGCGCCGGCGTGCTGCCGCTGCTGGCGGCTCCGTTTTTGGCGGAGGCTTTGGGCGTCCAGGCGGTGCTGTTTGGGGCATCGACCATTATTGCGCTGGTAGGAACGCTGTTCTTTGCCACACAAGGGAGGCGCCAGAGGCGTTAGCTATACATTCAATTCTAATTTAATACCACTCACCAGAGAATTTCGACCGTTCACCGAGGATTGGAGCAGATTGATAAGTGGTATTAAAAATACGTTAGGTGTATGTCTATAATTGGTATCGAAAAGAAACGCGATGTATAGAGTTGCGTGCAGGACAGAAAGGAAAAGCCATGAAGGAAACCGAGAAGATCGAGATCATGCATTTCGACCAGGAGGGCTATCTCGAGGACGGCAAGGCGCTCTACGA
>NZ_JADPCH010000034.1 GCF_015670745.1 Collinsella aerofaciens | reverse complement strand
TTGGAACACGAGGAGGCGCCAGGTTAAACTGAAGGGACTGACCCCGGAGGAGTTCCGGAGCCAGTCCCTTGCGGCGTAGCTTTTATTTAAGCCGTCCAAGTTTTGGGGTGCAGTTCAGTGCGCAGCGGGGGTTCTTTCATGTCCGAGGACGTCCGCGAAGGTCAGCCCTCAGATCCTGCGGTGGGAGACCTAGGCCTCGTTATACACCGTTTTGAGCTTCAGCAGGTGCTGATAGCGGTCCATAGCAGCCTGCTCATTCTCCTTGAAGAGCTCCTCGGCGCGCTCGGGGAAGGAACGCGTCAGCGAAGCGTAACGGGCCTCGTTCATCAGGAACTCCTGATAACCGCCCGCGGGCTCCTTGGAATCGAGCGAGAACTTCTTGCCGGCAGCAGCCTCGGGGTTGAAGCGGAAGAGGTTCCAGTAACCGCACTCGACAGCCTTCTTCATCTCGGCCTGGCAGTTCTGCATGCCACCCTTCTTGATGGAGTGCATCTCGCAGGGGCTGTAGCCGATGATGAGGGACGGGCCGTCGTAGGCCTCGGCCTCGTGAATGGCCTTGAGGGTCTGAGCCGGGTTGGCGCCCATGGCGACCTGCGCCACGTAGACGTAGCCGTAGCTCATGGCGATCTCGGCCAGGGACTTCTTCTTGGTCACCTTACCGGCAGCGGCGAACTGAGCGACCTGGCCCAGGTTCGAGGCCTTGGAGGCCTGACCGCCGGTGTTGGAGTAGACCTCGGTGTCGAAGACGAAGACGTTGACGTTGTGGCCAGAAGCCAAGACGTGGTCCAGGCCACCGAAGCCGATGTCGTAGGCCCAGCCGTCGCCGCCGAAGATCCAGAAAGACTTCTTGGTGAGGTAAGCCTTGTCGGCGAGGATCGCCTTGGAAGCGTCGCAGCCGCACTTCTCGAGCTCGGCAACGTAGGCAGCGGCAGCGGTCTTGGAGGCCTCGGCGTCGTTGACGGAGTCGATCCAAGCCTGGCCGGCGGCCTTGAGCTCATCGGACGGACCATCGGCAGCGATGATGTCCTGGGTAGCGGCGATCAGCTTCTTCTGAACGGCCTCATAGCCAACGGCCATGCCCAGACCGTGCTCGGCATTGTCCTCGAACAGGGAGTTGTTCCACGCCGGGCCGTGACCGTCCTTGTCCTTGCAGTAAGGAGCGGTGGCAGCGGGGTTGCCCCAAATGGAGGAGCAGCCGGTGGCGTTGGAGATGAACATGCGGTCGCCGGCGACCTGGGTCACCAGACGTGCATAGGCGGTCTCGGCGCAGCCGGCGCAGGAGCCGGAGAACTCCAGGTAGGGCTGCTTAAACTGGCTGCCCTTGACGTTGGCCGCGATGAGCTCCTTCTTCTCGGAGACGTTCTCGACCATGTAGTCCCAAACGGGCTGCTGGTCCATCTCCTGCTCGGTGGGAACCATCTCGAGGGCACCCTTGGGGCAGACCTTGACGCAGTTGGTGCAACCCATGCAGTCGAGCGGGGACACGGCCATGGTGAACTTCATGCCCTTGGCCTTGGGGCCCATGGCGTCGAGCGTGCGGGTAGCCTCGGGCGCGGCGGCAGCCTCGTCCTCGGTCATCGCGAACGGACGGATGGTGGCATGCGGGCACACATAGGCGCACTGGTTGCACTGGATGCACTTGGTCTCGTCCCAGTGAGGAACGACCACGGCGACGCCGCGCTTCTCGTATGCGGAGGCGCCCAGCTCAAACTGGCCGTCGGCGCAATCGACAAAGGCGGAAACGGGCAGGCTGTCGCCATCCATGCGATCGATGGGCTCGAGCAGGTTCTTGACCTGCTGGGCGATGGCGGACTTGGTCTCCTCGGAGAGCTCGACGGGGGCGGCATCCTCGGCAGTTGCCCAGTCGGCCGGAACCTCGAACTTACGGAAGGCGGTAGCGCCGGCATCGATAGCCTTGTGGTTGGCGTCGACGATGGCCTGGCCCTTCTTCATGTAGGACTTGGTAGCCGCGTCCTTCATGTACTGCAGGGCGTCCTCGGCGGGCAGGACCTTAGCCAGCGCGAAGAAGGCAGACTGGAGCACCGTGTTGGTGCGCTTGCCCATGCCGACCTTGGCGGCCAGGTCGATAGCGTCAATCAGGTAGACGTTGACGTTGTTGTTCGCGATGTAGCGCTTGGCCACGGCGGGCATGTGCTCGGCGAACTCCTCGTCGCTCCACTGGCAGTTGACCAGGAAGGTGCCGCCAGGCTTGACGTCGCGGACCATCTTGAAGCCCTTGACGATGTAGCTGGGGTTGTGGCAGGCGACAAAGTCGGCCTTGGTCACGTAGTACGGCGAACGGATCGGAGAATCACCAAAGCGCAGGTGCGAGACGGTGACGCCGCCGGTCTTCTTGGAGTCGTACTGGAAGTAGGCCTGAACGTACTTGTCGGTGTGGTCGCCGATGATCTTGATCGAGTTCTTGTTGGCGCCGACGGTACCGTCGCCACCCAGACCCCAGAACTTGCACTCAATGGTGCCGGGGGCTGCGGTATTGGGCGCATCCTCGGCCTCGGGCAGGCTCAGGTTGGTTACGTCATCGACAATGCCGATGGTGAACTCGCGCTTGGGCTCGTCCTTCTTGAGCTCCTCGAAGACAGCGAACGCGGACGCGGGAGGCGTGTCCTTGCTGCCCAGGCCATAACGGCCGCCGACGACCTTGATGCCCGTCTTGCCGGCCTCGTAGAGAGCGGAGACGACATCCTGGTAGAGCGGCTCGCCGATGGAACCCGGCTCCTTGGTACGGTCCATGACGGCGATCTTCTGGACGGTCTCGGGGAGAACGTCGACGAAGTGCTTGATGGAGAACGGACGGAACAGACGAACCTTGACCAGGCCGACCTTCTCGCCGTGAGCGTTGAGGTAGTCGATGACTTCCTCGAGCACGTCGCAGAAGGAGCCCATGCACACGACGACGCGATCGGCATCGGGAGCGCCGTAGTAGTTGAACAGGCCGTAATCGGTGCCGAGCTTCTCGTTGATCTTCTTCATGTAGCCCTCGACGACGGCGGGAAGCTCGTCGTAGACCTTGTTGCAGGCCTCACGGTTCTGGAAGAAGATATCGCCGTTCTCGTGGCTACCGCGGGTGTGCGGGTGCTCAGGGTTGAGCGCGTGGTCGCGGAAAGCCTGGACGGCGTCCATGTCGCACATCTCGGCCAGATCCTTGTAGTCCCACATGGCGACCTTCTGGATCTCGTGGCTGGTGCGGAAGCCGTCGAAGAAGTTAAGGAACGGGGTCTTACCCTCGATGGCGGCAAGGTGAGCCACCGGCGAGAGGTCCATGACCTCCTGGACGTTGCCCTCGGCGAGCATGGCGAAGCCGGTCTGACGACAAGCCATGACGTCGGAGTGATCGCCAAAAATGTTCAGGGCGTGGGAAGCGACGCAACGCGCGGAGACGTGGAAGACGCCCGGGAGCTGCTCGCCCGCGATCTTGTACATGTTCGGGATCATCAGGAGCAGACCCTGAGAAGCCGTGTAGGTGGTGGTCAGAGCACCGGCGCCCAGCGAACCGTGAACGGTACCGGCTGCACCTGCCTCGGACTCCATCTCGACGACCTTGACCGGGGTGCCGAAGATATTCTTGCGACCCTGGGCCGCCCACTGGTCGACATGGTCGGCCATCGGGCTGGACGGCGTAATGGGATAGATTCCCGCTACCTCGGTGTACGCATACGAAACATATGCGGCCGCCTCGTTGCCGTCCATAGACTTAAACTTACGCGCCATATACCCCTCTCCTCTCATATAGGTATACAGGCCCCGGCGATCGCCGGGATGTTGGCGTGATGGGATTTTCGCTGTTGCTTCCAATCATCTGGCAGGCAGGCTCAGCAGCAGGTACATGGCGTGGAGAGAAGGCATGCCGAGGCGAGGAGGGCTGCACGCGCTCCACAAGCCCAGCTACCCGTCTTGCACATGACCGAGCGCCGCAAAGGCCGCATGCCGGATGCTCCCGGGCACGCCCCGGCGATGGGAAGCGCCCGCAACGGAAATCCGCATGCGGGTTTATTGTACCCCGCCGTCAAGTGTAATTTCGGCAAATATAGGCGGGCGGTAAAGGTTTACCTTGGGTGACTGCCAAGGGCCAAAATGGCCCCTCCATCCCTGGGCGACCGGCTCTGGTGCGCCAAGGAGTGTCCCCAAGTGCCGGCAGAAAAGGAACGTCCCTATCTGCCGGCTAGAGGGCACCGAAGAGAATGGCGTAGGTAGTGGATTCGCCGAGCTTGAGCTCGTCGCCGGGATTGAGTTGGGCGGAACGGCCGGGTTCGACCTGAATGCAGACGCGCGTGGCCCCGTTTACCACCACGGTTCCGTTGGTGGACGACAAGTCCTCGACGTGCCAGATATTTTGAGCATCGCACCAGATATGGGCATGGCGGGCCGAGACATCGTCGCCGACGTCGGTAATATCGCCCTCGCCAGTGGCCAGCGCGCCAATCTCAACACCCTGCTCACTCGGCTGAATCCAGCGCGGGGCGCTCACGACAAAACTGTTTTGTACGCGCAGCAAGCCCAAGGGGTGCGCCGGGGCGGGTTCGCGTTCGCCCGCGGTCATCGACATGCCAAGCGAACGCGGCGTGGATGTGCCTCCGCCACAGGTCGCGTGCGCGTAGTCGATGGCATAGTTCACCGAGGACCGCACATCCGCCGAACAACCGACGGCGACAAACAGCACCAGCACGGCCTCGGCGCGCTCGGCGGGCATGAGTTCCGCCGCCTGGGACAGGCGATCGAGCGCGTTGCGATAGAGATTCGTGTCCTGGTGGCACTCTTCGAGCGCGCGTACCATCGGTTCACCTGCAGGACCGCACACCATATTGATCACAGCCGTGGAGTCCATGGGATTGCGCTGGCGCAGGGCCAGTTGCGACATAATACGCGCAGCCGAGGTACCGTATTCGGCAAAGTAGCGATGCTGAAGCGTGCCGACCGGCGCGCGAACGATAAAGCGGGAAACCCAAGAGCGATCGGCGGCTCGGCTCTGCGGGCTGCGGCCGTCGGCGAGCGGACGGGACGAAAGCACCAAGCCGCACAGCTCGATATGGCTCAGATGCGCCGCGCGCTTAAAGATGTCAAACATGGCCCCGCATGGGGTGAGCTCAACTTGAGATGCCATGACCTAGGCCTCCTTAGTCGTAGAAATAGAATCGGACGATACTTCGACAGGTCCGCCAAAAGTACGGGCAGCTGCGGCTCCACCGGCAAGCGGAGTCGCCATCTGGGCTTTTGTGCGTCGCGGTGCCGAAACGGGAAGTTCAAAGGCAAAGCCCATCGCAAGCAAAAACCACGTAAGCGTATAGGTTGCAACCAGAGCGGCAACAAGGCCGCCCATCACGGCGCGTTGGGAAAATACGCTACATGCAGCCACAACCAGCACCGGAACCTCGCAGGCAGAAAGCGCAAGCACACCCTGCAGGAAGCCCGAGCGCCGATCGCGCGCAAGCGCCCCCGCGGCAACGCCGGCTATGCCTGGCAGCGCCAACGCCAGTGCGGCAATAATACCCGGTAGCGACCCAGACCACACGAGCGATCCCAAAGTCGCCGTCACGCGAGCGCCCGACGCCAGCAGCGCGGCCGAAACCACGATCACAGCCCAAACCACGCCACAGACGACCGTCGCGCCGACCATCAGCGCGCGACGAACCGCGCGGCCAGACGCATCCATGGGGCACGGCGTGAGCGGCTCGCCGCGGAGCGAACGGCCGACATTTTGCGCATAGTGGTCACAAAACGCTGAGAGCGCCGCCTCGACCGTCGCCGGCTCGGGACGATCTTTTTGATGGCTGGACAGACAGGCCATCACCACGTCGAACAGCTGGGCATCGACAAACGCCAGCGCATCGCGTAGCTCTTCGGAATCCGGCTCAAGCCCTAGCTGCTGGGCCTGCTCGGCCGCGGCGAGCGCCACATCGGGCTCACGACGAAGCAGCTGAGTCAAATCACAACCGGGCGCATGGGCACCAATGGGATAGTCGGGCCGCGTGTCCATCTTGAGACGGTAGGGGCTCGCGATGTCGCGCGTCTTTTTGCGCGAACCCGAGGTGCCCGAAGTGCTCGGCGCGGCTTCGTATGGCGCGACGCCGGCAATGAGCTCGTAAACCGTGCTTGCCGCGGCATAGACGTCGATCGCCGGCGACATACGCAAAGCGCGCAGGTCGGGAATATCGTCGGTGAGCATCTCGGGCGGGGCATAGGCAACCGTCGCGCGACGCAGCGTGGCATAGCGCTCGGTAAAGGATGCCTTGCCGCCGGTACCGGCCACGGCCGACGCAGGCTCAAGCGCCAGCGACGAGCCAAAGTCGATCAGGCACAGGTCAAAGGTGCCCTCGGCAAGCTGCCGGTCAAGCGGTAGACGCGCCGTGCGCACCATAATATTAGCGGGCGAGATATCGCGATGGACAAAGCCCTCACCCACCAGGCTCATACGGCAGAGCAGATCGAACAGGTCGCGACCCAGACGCGCCGCCACAAGCGGCGACAGGCGTCCGGCATCGTCCACGGCGAGTCGCGAACGCAAGCGGGCAAGCGTCTCGCCCTCGACCCATTCCATGACAATTGCAGGCACACCGTCGACCTCGCCCCAGCCATAGAGGCGGGGAAAGCCCTTAAGGCCCGAAAGGGCGCGATGGCATTCGTATTCCTCGCGAAACGCCGCCTTGAACTTGGCGACCAGTGCCTCGTGAGCGGCATCGTCGTCAAACTCATCGCGCGTCGGCAAGATGAGCTGCTTGAGTGCCACGGCCTCGCCTTGGGCGTTGACGGCACGCGTCACGCGGCCGATACCGCCACGGCGCATGGTGGCATCGTCGGCAAACAGCATCGTAAAACGACGCAGATAGGCAGGCAGTTCGTCCTGACCGAGCGCAATGGCCGGCTCAAACCCGTCGACACGCGCCAGGCGCAGGCCGACCATGGGATCGCGACCGAGCGATTGTGGTGTGGTGGATGCAAGATCGGTCATCATAGGGCAAGCGCCGCCACGTTATTGTTGAAGTTACCGAGCGCGACGTCATCATCGCCGTAATGGCCGACCCATTGACATAGGTTGGTGTAACAGCCCCACAGATTGGCATACTGCTGATACCACTTTGACCGGGGCGAGAATGTCTGACGACCGAACTCGGCTCGAATGACAAACATCTCCCCGACCAGGCTGTCGCACGGTCTGGGATCTCCCGTAGAGTTATAGGTCGAGACCACGTCATTGGCACGAGAAACATAGCCGTCGAGCATGTTGTACTTGGTCACAAGCCAACTGTGAATGCTCTCTTCTTCAGCAGCGGAAAGGCCACCGGAGTTTGCATCGTTGTCAGTGTTGCCGCCCGTCGAGCCGCCGTTTCCAGACCCTCCGGTAGAGGAACCCGACCCAGAGCCGCCGCCCGAACTCGATGAATCCGAGCTACCGGGCTTGCCTGTCTGCTGGGCGTCCTGCCCCTTCTGCTGCTCGACCTTATTCACCGTTGCCGCCACGCTATTGTTGGACAACCGATCGATGATCTTGGTGTTGGTGAGCACGATGGTTTTGCCATTGGCAAGCGTGACTTCGTTGTCCGGGACCTCGGCGCCGTCCGCATCGTCGGTGCCAAACACAATATGCCCGACCACACTTGCCCAAGCATATCCAGTCGTGGTGCCCAGATCACTTTTGACCTCATGCCCCACGCGCGGTTCGCGTGCGGCATGCGCCTGTATCATGGACGGCACGGTCATGCCATAGGCAGAAACGCCAGCTATGACCAGCACCAACGAGCACGATAGCAGTGCGTACGCCCGCGGAGCCAAGCCCAGTCGGCATCGCATGCGCACCGCGGATCGCGTCGAAAATGTTGGTGTAAGGGTGACGCCCTAGCGCCCGTTTAACGAAGAACGGCCTTCGTCCTAGAATCT
>NZ_JADPCH010000033.1 GCF_015670745.1 Collinsella aerofaciens | reverse complement strand
AACGAGGGTATGGGGACTCGTTCGGTCAGACGCACCGCCGCGTTTTGTGATCCGTTTTCCTCCGTCCCCTTCGGATTACGTGATCTGTTGGGGACGGAGGAAAACGGATCATTTCGTAGGCCCGTGGCCGCCTTGGAAACCGAATGATGGTACGAGCATCTATTCGGCTTCCAGGGCGGCCACAAACAGAACGGGGCAAACAGAAAAGAGCACGTAGACCTGCCACAGTTCACCGACAAGGCTCATGCCGGCAAGAACGGCAGAGGTGGCGATTACAGTGAGGGAGCCCAAAACGCGACCGCTTACTTTATCGGCAACATGACCGATCACAAGTGAGCCGATAACGCTCACCACGGTGGAGATGGCGTTGGAGATGTTGTACTGCGCAAGCGTGATGCCCAGGTCGCTGACGACGAGCGGCTGAAACAGGCTCATGCAGTTAACGAAAATCGTGTAGCACGTGGCCATGATGACAAAGCCGGAAGCCACCACGAGCCAGCCGGGGAAGAACTTACGCTGCTGGGACATACTGCTCCTTTTTAAACAAACGAGTAGCAAGATTGGGTGCTACCGGTGGTCGGCGATGTAGCCCAAAGCGACTGCCGCATAAGCCGCGGCGCCAAGGGGAAGCTCGGCATCGCTAAAACGTGCCTTGGGATGATGCTGAGCAAAATGCTCGTCCGTATCAGTCACGGCAGCGCCCACGGTAAAGTACGCACTCGGGATCTCACTCGAGATCAACGCGAAGTCCTCACTCGCCATGGCGTGGAACAGCGGCAGGAAGGTGGCCTTGGGCAGTGTCGCACCCACATAGCCAAGTGAAGCCTGGGTCATATTGTCATCGAGTACCAGCGGCGGAACATCCGAGAGCGTCTCGATAGTCGCCGGCGTACGATAGGTCGTGGCAACGCCTTTGACGACCTCCGCGATGCGGGTCTTGAGGTGCTCCATGAGCTTGACGTCGAAGCCACGCAGCGTTCCCTCGAGCACACAAGTGTCGGGGATGACATTTGCGGCCTGACCGCCGGCGAACTTGCCAACGGTAAGCGCGACCTCCTTGGCCGCCGGCACCTCGCGGGAGATGAGCTCCTGAAGCGCCAGATGCACATGGACGCCGGCCGTGATGGGGTCGATGCAGATCTCGGGGCTCGAGCCATGGCCGCCCTTGCCCTGAAGCGTGACGCGAAAACCGTACACGCCCGAGAGCGCCGGGCTGCCGTAGAGCACCAGGCCAAGCGGCGACTGGCTATTGACATGCATGGCAAAGGCGGCCTGGGGGCGTGGGCTCTGCAGCAAACCGTCGACGATGGCAGCACGGGCACCCTCAAAGGTTTCCTCGCCCGGCTGGAACAGCAACTTAACCGTGGCGTTGGCGTCGAGAAGCTCGGACTCGCGGGCCTTGAGCATACGAGCCGCACCAAGCAGCGCCGTCGCGTGCATATCGTGACCGCAAGCATGCATGCAGCCATTGGTGGATGCAAAGGGCTCGCCGGATTCCTCGGCAACGGGAAGGGCATCCATGTCGCCGCGGAGCATGATGACCGTACCGGCCTGCTTGTCCGTGCACGTACCGTTACCCCGAGCAGCAGCTGCCGCGCCGGCACCGATAAGGCCAACGACACAGGAGCCGTCGACAAGCACGGCATAGGGAATATCCATCTCGTCCAGACGCGCCTGGATAAAGGCGGACGTCTGCGGAAGGTTGTTACCCAGCTCGGGCATCTGGTGTAGATCGTGTCGCCACACAGCAAGCTCGTCTGCAAAAGTCTGAGCTTCTGCAACAAGACCGTCACCGATAGCGGCCTGCGCCGCTGCGGTAGCCTTGGGCGCTGGTTGCGGTTGAAAATCGGACAAAGCTGGTGCCATAGATGCCCTCCAGTAACGTTTTTGCAGCAAGCACTTTGATAGCATAAAGTGCAAGGTACAACTTTAAGGGCGACGCATAAAAAATGCCGCCCCGGGAGGGCGGCGCAACAAGTTGTTTACAATTGCGGGCGCGGCTTTTTGCGCAAAAAATCGAAGTGAGTCTCACTCAAGATAATCGACAGGAAGATAAGCACGAAGCCGGCGAGCAGGCGCGAGGTGAGCGCCTCCCCCATCAGCAGCACCGAGAACAGCACACCCGAAGGCGACTCCATCGAAAGGAGCAGCGAGCCCGTCGAGGCCGGGACATGCGCCAGGCCGACGTTTTGGATGAGCAGAGCCACACATGTGCAGCCCACCGAGAGAAACGCCATCACACTGATAAAGCTCGGCGTCCAAACGGACAGCGGCGCTTGGGTCTCGAATAGCAGCGACGAGATAAGGCTCAAGACACCATTGCCCACAAACATCCAAAACGTGATGACGTTGATGTCCATCTTGCGGCCGTACTTGGCGGTCACCGCCATCTGGATGGCAAAGAAGACCGCGCCGCCCAGCGTAATGGCATCACCGATGTTGAACTCGACGCTATCGAGCGCCACCAGGCCAATGCCCGCCAGACAGAGCAATGCGGCACCCAAGTTGTAACGCGTGAGCTTTTCGCCGCTCAGGAAATAGCTCGCAAAGGGCACGAGGATGCAGTACGTACCCGTCAAAAACGCGTTCTTGCCCGCCGTGGTCTGAGCCAGACCGACCGTCTGCAGGGCGTAGGCGGCCCACATAAGTGTGCCCATGCCAAGTCCGACGATCAGGTTGCGGGCGTTGAGGTGCGCGATGATGCGCTTGTGGAAGATGGCGAACATAACCAGCGAAGCCGGAAGAAAACGAATATAGAGCAGTTCGAACACCGGAATGGTGTCGAGCGCATCTTTCATGGTGGTAAAGGAATAGCCCCAGATGACCGCCACCGATAGCAGCAAGACCTTCCAGAAGAACGGGGAACGCGCGCCGGCGCCGCGGGAGGTGCCGCCGGCGCCCAGGTCCTCCCGTGCGACAGGGCTATCGGGCATGTTTTCGATTTCGTTGGCAGCGTATTGGGCCATGGAACATCCTCACACTCAAACTGGGCGTGGTGTCCGCACGCGTATGGCTGCGTGCCGCCTCATGGTCAAATAAAAACGAGGCGCACCGGACCCCCGGCACGCCCCGCTACTGTAGCAACAACCAAGCAACCCACGCAATCCAGCCCACTAAAGCGTTTTGTTCCGCCGTTCTACCGAACGGCGGACCGGCCGACGCTACGCGAGCCGCATTCACGCCAATCTGACGTTCAATTTCAAGGGCGCGACCAGAAGGTCAGCGCCCTTTCATTTCACGTCACCTTGGCGCAAATGCGGCTCGCTCGCTGGCATTAGTGCTACATCAGCGTTAACGTTGCCGCACTAAATTAGCTTTGTCGATTCCAGCTTTTCGATGATCCAGTCGTTGGCTTTGATGACTGGGCGGCGGAAGACGACGCCCAGGGCCAGCGACGGAATCAGATAGCTCGCCAGAATGCCCAGCTCAACCCAGTACTCCATATGGTAGGCGCCAGCCATGGCGGCATGCATGGCGTTAATGCCATGGGTAAACGGCAGGAACGGATAGATCGCCTGGAACACAGGGCCGGTCATCTCGATGGGGAACGTGCCGCCCGAACCGCCGACCTGCATGACCAGCAGCACGACGGCGAGCGCCTTGCCGATATCGCCAAACGAAACCGTAAGCGTGTAGACGATATTGGAGAACACGAGACTCGCGACCCAGCCCGCCAGCACAAACTGCAGCGGGTCGTCGCACTGGATGCCAAAGAACAGGATGTCGCCCGCACACACGAGCGTTGCCTGCAGCAGGGCCAGACCGCCAAAGAACAGGTAGCGGCCCAGGTAGATCTCGTGCAGGCGCACGGGGATGAGCTCGTTGATAAGCTCATCGTCAACCGAGACCTTCATCATGGCTGCCAGCACAATCGAGCCCACCCAGAGCGACAGAATCGTGTAGAACGGTGCCATGGCCGAACCGTAGTTGCGGATCGGATAGACCGGCTTGCGATCGAGCGCGACGGGGCCGGAAAGCGACACGGCCAGACCCTCGGGATCATTGCCGATCATCGTCTTGATCGTAGCGAGGTCATCCGACATCAAGGCGCCGTCGAGCTCGTCCTTAAACGCACTGATCTTGCCCGACGCCTCGCCCAGCTGATCAGAAGCCTTGTTGACCAGCTTTGCAGCCTTGGAGAGGCCCTTTGCCAGCGAACCGGATGCGTCGGTCAGGCCGTCTACGACGCTGTCCAGATCGCCCGAGATGCCATCGAGCGAGTCCAGGATGCCCGAAACCGTCTTCTTGAGCTCCTTGGCCTTAACCGAGAACGTGGAATCGTAGTCGGACTTAGCGCCCGAAATGCCCGCCTTGGCATCGGCGATGGCCTGATCGACCTCGGCACGCGTGCTGTTGACCTCTGCCATGCTGTCAGAAAGGGACTTAGCAGTTGCCGTCAGGTCCTTGGCGTTGTTGCGATACTCCACCGCGATCCTGCCCAGCGATGTTGCCACAGATTTAAGGCTCTCCTGGAGCTTTTCGTCACTGACCTGCTCGGCAAAGCCGCGGAGCTGGTCGGCCGTGGCGTCGATATCGTCGGCACGTGTATTGAGCGCCGCCGCGGCATCGTTGAGCTGAGACACCGTAAGGTCGACATGCTGATTCGCGGCATCGAATGCCTTCGCAAGCTCGGCGGACACGTTGTCGAACGAGCCCGCGCTTCCGTCAATCGCGGCGTTGATGGCGTCGTTGGCGGCCTTCAGCGCTTCTTTGGAATCGCTCATGCCGCTCTTGGCATGCTCCATCAACTGCTTGGTCGACTCATCGACCGTACCCGTCTGCTGGAGCATACCGCTCGCCGACGTCAACGAATCGGACGTAGAGCTCAAAATGCCCGCCAGCGACGAAGCATTAGCCTGAACGTCTTGCAGGTCCCCAATCGAATCGCCGAGCGTCGAGGACAGATTGGCGATAAAGTTGCTGACCTGGTCGGTGCTCATGTAATCGAGCAGGCTGGACACCGTCTTAAGACCGATGCTCGTAATGGTCTCGGTAAAAGATTCGTTAACCTGGTTCTGAACGGCGCTCGAACCCTTCTCGGTCACGATCTGCGCGATGGCGTTGGCCTTCTGATTCTCGTAAAACTCGATATCGGCATGCTTAACGTCGGTCGAAAAGAGCGTCATCATATCGGCACTAAACGTCTTAGGGATAACGACAGCCGCATAGTATGCGCCCGATTTGACGCCCTCGATGGCCTTTTCTCGATCGTTGAGCACAACCCAGTCGAAGTTCTCGTTACCGCGCAGGGTGGCGGTCACGTTTTCGCCCACGTTGACCTCGACGGGGATCAGATCGCTCTCGTAACCCTCATCGGTGTTGACCACGGCGATCTTAAGATTGCCGGTGTTGCCGTACGGATCCCAGCTGCCGGCGATGTTAAACCACGCGTACAGGCACGGTACGATAATGAGGCCCATCACGACAACCAAGCCGATTACGGAGCGAGACACGTTTTGGACATCGCGCTTAAACAGATGCAGGATGTTCTTCATTTATGCCTCACCTCCTTTGGAGTGCTTGCCGAGCGGGGCGTTCTTTTCATTCATCACAAACGTGTCATCCCCGTTCTCGGGCACATGGGCCGCATCGCGATGACCACATTGGTTGACAGCCTGAGTCTTGGGTTCAGACCCCCGCTCGCTCGCATTCAAGCCGAACATGCGACGAGCGGCCGGAATGGCGGCCGTGTGCTCGCGCATCTCGCGGCGCAGGTCCTCATCCGAAAGCGCCGAGATGCGCATCTGGGTGTTGAGGCTCGAGCGGATGTACTCGATATTGATAAGCCAGCCGCAGATGGCAATAACCGAGATGATCCAAATGACAAGCAGGATGATCTTGCCGTTATTGTCGATATCGAGAACCGTCGACAGGACAAAAAGCAGGACCTGAACGCCCACCACGGCGGCAAAACCGCCCTTGATGTAGTACGGGTAGCGATGTTCAAAGGCGACCGCATGATCGAGCAGTTCGCGACGGTACGAATCGGAATCGAGCATGACACGCATGGCCGTGCGCAGCGAGTAGCGCTGGCGCGGCAGGTCGTTGGACTCGCAAATCATCATACCGGTCGTGGAAAGCTGTTTATCAAAGAGCAGGTTAAGGTTGAGCAGCAGCGGACGCAGCTGCAGACCGATAAAGAGCGCCACGATCAAGAACACGCCCAGAATGCACAGGTTAAACAGGTAGTTAAACGAGTACATGCCGCCGACCGTCTCGCGCAGCAGATTGATGCCGTAGGTAAAGGGCAGCAGCGGGTGCAGCCACTGGAAGAAGCCGGGCATCATCTCGATGGGATACATGCCCGACGAACCCGGAATCTGCACGATGACGAGAATGACGCCGATTGCCTTGCCGATGTGCTTAAACGTAGTGGACAGCGCATAGATGATATTGACGTAGGTGAACGAGATGGCGATGCCGCCCAGCACGAACAGCAGCGGGTTGATGCACTGCACGCCAATCACCAGATCGCCTACCGTAACGATGGTGGCCTGGAGCGCGCCCAGGATCACCAGGAGCATCCAACGGCCGAAGTAGCCCTGGCGCGCCGTAAAGCCGCCAATGCCCTCGCGATCGACCTCGAGCTTGTAGATGGCGATGAGTACGTAACCGCCCACCCAAAGCGCCAGATTGGTGTAGAAGGGAGCGATGCCCGAGCCAAAGCTCTTGACCGGATAGATCGACTTGGACGTCAACTCAACCGGAGATGCCATGAAATCTGCCACGTCATTGACATCGACGCCCATCAGATCAGACAGCTCGCCCATGGACTCGGAGGTCTGCAGCGCCGCGATGTCGTTGGCAGCGGTCGCAAGTTTGTTCTGAACCTTGGCAAGTGAGGCATCGGTCTGGGACAGCGTGGTCTTGGCCTGCTTGAGCGTGGCATCGAGCTGCGATAGCGTACCGCGCGCATTGGCGATTGTAGGCGTGAGGCCCGACACGATACCGGTTAGGTCGCCCGATACAACCGAGAAAGAGTCGAGCGCGCTGGAAGCCTTCGGCAGCGCGTTTTGACCCAGGTCCGTCTGGGCCTGGCCAAGGTTGGTCGCACCGGTCTGGATTGCGTTATTGATAGCGTCGCTGGCGCCCGAGACAGCCGCGGCGTCATTCGCCATGGCGCTCGACTGCGCAGACAGACCGTCCTTGATGCTCTGAAGCTTTTCATTCTGCTCGCGGAGCAAATCGATGGTCGATACAATGCGCGCGTCAATTTCCTTGGAACCTGTCGACGTGTCATTAACGAGAATTTCCAAGTGCCCGATAACGGCCTTATTGTGGTCGATCGTCGCTTGGAGAGACTCAAGCGAGTTGTCGATGCGGGTGGTCGTAGATGTGACCGCGCCCGTCAGCTTGCCAATCGCAGCGTTCGCGGAGGCTGACGTCTTGGTGAGCGCAAGGCTGCCTTCCGAGAGTGCCTTGGAGAGCGAGGCGACAGAGTTGCCCGCCGTAGCGCGCGCCTCGCCCAGCAGGTCATTGCCCTGAGCGATTGCCTGCGTTAGAGAGGGCGTCTGACCCTGCAGGCCCGCCAACGCGGCATCAGCCGAGGCGATAGCGCCACTCGTCTTATCGATGGCGGCATTCATGTCGCCAATCGAATCGCGCACCTCACCCAAGGTACCGGATGCCTCTGATACCGAACCAGCCAACGAATTCTGAGTCTGGGTTGCTTTGTCCTTTAAATCGACCCCGGCATCCTTGGCGATGCTGGCAACGGTCTCGCCCACTGTGGAGACAAATTCCGAGTTGATCTGCTCCTCGATGGTGCTTGCACCGGTGTCGGTAACCTTGGGCGCAATAGCACTCTTCTTCTCATTGACGTAGTACGTAAGCTTGGGCTGATGGTAGTTGCCGTCGAGCATCGAGACCAGGTTATCCGAGAAGTTCTTAGGGATTACGATGGCCGCATAGTACTCACCGCTCTCGACGCCCTCCTTGGCGTCGGCCGCCGAATCGACGAAGGTCCAGCCCAGCTGATCGTTCTCCTTGAGCTGATCGACGACCTGGTCGCCCGCGTTGAGCTCGCCCACCAAGTCGTTTTGGGTGCCCCGATCGTTGTTGGCGATGGCAATCTTGATACCCTGGGTGTTTCCGTACGGATCCCAGTTAGCCACGATGTTGTACCAGGCATACAGCGAGGGAATGACGCACACGCCCAAAGTAACCACCAGGGCGACGGGGTTCACGAGCAATCGCTTGATGTCGCGCTTAAAGATCGCAAAGGAGACCTTTGCGTTGGATAGTTTGCTGCCGAGACTCACGCTTGGACCATCCATCCTGTCGTTGAATCGAATCGTACTATCGACAACCATTGTAGTAGGCGCTTTAACGTCTCAAAGCACAATGGTGTTGAGTTTTGCGGGTAGCAATATACTACGAAGATGAGTTAACGTACAGATGTACAGTATCCTAAATTTCAGCAGGTCACAAAACCACAACCCGCACAAATTATCAATCCGACCAGTCATTGGGGACGTTCTTAAACGACTAGTCGTTTAAGAACGTCCCCAATGACTACTTTTCCTCCGTCCCCAAGGGATCATTATTGGACCGCCGATGTTTTGGTAATGC
>NZ_JADPCH010000032.1 GCF_015670745.1 Collinsella aerofaciens | reverse complement strand
CGTATCGCTTTCTTCTTTGGGCCATCTTGAACACCTTTCGCTCTTAACTAGGTGTCCAATTCATCATACCCACTCCACTTGGATACGCCTAGGCGCGGTCCAAGAAATTGTCCGCACCCCCATGAAACCCAAAAGTGGTGACTTAGGGGAATCTTTTACGCGACGTTTTCGACCAGCTCAGCGACGATGGCGTCAAAGGCGGCAACCGGATCGTCGGCACCGGTGATGGGACGGCCCACCACAATGTGGCTTGCGCCACGCTCGATAGCCTGGGAAGGCGTCGCCACGCGGGACTGGTCACCTAAGGCGGCACCCACCGGACGCACACCCGGAGTCACGATCAGGGCATCAGGGCCCAGCAGCTCACGCATGTCGTGAGCCTCCATCGGCGAGCACACGATGCCATCGATGCCGTTGGCCTGAGCGAGCTTTGCCAGGCGGGTGGCCTCCTCGGCCACGGGCGACTCGACGCCGATCTCGCTCAAGGCATCCTGATTCATGCTCGTGAGCACGGTGATGGCGACGAGCTTGGCGCGGTCCTCGCGCGCCTCCTCGGCACCCTCGCGGCAGGCAGCGAGCATGGCGCCCGAACCCAAGCCGTGAACCGAGAGCAGGTCGGCACCGGCAAGCGAGGCCGAACGGGCGGCACCGCGAACCTGATGCGGAATATCATGGAACTTAAGGTCAAGGAAGACCTTAAAGCCCAGGTCCTTAAAGGTCTTGACGATCTCGGGGCCCTCAGCGTAATAGAGCGTCATGCCAACCTTGAGCCAGGCGGCATGGCCCGAAAGCTCGTGGGCGAGCTCGAGCGAACGTTCACGATCGCAGTCGAGGGCGACGATTACGCGGTCGCGGGCATCGGTCTCTAGCATTCGAAAGCACCTACCAGCTCGTTGATGTCCTTTACGCCCTGGGACTCGGCCCAGGCCTCGAGCTCATGCGCGATCTTGAGCGAAGCGCACGGATCGACGAAGTTGGCCATGCCGACCGACACGCAGGTGGCACCGGCCAGGATAAACTCAGCCGCATCCTCACCGGTCATGACACCGCCGACACCGTTGATGGGGATATCGACGGCCTGGGCAACCTCCCAGACCATGCGCACGGCGATGTGGTGGCACAGCGGGCCCGAAAGGCCGCCCTTGGGCTTGGCCACGCGGGACTTGCGGGTATGGACGTCGATGGCCATGCCCTGAATGGAGTTGATGACCGAAAGGCCGTCGGCGCCGGCAGCCTCGAGGGCCTTGGCGATCTCGGCGACGTTGACCGGCGCCATCTTCACGAACAGCGGCTTATCGGTCACCTTGCGGCAGGCAGCCATAACGGAAGAGGCGCCCTCGGGCGTGGAGCCCATGGCGGCACCGCCGGCGGCGATATTGGGGCAGCTCACGTTGATCTCGTAGCCGGCAGCCCAGGGGCACAGCTCGACATACATCTCGAGTGCGCGGACAAACTCGTCAACGGAGTGGCCGGCAACCTGACAGATGACCTGGCAGCCGTCCTTGGAGAGCTGCTCGAGCCACGGACCGGACTCGCGAGCAAAGGCGGCCACGCCGGGGTTCTGAAGGCCCACGGAGTTGATCATACCGCCGGGGATCTCGGCCATGCGGGGCGCGGGGTTACCGGGCCAGGGCTCGGCTGCGCAACCCTTGGTGGTGATGGCGCCCAGTTGGGAAACATCAAAGAAGTTCTGGAACTGCCAGCCGTAGCCAAAGGTACCGGCTGCGGTGTTGATGGGGTTTTGCATCTTGACGCCGCCGAAATCGACGGCCATGTTCACGGTACCCACTAGAAGACCACCACCTTGGAAGCATCGAACACGGGGCCGCACATGCAAGCGCCCTTCATACCGTCGACCGTCTCGACATTGCAGGTGTTGCAGGCGCCAAAGCCACAGCTCATCATGCGCTCAAGCGACACCTCGCAGTACGCACCGGCCTCGGCGGCAGCGGCGGCGACTTTCTTCATCATGACAGCGGGGCCGCAGCTGGCGACGTAGTCGTAGCCGCCCTCGCCGAGCAGCTCGGCGGCAGGATCGGTGCAAAAACCGTGCGTGCCGAGCGAGCCGTCGTCGGTGCAAACGTTGACCGTGGCGCCCAGCGCGCGGAACTCATCGACACCCACGGCCTTGGAAGCGGTGCCAAAGCCCAGGCACACGTCAACATCCACGCCCTGCTCGGCAAGCATACCGGCAAGACACAGCACAGGCGGAACGCCGATGCCACCGGCGACGAGCAGGGCCTTCCTGGTGCCCTCGGGTACCATCCAGCCACGGCCACCGGGGCCCAGCAGGTTAGAGGTGGAGTCAGGGCCCATCTGGGACAAACGACGGGTATCGTCGCCCACGACGGCGTACCACAGCTCGACGGTGCCGGCCTCGGCGTCGGCGCGGTAGTAGCTCAGGGGCACGCGAAGCAGCGAGGACGCATCGCCGGGTACGGCGATGTTCACAAACTGACCGGGCTTGAGCGCACTTGCAAGCTTGGGGGCCGAGATGACGAGCGAGAAGATGCCGTCGGCGATCTCCTGGTTCGAGACGACCTCGAAGTCGTGCATGCGTGCAGTGGAAGGTGTGGGCATAGACGCTCCAATCCCCCATGCGGTTGCATGGTCAAAACGAACAGAAAGCGCGGCACCGCAAGGGAGCCGCGCACAAAAGCGATAAGGCTATGCTAGCAGATGCAGCCGTCGGCAAGCGTCTGCTTACCGCCGACAAACACATCGGTGGCACGACCGGTGAGCGTGCGGCCGGCAAAACCGGAGTTCTCGGCGCGCGACTCGTAACCGTCCTCGCCAACCGTCCAGGTGGCGGACGCGTCGAACACGGTCAGGTCGGCAACGGAGCCCGCCTTGACCTGAACCTGGTCGAGGCCCAGGATCTCACGCGGCTTGATGGCCATGAGCTCGACCATACGGCCCATGCTCATCTTGCCCGTGTTGACCAGCTCGGTGAGTACGAGCGACAGCGAGGTCTCGAGGCCGATCATGCCAAAGGGCGCAAGCTCGAACTCGCGGGCCTTCTCCCACGGGGTGTGGGGAGCGTGATCGGTGACGATAACGTCGACGGTGCCGTCGATGACGCCCTGACGAATGGCCTCGGCATCCTCCTCGGTACGCAGCGGCGGGTTGACCTTGAGCGAAGTGTTGTAGGTCTCGTCCAGGTCGTTCTCGGTCAGGAACATGTGGTGCGGGGTGGCCTCGCAGGTAACCTGAACGCCAGCGGCCTTACCGGCACGCACGATCTCCAGACCATGGGCGGTGGAGATGTGCTGGATGTGCAGCTTGGCACCAGTCAGCTTGGCGATCTCGATGTCGCGGGCGATCTGGAGCTCCTCGCCGGCAGCCGGCCAACCCTCGAGAGCCAGACGGGTCGAGACCTTGCCCTCGTTGATCTGGCCGTGGCCGACCAGATCCTCGTCCTGGCAGTGGCTCATAAAGACCTTGCCGAACATCTTGCCGTAGTCCATGCAACGACGGAGCATGCCCGCGCCCTGCACGCCGCGACCGTCGTCGGTGAAGGCGACGGCGCCGTGGGCGACCATATCGCCCATCTCGGACATGGCCTCGCCCTTAAGACCGCGGGTCATGGCGCCCGACGGATAGACACGGCAGTGACCGACCTCGGCAGCACGGGACTTGACGAACTCCACGACGGTGCCGTTATCGGTGACGGGATCGGTGTTGGGCATGGCGCACACGCCGGTAAAGCCGCCCTTGGCAGCTGCGCGGGTGCCGCTCTCGATGTCCTCTTTGACCTCGTAGCCGGGCTCGCGAAGGTGAACGTGCATATCCACCAGGCCGGGGACGAGGTACTTGCCGGAAAGGTCGCGGACCTCGGCTCCCTCGACGGCGAGATTCTCGCCGACCTCGGCGATCTTGTCGCCGTCAATCAGGACGTCAACGACACCGTCAAGCTCGACGGACGGGTCGACGACGTGGGCATTCTTAAGAAGCAAGGCCATTATCGGCACCTCCAAGCAGCAGATACAGGATAGCCATACGCACGCAGATACCGGCGTAGACCTGCTCCAGGATGACGGAGCGTTGCGGGTGGTCGGCCATATAGGAGTCGAACTCGACACCGCGGTTGATGGGGCCCGGATGGCAGATGATCGCATCGGGCTTCATGAGCTTCTCGCGGTCCTTGGTCAGGCCGAAGAGCTTGTGGTACTCGCGAATGGTCGGGAACGGGGCACCCTCGAGACGCTCCTGCTGCACGCGCAGCATGTAGACGACGTCCAGCTCGGGCAGGACGGAATCGAGGTCGCTCGTCACGTGGTCGCAGCCCAAGACCTCGGGCGACGGCGGCAGCAGCGTGCCGGGGGCGACGGCGTAGGTCTCGCAGCCCATGATCTTAAGGGCGGGGATCAGCGAGCCGCAAACGCGGGAGTGGGCGATATCGCCGACGACGGCGACCTTCAGACCGTGGAAGTCACCCTTGTGCTCCCAGATGGTGTACAGGTCGAGCAGGGCCTGCGTAGGATGGTTGTGCTTGCCGTCACCGGCGCAGATGACGCTTGCGGGCGAGTTCTGAGTGACGATGTAGGGAGCGCCGGCGTGCTTATCGCGCACGACAATGCAGTCGATCTTGTAGGCGTTGAGGGTCTCGACGGTGTCGACGAGGCTCTCGCCCTTGACCGTGGAGGTCGAGGAGCCGCCAAAGTTGAGGCTGTCGGCCGAAAGACGCTTCTCGGCGAGCTCGAAGGAGCTGCGGGTGCGCGTCGAGGGCTCGTTGAACATATTGACGATGGTCTTGCCCTTGAGCGTGGGGACCTTCTTGATCGCACGCTCGTTGACCTCGGAGAACGCCTTGGCGGTCTCGAGGATGAGCTTGATGTCCTCTTCGGAGTACTCGGTAATGTCGATCAGGTGCTTATGGTTGAACGCCACGGTACTACTCACCTCCCAGCGGCGCGGAGCCCACGTGGGAACCCGGCGCGACGTCGTTAATCTCGACGGCGGTGTGGCCGTCGACTTCTTTCATATATAGGTGCACGTTCTCCTCATGCGACGAGGGAACGTTCTTGCCGACAAAGTCCGGCGAGATGGGGAGCTCGCGGTGACCGCGGTCAACGAGAACTGCCAGCTCAATACGGCTCGGACGGCCCAGGTCCATGACGGCGTCGAGAGCGGCGCGAATGGTACGGCCCGTATACAGGATGTCGTCCACCAGCACGACGCGCTTGCCGTCGACGCTAAAGGGAATGTTGGTGGCGTGGATCGCGGGAGCGAAATTGGTAGCGTAGTCATCGCGGTAGAAGCTGATGTCCAGGCTGCCGAGCGGAACGTCGACGCCCTCGATCTCCTTGATCTCCTCGGCGAGCTTCTTTGCCAGAAGGTCGCCGCGCGTGACGATGCCGACCAGAGCGAGGTCTTCACAGCCCTCGTTGCGCTCGAGAATCTCGTGCGCGATGCGGGTCATCGCTCGATTGACGGCGGTCTCGTCCATGATGACCGCCTTGGGGGAAGTCGTGCCCATCGATCTCCTTCCTCACATGTCTTGACTGCTGACACAGTCAAAAAAATAGATGCCCGACCGCTTAAAGCGGACCAGACACCCACAGGAAAGGCTGCTCGCATGGCAGCTATGTAATTCCATGTGGGTATCTCGTACCCCTTTAATGGTCAAGGGATAGTGTAGCCAACCTCGAGCTTAATTGCGAGCATAAATACAGAGCAATCCGTAAACGGAGCCCAATGCTCCATAAACCTATATATATTTGTGGGACGAGCTTGAAAACGCACGCACGAGCTGGCATAATCCCCTCTGCTGCACGCAAATCGGATCTACGTCCAGGGCCGTGGCGTGGGCACTATCGCCAAAAGAGGAATATCTCTGTGTAGATTGCGCACAGGGAGCGACTTCTGTGCTATAGTTCAGGCTTGTTTGTTAACGCGACATGTTCGTTTGTCGCCCAAGGAGGGTCAGTTATGTCCAAAGTTTGCGAAGTTTGCGGTAAGCACCCCGTTGCCGGTCGCTCCATCAGCCACTCTCACCGCGTCACCAACCGTAAGTTCCGCCCCAACATCCAGCGCGTCTACGTCGTCGTCGATGGTCACCGTCGCAAGATGAACGTTTGCTCCACCTGCCTCAAGTCTGGCAAGGTTGCGCGCTCCTAAATAAGGTCTTACCAACAAGTACCTCGGACTCTCCGGGTCAAAGACCTCGCGTTCACATAGAACTTACCAAAGGCGCCCTCCCCTACGGAGGGCGCCTTTTTGCACTCATTGGGGACGGACTTATATGAGGGTTTGCAGATGTCAAAGGGATCATGCACTCATTGGGGACAGACTTACATGAGTGTTTTCACGCATTTGGGACAGACATTACGCATGCCGGCAGCGGTTCGGCCCCTGCCTCACGCAGCCTCCCTCCAGCCTACAGTGGCCTTGGTCACGCTTGTAGCGCCGATGCCGGTGATACGGGCAATTTGCTTGACCGTGAGATGTGCCCGCCTGAGCCTCAGCAGACACGCATCACGATCGGGGCGTGGCAGGGCCTTGAGCAGCGCAGGATCTATGCTCGGAAGGACTTCGCGCGCAACGGAAAGAGCATCCTCATCGAGGATCCGTCGGCGTGGAAGAATCTCAACTGACCAGATCCGCCCGGCAACTTCCTTAAGATGCTCACAATAGTGACGAGACCCCCCGACAATATCGAGCATAGGGGCCGCATCGCAGATGTCAAAGGGATCGTAGCCCAGCTGGTATGCCCTAAAGCTTGACCAGCGGTATGCTTCGAGAGAGCCGATCGCACCTTTCACAGGATTGAGATAGATATAATCGAGTAGCTGCACCGCCTGTGTGTCCGACTCAACCGCAACACGCGAATAGCGATTGTCAAACAGATGGCCCGTTCTTCCCGTTTTCCCATTGAAATACTTAGCATACGCCGTCAGTGCGCACTACATTGCCTTTGAAAGGTTGTCATATGGGTCATCAACCATCAAATGGAAGTGGTTGTCCATAAGGCACCAAGCCAACACTGCCACTTTATGGCGTGCAAGCCTGTCCGAGATGTCCGATAAGAAACGATATCGGTCAGAGTCATCTTCAAAAATAATCTGTTTGGAGTTGCCACGGTCAAAGACGTGGTAATAGCCGGTGAGCGAAACGGCGCGGGCACATCGGGGCATAATCTCTCCTTTCAAAACTGAACAGGCAACACCTAAAAGGAGAGAAGGAACGCGAAATGCTGAGCCTGTGACCTATTTATATCCAATGATCGGCAAAAACAGGTTCAGAACGGCAAAATGGCAAAACGATGTCTGTCCCAAATGAGTGAAAGCACTCATGTAAGTCTGTCCCCAATGAGCGGGGCGATGCAGCAGGCAGATAGTTTTAGTTAAAGCGTTTCAGTTTATTGAAGCGTTTTAGTGTGCCTTTTACGGGAATCTTACCGTTCACCGAATAATTTCTTGCTATCATGCAAGGCGTAGGGTAAATCTCCGATCGCAAGGAGACACAAATGGTGAAAAAGTCACCGGAAAACACTACTCCCGCAATTGTGGACAACGTAGAGGCGCTTGAGGCTAAGCTCGCTCAGATGCGAGAGGCCCAGGCGCTTTTTGCTACGTACACGCAGGAGCAGGTCGACACGATCTTCTATGAGGCCGCCATGGCCGCCAACAAGGCTCGTATCCCGTTGGCGAAGATGGCCATCGAGGAGACCGGCCGCGGCGTTCTTGAGGACAAGGTCATCAAGAACCACTACGCCGCAGAGTACATCTACAACGCTTACAAGAACACCAAGACCTGTGGTGTCCTGGAGCGCGACGAGGCTTACGGCATCACCAAGATCGCCGAGCCCATCGGCATCGTGGGCGCCGTCATCCCGACGACCAACCCCACCTCCACCGCGATCTTCAAGACGCTGATCTGCCTGAAGACCCGCAACGCCATCATCATCTCCCCGCACCCGGCTGCCGCCAAGTGCACCATCGCCGCCGCCAAGCTCGTGCTTGACGCCGCCGTCAAGGCCGGCGCCCCCGAGGGCATCATCGGCTGGGTCGATGTCCCCTCCATCGAGCTGACTAACATGGTCATGCGCGACGTCGACATCATCCTCGCCACCGGTGGCCCGGGCATGGTCAAGGCCGCTTACTCCTCGGGCAAGCCCGCCCTGGGCGTTGGCGCCGGTAACACCCCGGTCGTCATCGACGACACCGCCGACGTGCTGCTCGCCGTCAACTCCATCATCCACTCCAAGACCTTCGACAACGGCATGATCTGCGCTTCCGAGCAGTCCGTGACTGTCATCGACAGCATCTATGACCAGGTTAAGGCCGAGTTCCAGAAGCGCGGCTGCTACTTCGTCAAGCAGGGTGCCGAGATGGAGGCCCTGCGTGCCGCCATGTTCAAGAACGGCGCCCTCGATCACCGCATCCCCGGCATGGCTGCCGCCAAGATCGCCGAGCTCGCCGGCATCGAGGTTCCCGCCAAGACCAAGATCCTGATCGCCGAGGTCACCTCCACCGACCCCGCCAAGGAGGAGTTCTCCCACGAGAAGCTCTCCCCGGTCCTGGCCATGTACCACGCCAAGGACTTCCAGGAGGCCGTCGACAAGGCCGAGCACCTGGTGCTCGCCGGTGGCCCGGGCCACACCGCCTCTCTGTACGTGCACCCCGCCCAGGCCGAGAAGATCAGCCTGTTCGAGCACGTCATGAAGGCCTGCCGTATCGTCATCAACACCCCGTCCTCGCACGGCGGCATCGGTGACCTGTACAACTTTGGCATGAAGCCGTCTCTGACCCTGGGCTGCGGCTCCTGGGGCGGCAACTCCGTCTCCGAGAACGTTGGGGTGAAGCACTTGATCAACGTTAAGACTGTGGCCGAGCGCCGTGAGAACATGCTGTGGTTCCGCGCTCCCGAGAAGGTCTACTTCAAGAAGGGTTCCACGCCCGTCGCCCTCGACGAGCTGGGCAACGTCATGGGCAAGAAGCGTGCCTTCATCGTCACCGACCAGTTCCTCTTCAAGAATGGCAACACCCGCGCCATCGAGGCCAAGCTCGACGAGATGGGCATCGCCCACGACTGCTTCTACGACGTCGAGCCCGATCCGTCGCTGCAGTGCGCACGTCGCGGCGCCAAGCAGATGGCTCTCTTTGAGCCGGACGTCATCATCGCCGTCGGCGGTGGCTCCGCTATGGACGCCGGCAAGATCATGTGGATGATGTACGAGCACCCTGAGTGCAAGTTTGAGGACATGGCCATGGACTTCATGGACATCCGCAAGCGTATCTTCACCTTCCCCGAGATGGGCAAGAAGGCCTACTTCGTCGCCGTCCCGACCTCCTCGGGTACCGGCTCCGAGTGCACGCCGTTCGCCATCATCACCGACAAGGAGACCGGCATCAAGTGGCCGCTCGCCGACTACGCGCTGCTCCCCAACATGGCTATCGTCGACGCCGACAACTGCATGACCGCCCCGCGCGGCCTGACCGCTGCCTCCGGCATCGACGTCATGACCCACGCCATCGAGTCCTACGTCTCCATCATGGCTTCCGACTATACCAAGGGCCTCTCCGAGCGCGCTGCTAAGCTCGTCTTCGAGAACCTGCCCTCCAGCTTCACGAACGGCGCCAAGGATCCGCATGCCCGCGAGGAGATGCACAACGCCTCCTGCATGGCCGGTATGGCCTTCGCCAACGCCTTCCTGGGCCTCAATCACTCCATGGCCCACAAGCTCGGCGCTTTCCATCACCTGCCCCACGGCATTGCAAACGCCGTCATCCTGACCCGCGTTATGCGCTACAACGCCGCCGAGGCTCCCGTCAAGATGGGTACTTTCTCCCAGTATCCTTACCCCAACGCGCTGCACAACTACGCCGAGATGGCCAAGTACTGCGGCATCGAGGGCAAGGACGACAAGGAGGTCTTCGAGAACTTCATCACGAAGCTCGAAGAGCTCAAGGACTTCATCGGCGTCAAGAAGACCATCGCCGACTACGGTGTTGACGAGCAGTACTTCCTCGACACCCTCGACGAAATGACCGAGCAGGCATTCAACGACCAGTGCACCGGCGCCAACCCGCGCTACCCGCTCATGAGCGAGATCAAGGAGCTCTACCTGGACGCCTACTACGGCCGCGAGCCCCAGGATTACGCCGTCTGCTAGTTTTAGCACGGTTTTTAACGGCGGGGGTGCACGGGTGTTTCACACACCCCCGCCGTCGCTTCTATCGCATCGTTGAAAGGATGCAACCATGCTGCTACCCGATTCCAAGACCGAGCTCGTCCGCCGTGGCAACAAGGTCGTTTATGACCTGGGCGACAAGATTGTCAAGGTCTTTAACGAGACCAAGCCTGTCTCCGACGTGTTCAACGAGGCTTTGAATCTTGCCCGCATCAATGAGTGCGGCATCCGCAGCCCCAAGGCGCTCGAGGTTTCCCAGCTCGAGAACGCCAACGGCTGGGCGCTCGTGACCGAGAAGGTTCCGGGCACCACCCTTGCCGAGAAGATGACTGCCGAGCCCCAGCGCTTTGGTGAGTACCTCGAGATGTTCGTCGACCTCCAGATCGAGATCCACGGCTACACCTCCCCGCTGCTCAACCGTCAGCGCGACAAGTACGCCCGCATGATCGACAGCCTTGATCAGCTCAATGCCACCACGCGCTACAACCTTCAGGAGCGTCTGGACGGCATGACCAAGGAGTTCAAGGTCTGCCACGGCGACTTCAACCCCTCCAACGTCATCGTCGGCGACGACGGCCAGCTCTATGTGTGCGACTGGGCACACGCCACCCAGGGCTCCCCTGCTGCCGACGTTGCCACCACCTACCTGCTCTTTGCCCTCAACAGCAAGGATCAGGCTGAGGCCTACCTGGAGCTCTACTGCGACCGCGCCGACATGCCCATGCAGGTCGTGCGTCAGTGGACGAGTATCGTCGCCGCTTCCGAGCTCGCTCGTAAGCGCAACGTGAACGATGAGTTCCTGAAGAACTGGATCGACGTCGTCGATTATCAGTAATATCTGAGCGATTTATTTCGCATCGGAGGCACAAGGAAAACCCCGCAGCTCGCATGGGCTGTGGGGTTTTCCTTTTAGATATCGAGGATGCCACAAGATAAAAGGACGGTAGTGTCGAGAAAGTTGGTGTAGAGCCCCATCCGAAGCGAGTCGGCCCGGCGTCCTAGAATCTGGAATACGGTT
>NZ_JADPCH010000031.1 GCF_015670745.1 Collinsella aerofaciens | reverse complement strand
CGTATCGCTTTCTTCTTTGGGCCATCTTGAACACCTTTCGCTCTTAACTAGGTGTCCAATTCATCATACCCACTCCAGCGTAGCTTTTATTTAAGCCGTCCAAGTTTTGGGGTGCAGTTCATTGTCCGCTTTCCGGGGGCTTTTTGTTGTTGCGCGCATCCACGCACATATTCAAAACCTCTCGCACAGATAAAATCAGATTTCCGATTGCCTGACAGCTCTATATGACTCTGTTTTTGGGTACATTGTTGTCCCGATATTGAGCTTGGGGGATATATGAAAGATGAGACGATGGGCCAAGAGGATGCGGCCCAAGATGCAGAAGCGTGTGCCGAGGCCCTGGAGAGCCTAGACCAGATCGCGCTGACCGAGATTGCGTTTGACGATTCGAGCGTTGATGTGCGGGATGAGCCGGAAATCGAGGCGCAGCCCGATGATCAGGATGCAAAAGACGATGGTGCCGCGCCCACCGAAGACGGGGCGGGGCACGAGGATTCCGAATGCGAGGCCGACGACCAGCCCGAATCTGACACGAGCGAGGAAACCATCTTGCTCGACAACTTGCCGGCCGAAGATTCGCTGACCCGCGAGCTCCCTGGCTTAGGCTCTGCGCCTGCCGTGGACGAGACCATCGCCATGGGCGATATTCCCCTGCCGTCCGTTCCCTCGGCACGCGAGGCCGAGGTTCGCCATCGCAAAATGTCGCCCAAGCGCCGCAATCTGATGGTTGCCGGCGTCGTAGCCGTCGCGCTTGTTGCCGGCGGCGCAGGCTATGCTGCCTGGAACGGATATCAACAAGAGCAGGCTGCCGTGCTTGCCGCAAACGCCCATACCATGATGTCGGTGCAGATTGGCGTGCATGCCGCGGGCCTCGACTGCTCAACTGGCTCAAAGATTCCCGTGCAGGTGAGCGGACAAGATTCCGACGGTTCTTCCGTGAGCGAAACGCTCTACGTTGACGAGCACGGCCGCGGCATCAAACTGCTGCCCGGCGATTACACGCTCTCCATCGCTGCCTCCCCCATCGCGGCCGACGGCACCATCTATACCGTCCCGACCACCAAGACGCAGGTCACCGTTAAGAGCGATGGACAGGATTTAAGTGCCCAGGCCACCTTTAAGCTCAAAGTGCCTTCGGCCGACACGGTGACTGACGACCAGATCGATGCCGCCGCCAAGTATGCCGAGGAGGGCGGTGCGAGCTCCGCCGCGGCTGCCAAAGTGCTCCAGCAGGCAGCAACCGCGCGGCGCGACGCCGCCGTCAATGCCGTGAGCGCGCAAAAGGCACAGGCGTCCCGTGATGCTGACGCTCGCCACAAGGCAACCGACCTCTACCAGCTCGATATTCCCGTCGAGTGGTACGGCAAGGTCGCAACTTGGCAAAACGGAAGCACGCTATGCATCTATCTGGGCGACGACGCCAATACGCCGCTCGTGACGCTCGTCGCGGTGCGCGAGGGCGAGAGCTTTACGCCCGATGAAGGCGATACGGTTTTGGGCGCGGCCAATCTAGGCAACGGTTATACCGTCTACGCCAGCGGCCCCGTCTATCCGTACGTGGTGCCCCAGACCATCAACGGACGGACGCAGAACCCCGTGTCAACCTACCCCATGGACACGGCCATTGAGCTTGTCGAGCTTACGACCGGCAACCGCTACACCTATAGCCAGATCAAGAACGTACTGGTCGGCAAAGACGGCAAAGCCGACGCCGCGACCAAACTCGAGACCGACTACCTCGCCCAGATTCTCCTGCCGAGTATCAAAGCCCAGGACTAGCCTGGCGCAGCAAGGTGCTCCCCAACCGTGATGAGGGAGCCAGGAGGTCCTGACCCCACAGGTCCATAGATGATTAGGCAAGGAGCCACTTCCATGCGGGCACAACGTGGACCACACCGTGCTCGCATGAAATATCGGTCTGTTCATCCATGGTAACGATTGCCGACTCGCCAAGATCGAACTGGGCCATCGAGGCATCAAGCGCGGCAATTTCGCGCTCGCGCGTTTTCTCACTTGCCATATCCGCACTCACCTGAATCAGGCTATAAGCCCGCATGAGAAGCGCGTCCCCAGCCACAAAGTCTACCTCATGGCTTTTGCTCTTCTCTTTGATTAGCAGGCGGCAGACCGAGCCGGTCCTCACCGCGGGAGTCCTTCTTCTTAGCGCATTGAACACTGCGGTCTCGAGCCTCTGGCCCTGGTCCAATGCCGATGCGGGAGAGAATGCTCCAAACATCGCAGGGTCGACAGCGTAGACCTTAGACGCAGACCGCATGTTATTTGCCAGTGAACGCGTGAACTCCGGCACAGAAAATAACAGGTAGGCGTCCTCATAATACTCAAGTAAATCGCTGAGCGAATTACGACTGACGGGTATCTGTCTGCTCTTGAACTCGTTGTACACTTTGTTCACTGACAGCTCTCGTCCCGAAGATGCCATACACCGCGTCAAGAACAGCGATGCCAGGCGAGGGTTCTTGACGTCGTAACGTTCAACGACGTCCATGGCGACCGTTCGCGAAGCATATTCCTGTAGCAGCTGAATCGCGTCTGCAGGCGTCTGCTCAAGTGTCGCGATGAATCCCCCTTGTTCAAGATACCCGATCAGATGATGTCGAAGCAGCGCTGCATCGCTCGGGGAAAAGGTCGCATCTAGCTCAGGGACGCTCCCCGTCTTATATCGAACGTATTCCGAAAAACTCAACGGAAAAAGCTCTCGCACAAGAGAACGACCCCTGAACTCGCTCTTAAGTTCTGAGGACAGCATCTTAGAAGAAGATCCCGTCACATAGACGGTCGCTTTCTCCGTATCGACTACACGCCGCAGAAACGCACCCCATTCGGGAATTTCCTGGATCTCGTCAAAGAAAATGTAAGCGCCCTCGGTTCGAGCAACAGGATACAGTGCATAGAACGTGTCGAGCACGTCCGCCAGCAGCGATGGCTCATACGGGCGCAAGCGCTCATCCTCAAAATTGAAGTAAAGCATCCGGTCAAGCTCGACGCCCCGGCTCTGAAGCCGCCGCATCTCCTGATACAGGCGATACGTCTTTCCACAACGGCGGGCCCCCACAATCACATTTACGATGTTGTCGCGCTTTGGCTCCTGTGGGTTTCCCAGATCAAGGTCTCGCTCAAAGACCTGCGGAACCCCCTGCTGTTCAAAGTCCTTTATTTTCTGGGCGATCAAGTCGTTGAATGCCATGATTCTCCAATCTTGCTCTCTAGCTAATCAAAATTATACTGATTCTTGATTAGCTAGAGAGCAAGATTGTGTGTAGTTTGATTAGCACTTAAGCAAGTTTTATCACCGTTATTGCTCCGAAGGATATCGAGTGGCTAAGAGGACAACCGAGCTCGAATGCGACTCCCCGAGCAGTCAATTTGGGACGGGGCTTTTTTGACTACCCTCCCCCTGTAGAAAAATCCCTAACGCAGTTGCGGTGAAATAGGGACTGTTTTTGCTGGTCAAACCGCAAAACAGTCCCTATTTCACCGCAACTTATTGGTGGCCTTTTGGGTGGCACTCAGCGCCACGGGTCGGCTTCGAACATTGGCTCGCGCTCGGGGCGACGGTCGCTGTAGGGATCGTAACCGTCATCGTCCTCGTTCTCGGCGCGAATGTAGGGGTCGCGCGGCTTGGGCGCCGGTTTGGACGTGGGCTTGGGCGCCGGCGCACTTGTTTTGATCTCGTCTTTCATCTGCATATCTCCTTGCCATGTACTCATGCTCAACATCAACGATTGTCGCACGAAAAAGGGCGGCGGACCCAATTGGATCCGCCGCCCTTGGCATTTAGAGACGGCTGGCAGATTTTAAGGCATGGCCCAAAATCTACTCGGCGTCGGGAACCTCGTAGGTGGCCGCCGGCGTGTTGTCGCACACAACGGTAAAGCCGCCGTCCTTGTCGACATCGACCGTCACCTGATCGCCCTCGCGCACCGTGCCGTCGATGATGGCGGCGGCGATGGCATCCACGACCTCGCGCTGCACCAAACGCTTGAGCGGACGGGCGCCAAAGACCGGGTCCAGGCCGCCCACAGCAAGCATCTGCTTGGCCGCCGGGGTAATAGCAAGCGTCATGCGCTCCTTAGCCAGACGCGCGCGGACATCGGCGAGCTGAATATCGACGATCTTTTCGATCTGCGCCATGCCGAGCGGATGGAACATCACGATATCGTCGATACGGTTGAGAAACTCGGGACGGAAGGTCTGAGCCATGGCCGCGTCGACCTGATGACGCATCTCCTCCTCGTCCTTGCCCGAAAGCTCGGCGATAGCCTTAGAGCCCACGTTGCTCGTCATGATGATAATCGTGTTCTTGAAGGACACCTGGCGACCCTGGCCGTCGGTCAGACGGCCGTCATCGAGCACCTGCAACAGCACGTTGAATACATCCGGGTGAGCCTTCTCCATCTCGTCGAGCAAGATCACGGAATACGGACGACGGCGCACGGCCTCGGTAAGCTGGCCGCCCTCGTCGTATCCCACGTATCCCGGAGGCGCACCGATCAGACGCTGGACGCTGAACTTCTCCATATACTCGGACATGTCGATACGCACGAGCGCGCGCTCGTCATCGAACAGGCACTCGGCCAGCGCCTTGGCGAGCTCGGTCTTGCCCACGCCGGTGGGGCCCAGGAAGAAGAAGCTGCCGATGGGCTTGTCCGGATCGGAGAGGCCCGCACGGCTGCGGCGCACGGCCGCGGCAACGGCGGAGACGGCCTCATCCTGACCGATGACGCGCTTATGCAGCTCGCCCTCCAGGCCCTTGAGCTTGTCGAGCTCGCCCTGCATCATCTTGGACACGGGCACGCCGGTCCAGGCGCTCACGACCTCGGCGATCTCATCGGAGGTCACCTGCTCGTTGAGGCCCTCGCCGTCCTGCTGCTTTTGCGCCTCGAGCGCGGCCTCGGAATCCTGAATCTGCTGCTGCAGGCCCGGAATCACGGAGTAGCGCAGCTCGGACGCACGACCCAAATCGCCGTTGCGCGTCGCACGCTCCTCTTCGCTCTTGGCCTCGTCGAGCTGTCCCTTGAGCTCTTGCACGTGGTCGATGGCGTTCTTCTGGTTGAGCCAGCCAGCCTTTTGCACGTTGAGTTTTTCCTGGACCTCGGCGATTTCCTGGCGCAGGGCTTCCAGGCGCTCCTTGGAGGCGTCGTCGGTCTCCTTCATGAGCGCCTGCTCCTCGATCTGCAGCTGGGTGAGCTGACGCGTGGTGGCATCGATCTCGACCGGCATGCTATCGAGCTCCATGCGCAGGCGGCTTGCCGCCTCATCGACCAAGTCGATGGCTTTGTCTGGCAGGAAGCGGTCGGCGATGTAGCGATCGGAGAGGTCGGCAGCCGCCACGAGCGCGCTATCGGTGATATGCACGCCGTGGAAGATCTCGTACTTCTCCTTCAGGCCACGCAGAATCGAAATGGTGTCCTCGACGGAGGGCTCGGAGACCATCACGGTCTGGAAACGACGGGCGAGCGCCGCGTCCTTCTCGATGTACTTGCGGTATTCGTCAAGCGTAGTCGCGCCGATCGCGTGCAGGTCGCCACGGGCGAGCGCCGGCTTGAGGATGTTGCCGGCGTCCATGGAGCCCTCGGTGGCACCCGCGCCCACGATGGTGTGGAGCTCATCGATGAACAGGATGACCTTGCCTTCGGATTTTTGCACTTCTTTGAGCACGGCCTTTAAGCGGTCCTCGAACTCACCACGGTACTTGGCGCCGGCGACCAACGCGCTCATGTCGAGCTCGATGAGGTCGCGGTCGCGCAGGGTGCTCGGCACGTCGCCGGCCACGATACGTTGGGCGATGCCCTCGACGATGGCCGTCTTGCCGACGCCCGGCTCGCCGATGAGCACGGGGTTGTTCTTGGTGCGACGGGACAGGACCTGGATGGTACGGCGAATCTCGTCGGTACGGCCGATGACCGGGTCGAGCTTACCGGCGCGGGCAAGGTCGCAGATATTGCGGCCGTACTGCTCCAGCGCCTCAAACTGGGTCTTGTCCTCGGCAGACGTCACGCGGTCATCGCCGCGCAGCTCCTCGTAGACTTGCTCGATGCGCTCCTTGGTGACGCCGGCATCGCGCAGAACGCGGCCGGCCTCGCCCTTGTCCTCGGCAAGTGCCATGAGCAGATGCTCGGTCACCACAAAGCTGTCGCCCATCTTGGTGGCCTTCTTCTCGGCCTTTTCGATGACGCGAACGAGCTCGTTGGACAGGCCCATCTGCTGACCCTCGCCCGAAACCTTGGGCGCGCGGTCGATGGCATCCTGCGTGGAACGCGCAAGCTGAGCCGGGTCGGCGCCGATGCGCTCGATGATCACGGAGATATTGCGCTCGCCGGCACCGAGCAGGGCGGACAGCAGGTGAATCGGCTCCACCGCGCCGGCCTGCGCGTCGGCAGCCGTGCTCATGGCGGTCTGCAGCGCCTCGCGCGACGTCATTGCTAGCTTATCGATTCTCATGGAATCACCTCTCTTGGGGTGGCCGCCCTACGGGGCGGCTTCACGTTGTTCGAGAAGTATTGTTGCCAGCTTTGTACGATCTTATACATAAATCTAAGTCCCTATATATAAGATTTTCTGAGTGATTGAAAGATAGGGAACAGGTGCGCTCACCCGCTACGGCCTCGTCCCCTTACTATCTCAATCTGTAACATCTAGCGGCTGTTTATGGCTCTAGATGTTACAGATTGAGATGAAATGACCAGCGGCACCCGTTTATCTAAATCTGTAACATCTAGTCAGCAAATAGAGCTCTATCTGTTACAAATCGAGACGAACAGAAAACACCCGGATCAAAAATCTAAATCTGTAACACCAGACCCACTTTTAGCGGCCAAGATGTTACAGATCGAGACAAACCGAGAACTACTACAAAGGGGACGGGTACCTTTGTGGTGGTTGCAGTCTCTATTTACTTGCCGAACCCGTACTTCCCGATTCGACGGTCCAGGGCATCTCATCCTCGAACAGCCATGTACGGGCAGACCCACTATCGCGTGCAGTCTGCGGGTCGGGCAAGCAGGTCTGTTTATAGGCATCTTGGATACACTGGCCCATAAAATCGTTGAGCTCGGTCTGGTCGCCCTCCATGACATAGGCGACATCGTCGTCCATGATGTAGATGCCCGGACCCTCATTGCCCTCGTAGCCCGGATCGTACGAGACATCACATAACTTTGCGCCGTTTGCAGTGTCCAGCTCGATGGAAGAGTGGCATCCGCCAACCATGTCGTTCGCTTTTGCCCGATAGGACGCATATCCATACCAGCGCTTAAAGGTTTTGCCCTTGAGCAGCTCGGACGCCCTGTCGATCAGACTAGAATCCGTGGTATAGCGCATAGCCCCAAGCTGAATAAGTGGATAATTACTAATGCCCAGCGCAGCCGGCTGCTCATCAAAATCAACGGTAATGGTCTCGGGCTTGGCAGCGCCGGTCAGAAGTTCGACAGATTGAGTCACAGGCTTGACCACCGGCTCCGTCACCGCAGCAGGTAGAAACGCCATGCCGACAGCGCCCGCGCCAACCACAGCGATCGCAAGCGCCAAGACAATCAATCCAATACGGGCAGAACGGCTCACGGCAAAACACCCCACAATGCAAACCCGCGCCATGTGCCCTAATGATACCTCCAGCTAACACTATCACCAAAAGAAGCCGTCCACTCCCCACCACCACAAAGGGGACAGGCACCTTTGTGGTGGTTTTCGACGCTAACGGTCGACCATCTCGCGCCATGAGATTAAACTTGAATTGTTCTCTGAACATATCCATTTCTGCCTATCCTCAACAGATCTTTGTCTCGAGGAGCGCATATGAAGCCGTCTCATTCCACCGGTCGCAACGTCATCGCCATTCTCGCCATACCCATCGTGATGCTCTTCCTTATCGTCATCACGCCCTTTTCTTTTGGTATCGCCTCGCCCTTCGATCTTTGCGGGATGATCGACGCCGGCTCGCGTGCCACCTCGCTCTCCTTTGTCTGCCGTGGCGTGTTCTACGAATATGCAATTCCCACCGGAAGTTGGCAGTCCAAGTTACCGTTGCTCGGCAAGGTCGACGGATGCTCCCCCTATTTCTGCCTTGAACCTCAGACGATGAATTATTTGATCGACGACCAGCCCCTCGACTCCATCACCCTCGCCTACGACTACGCACCAAACACCGATGAGCGCCACATGAACCAAGTCCTCGACAAGATGCTTGGACAGTGCGGGCTCACCGAGGAGGCCGGTCGAACCATCTATAGCAACCAGCAATTAAAGCGAACAGAACTCCGCCGTGTCGGAAAAATCAAAGGGCGAAACGGGGCTGCCTACTGGCAGGCCTGGGCGACACGCGACAAGAGCGAATTCGGGCACAGCACCTATACGGTCACCGTCTACACCAAAGATGGAATCAAGGACGATGTTGACGATTTCGCGTCATCCAAACTCGGCATCCCCAAAACAACCAAACCCGCCAGCCCGGATGAAATCCTGTAGGGACGCTCATTAACATACCGCTCAACGATCACAACAACATCGAGCTCGTTCCCCACCGCCACAAAGGTGCCTGTCCCCTTTGTGGCGGTTTTCGACAAAAAAGAAGCCGCCCCGATAACAGAGGCGGCATCAAGCAAGTCTATTTATTAGCGTCCCTCAAGACCCAACGAGAACGCAGAAATGTAGCCCGAGGCTTACCCTTTCCCGAACGCGACCCTCGCGAAGCGCGTGAGCGGGCGGGAAAGGGTAAGCCCGGGCGGACAATTAAGTGCGTTACTCGGCAGCGGCCTTGAACTTGTTGTAGTTGATCAGGCAGCCGGCCTTGACGATGGCACGCTCCTCGGCCGTCATATCGGCAATGTAGAGCTCAATCTGCTCGACCGCACCGTCGGCACGCACCACGTAGGCGGCGATGTCCTTCAGGTCGCCATCGAGCGCGGCACGGATACCCGGCACGAAGACGTAATCGCCCACCTCAAAGTTGGGCTCGGCCTCCATCTGGAAGGGCACCATGCCCCAGTTCATCACGTTGGAGCGATAGCGCTTGGTGGCGTACTCGTGGACGATGTTGGCCAAGCCGCCAATCACGCGCTGACAGCTCGCGGCCTGCTCGCGGGCAGAACCGTCACCGGGCTTCTTGGCATAGAGCATAGAGCCGTACTCGGTCGTTTTGACATCGGCAGCGACACCCGCGCCGGCCAGTGCCTCAAAAACACCGGCAAGTTCGGCATCGAGCGCCGCCAGGTCGCTCGCGGCCTCGCCGGCCACGCGACGCTTCTCCACGGCGTCGACCTCCTTGGAACGACCGACGTAGGCCGGATCGCGGCGGCTGAGCGTAAACTCGGCCAGACCCAGCGGGTTGGAGCGGAAGGAGCTCGTCTCGCCCGAGGGAATGAGCTCGTCGGTCGTGGTGACCGGGTCCATGATCTTGGAGCACACCTTGAGCAGGATGTCGTCGCCGAGGGGCTCCATCGCGGGCCACGGCTTGATGTTGGGGCCTTCGACCAGCTCGTCGGCAGGCTCCGCCTTGCCAAAGCCCCAGTACACGCGCTTCTTGTACGGCGCATCGTCAAAGGTGTACTCGCAGGCCTCGTCCCAAGTGTCTTCGGGCAGGTCGGTCGCCGACGTCAGGACGCCGCCGTTGGCAGCTGTCGCCGCAATGGAGCGGGCATCCATCAGGGCCACGGCGCTCAGCTGGCCATTACCCGGCTTGGAACCCTCGCGGTTGGGGAAATTGCGCGTGGTGTGGCGGATGGACAGGCCGTTGTTGGCAGGCGTGTCGCCGGCGCCGAAGCACGGGCCGCAGAACGCCGTGCGAACGATCGCACCGGCCTCCATGAGGTCGTAGATATAGCCGCGGCGCGTAAGCTCGAGTGCCACGGGCTGGCTCGTGGGATAGACCGACAGCGAGAACTCGCCGCAGCCGGTGTTGGCACCCTTGAGCACGCGAGCAGCCTGGACCACGGAATCGTAATTGCCGCCCGAGCAGCCGGCGATGACGCCCTGCTGCACGTGCAGCTTACCGTCGACGATCTTGTCGAGCAGGCTAAAGTGCGTCTTGCCCTCGCCAATCTTGGCGGCCTCGAGCTCGACCTCATGCAGGATGTCCTCGAGGTTCTCGTTGAGCTCGTCGATCTCAAAGCCGTTGGAAGGATGGAACGGCAGCGCGATCATGGGCTTGATGCTCGACAGGTCGACCTCGACGCAACCGTCATAGTAGGCGACATCGGCGGGCTTGAGCTCGCGGTAGTCGTCGCCGCGGCCGTGCATGGTCAGGAATGCGTGCGTGTCCTCGTCGGTGGCCCAGATGCTCGACAGGCAGGTGGTCTCGGTAGTCATGACGTCGACGCCGTTGCGGTAGTCAGTCGTCATGCTCGCGATGCCGGGGCCCACAAACTCCATGACCTTGTTCTTAACGTAGCCCTTGGCAAAGACGGCACGGATGATGGCGAGCGCCACGTCGTGCGGGCCGACGCCGGGGCGCGGGGCGCCCGTGAGGTAGATGGCGACAACGCCGGGATAGACGACATCGTAGGTGTCACGCAGCAGCTGCTTGGCCAGCTCCCCGCCGCCCTCGCCCACGGCCATGGTGCCCAGGGCGCCGTAGCGGGTGTGCGAGTCGGAGCCCAAGATCATCTTGCCGCAGCCGGCAAAGTTCTCACGCATAAAGGAGTGGATGACGGCGATGTGCGGCGGAACGAAGATGCCGCCGTACTTTTTGGCAGCCGAGAGACCGAAGACGTGGTCGTCCTCGTTGATGGTACCGCCCACAGCACACAGCGAGTTGTGGCAGTTGGTGAGCACGTAGGGCAGCGGGAACTGCTCCATGCCCGAGGCGCGCGCCGTCTGGATGATGCCGACAAAGGTGATGTCGTGGCTCGCCATGGCGTCGAAGCGAATCTTGAGCGCCTCGGGGTCGCCGGATGTGTTGTGTGCCTGAAGGATCGAATACGCGATGGTGCCACGCTTGGCATCCTCGGGCGTCTGCGTAATACCGCGCTCGGCAGCCTCGGCCGCGGGCACGACCTCGCTGCCACCGCGCAGGTAGATGCCGTCCTCGTACAGCTTAACCATACTGTCTCCCACTCTGCCCAAGAGATTTGGGCGCATAGCATACATTCATTCAATATCGTGCCATAGAACAGTTGCGAGTGGGTTACGAATCTACACGTTCACTTTATCTAGGTAAAGTAAAGGACGAGCCCCTTGCATCACTCTCTTGACAAGGAGTGTCCCAAAGTGCCGGCACAAAAGGAACGTCCATTACAGTCGAAATTGTCAGCCTGGGACCATCTCGGGCTACGATTGAGGCGCGCCCAGAACGGGCCGCCG
>NZ_JADPCH010000030.1 GCF_015670745.1 Collinsella aerofaciens | reverse complement strand
CCTTCGAGGCCGAGCGCAAAATGAATTCTAAAAAACACCTTGCCAAATAGGAGCGTCAGGACGCAAAGAGGCTCCGCCGCGCAACGCGCGCAGCGGAGCCTCTTTGCATGTCCGAGGACGTTTTGGGAAATAACCCAAAACCGGCCCCAGTAATCCTACAGGAGTTGAACCCTTTAGAACTTGTCGTGGAAGGTACGCGAAATGACCTCGTCCTGCTGCTCCTTGGTGAGCGTGTGGAAGTTCACGGCATAGCCGGAAACGCGGATGGTCAGCTGCGGGTACTTCTCGGGGTGAGCCTGAGCGTCAAGCAGCGTCTCACGGTTGAAGACGTTGATGTTCAGGTGGTGGCCACCCTTCTCGGCGTAAGCGTCGAGCATGTGGACCAGGTTATCGGCCTGAGTCTCGGAAACTTCAGAAACCTTCATAATGTGTCTCCTTCGATCGATAGGCGCCGGCCGAAACCGGCGCGCTAATCAGTAATCGTTATTGTTAGTATAGCACTAACAATAGTTACTCGCCCAGCTGATCAAGGTCGATATCGCCAAAGAACACCTGATCCTCCTTGCCGAGCGCACCCGGGATGATGGAGAAGGTGTTGGAGATGCCGTCCTGAGCATCGCGGAACGGGAGCTTGGAAACCGAAGACAGCGAAGCGATGGCGCCGTGGCTATCGCGCTTGTGCATGGGGTTAGCACCCGGGGCGAACGGCTGGCCAGCCTTGCGGCCGTCGGGCGTGGAGCCGGTCTTCTTACCGTACACAACGTTGGAGGTAATGGTCAGAACCGAGGTCGTGGGCACGGAGTTGCGGTAGGTGTCGTTCATGCGGATGTACTCCATGAACTGGTGCACAACGTCGTGAGCGATCTGGTCGACGCGGTCGTCGTCGTTACCGTACTTGGGGAACTCGCCCTCGGTCTCGAAGTCGACGATGATGCCATTCTCGTCGCGGACGGGGTGAACCTTGGCGTACTTGATGGCAGACAGGGAGTCAGCCACGACGGAAAGGCCAGCGATGCCCGTAGCGAACCAGCGGTGCACGTGCTTGTCGTGCAGAGCCATCTGGATGCGCTCGTAGCAATACTTGTCGTGCATGTAGTGAATGATGTTCAGCGAGTTGACATACACGCCAGCGAGCCACTTCATCATGTCGTTGTACTTGGCCACAACGTCATCGTAATCGAGCGTATCGCCCTCGACGGCGCGATATTTGGGGCCGACCTGCTTCTTGGAGACCTCGTCAACACCGCCGTTGAGTGCATACAGCAGGCACTTGGCCAGGTTGGCGCGGGCGCCGAAGAACTGCATCTCCTTGCCAATGCGCATGGAGGACACGCAGCAGGCAATACCGTAGTCGTCGCCATGATAGACGCGCATGAGGTCGTCGTTCTCGTACTGGATCGAGGAGCTGGCGACAGAAGTCTTGGCGCAGAACTTCTTGAAGTTCTCGGGCAGACGGGTCGACCACAGAACGGTCATGTTGGGCTCGGGGCTGGTGCCCATGTTCTCGAGCGTGTGCAGGTAGCGGTAGCTCATCTTGGTAACGAGCGTACGGCCGTCAACACCCATGCCGCCGATGGACTCGGTGACCCACTGCGGGTCGCCGGTGAACAGGGCCTGGTACTCGGGGGTACGGGCAAACTTGACCATGCGGAGCTTCATGATGAAGTGATCCACGAACTCCTGGATCTGCTCCTCGGTGAAGGTACCGTTGGCAAGGTCGCGCTCAGCGTAGATGTCGATGAACGTAGAGGTACGGCCGATGGACATAGCGGCGCCGTTCTGCTCCTTGACGGCAGCAAGGTAGGCGAAGTACATCCACTGGATGGCCTCCTGCGTGTTGGTAGCAGGGTTGGAAATGTCGAAACCATAGGTCTCGGCCATCATCTTGAGCTCGCCGAGGGCGCGGATCTGCTCCTGCAGCTCCTCACGATCGCGGATGTTGTCGGCGGTCATGACCGTCGGGGTGGAAGCCTTCTGGGCCTCCTTGTCCTTGATCAGGTAGTCGACGCCGTACAGGGCAACACGACGGTAGTCGCCGATGATGCGGCCGCGGCCATAGCCATCGGGCAGACCGGTGATGATGTGAGCCGAGCGGCAAGCACGCATCTCGGGGGTGTAGACATCGAAGACGCCAGCGTTGTGGGTCTTGCGCTCGAAGGTGTAGCGCTCGACAACGTTCTCATCGACCTTATAGCCGTGCTGGCTGGCAGCCTGGCAAGCGATGCGGATACCGCCGTTGACGTGCAGCGCGCGCTTGAGCGGCTTGTCGGTCTGGAGGCCGACGATGGTCTCCTTCTCGCGGTGGGCGTTATCGATGTAGCCAGCGGGGTGGCTCACGATACCCGTGACGGTCTTGGTGTCCATATCGAGGACACCGCCCTGCTCGCGCTCCTTAAGCAGCAGGTCGAGAACCTCGCCCCACAGCTCCTTGGTACGCTCGGTCGGGCCGGCGAGGAACGACTCGTCGCCCTCGTAGGGGGTGTAGTTCTTCTGGATGAAGTCTCGGACGTCAACTTCTCCCGTCCAGATGCCTTCCTTGAAGCCTTCCCATGCCTCCTGCATTGTGTAACCACGCTCCTAGTTACGTGTAATGCGGCGCTCTCTCACACCGCTGCTTATTGAATTCTTGAATGTTCGGCTTGCACTACCGGCTTCTTCCGTTCTTCACCACACGCTGGTGCAGAGAAAACGTTTGTCCACCTTGGAACTACAACCCAAAACCCAAGATTTCACCTGTCTGAGAAGGATAACATAGCGACCCTCTCCATCTGGGCTGTTATATGTTTCTTTTTTTATATCATAAGGGCGTTTTTTACAAACCCGCAGGAAATGCGAGCGTGAACAACTACCGTTCACCGATTTGTTTAGTTTTTTCCTTGCCTTTGTACGACGTTCACTCTAGCTGTTATGCCAGCTTTAGCAGGGTAAAGTGCCTCTGAGTGGGCTTTAGGACGTGCTCAGAGATCTACCCCTAACTTTGCTGATACCGACGGTGTACGGAGGTCGCCTAAAGGTTGTTTTCTAGGCATGTCCCAAAATCTACCGTATAGGGTGCGCGTGCGGGGGTATCATCTTTCACCGAAAATAGTTTCTAGTGTTAGGGGTTTTCGGTGGAAGATACCGATTTCCGTGAACTTGGGCGTCAGCTCCTTACCGAGTTTGGCAGCATGCATCAGCGCATTTCGCGCTTTGCGGACAAAGCCCTCGGCGGCGAGATGGCCGTCATGCGCGCCCTCATGCTCGCTGGCGGTTCGCTCACGCCGAGCGAACTCGCCGATCGCGCCTGGGTCTCGAGCGCCCGCATCGCCAATATCCTACGCGCTCTCGAAGCCAAGGGCTGGGTCGAGCGCGAGCACTCAAAGACCGACCGTCGTCGCGTACACGTCACGGTGACCGACAAGGGATTCCAGGATCTCGAAATCAAACGACGGGAATTCGAGGAGCGCACCGCGGCCTTCCTCGAGCAGCTCGGCGAAACAGATACCCAAGAGATGGTGCGCCTTCTAAGACGTGCCAACGAAATTATCGACCGCAATCAAGAAAGGAGAGATGCCGAGTGAGGATTCTCAAGCTCTTTAAAAAGCACGTCCTGGCACTGTTCACAGCTATCGTACTTATCGTAATCAGCTGCAACGCCGATCTGGCGCTGCCTACCTATATGAGCGACATCGTCGACGTGGGCGTGCAGCAAGGCGGCATCGCCTCGCCCGTGCCCGACACCATTCGCGCCGAATCGCTCGACGACCTCGAACTCTTCATGAGCGCCAAGGACGCCAAGGCTGTGGAGGCCGTGTTTAGCAAGGCTGACAAAAACGGCATTCGAACGTACAAGGGCACCGAGGAAGAGCGTGCCGATGGAGGCAAAATTACCGACATTATGAGCCTGCCCGAGACCGTCGTCCTTTCGCTCAACCAGGGCATCGACGCCGACTCCATGGGAGACATGACCGGCACGTCCAGCGAGAAAGACAGCGACGCCGCTCAGGCCATGCCCACGCCCGAGCAAATGGCAGCGATGACGCCCGAGCAGCTCGCCGAGATGCAGCAGAAGGCCGCAGCGGCGCAGAATATGCAAAAGCAGATCGACGCCGACGGCGGCAAGATCACCATGAAGAGCCTGCGCCTGGGTGTCGAGGGCGGTCTGGTAGACCAAAGCAAGCTCGTCGAGGGCGCCAACGAAATGGCGGACAAAATGGGCTCCATGTCGGGCTCCATCGTCACCCAGCGCGCCGTGAGCTATGTACAGGACGAGTACAAGGCGCAGGGCATCGACCCCGCCGACGTGCAGAACGCCTACCTTGGCCGCATGGCGACCACGATGTTTGGTCTGTGTCTGGTGTCGCTGGTCGCCACCATCCTGACCGGTGCCGTGGCTTCGCGCACCGCCTGCTCCATCGCACGCGACCTGCGCCGCGAGACCTTCAACAAGGTTATGCACTTCTCGCCGGCCGAGGTGGGCAAGTTTAGCCAGGCCTCGCTCATCACCCGCTGCACCAACGACATTCAGCAGATTCAGATGGCCGCAACCCTGTTTATCCGCATGTGTCTGATGGCGCCCGTCATGGGCATCGTCGCCGTCATGCGCGTCCTGGCCAACCACACCGGCCTGGAGTGGACCATCGCCGTGGCCATCATCGCGGTCTCGGCCGTCGTCGGCGTGCTTATGGGCCTCACTATGCCCAAATTCAAAAAGATGCAGAGCTTTGTGGACCGCGTGAACCTTACCGCCCGCGAGCTGCTCGACGGCCTTATGCCTATCCGCTCGTTCAACCGCGAGGAGCATGAGCTCGAGCGTTTTGACAAGGCTTCGCTCGACCTGATGACCACGCAGCTCTACACCAACCGCGCCATGAGCTTTATGATGCCGCTCATGATGCTGGTCATGAATTGCATCACCGTGCTTATCGTCTGGTTTGGCGCGCAGGGCGTGTCCGACGGCGTGATGCAGGTCGGCAACATGATGGCGTTTATCTCCTACACCATGCAGATCGTCATGGCGTTTATGATCCTCACCATGGTTTCGGTCATCCTGCCCCGCGCCGAGGTCGCAGCCGAGCGCGTAGATGAGGTCATCACCTGCCCCACGAGCATCAACGACCCTGCCTCGCCCAAACTGCCCGCGGCCAGCTCGCCGCGCGGTGAGCTCACCTTCCGCGACGTGAGCTTCCGGTATCCCGATGCCCGCGCCGATGTCATCAGCGGCGTGAACTTCACCACGCATGCCGGTCAGATGCTCGGCATCATTGGCTCCACGGGCTCGGGCAAGTCCACGCTCGTGCAGCTGATTCCGCGCCTGTACGACGTCACAGGCGGCAGCATTTCGCTCGACGGCATCGACGTGCGTGACATGACCCTTTCCGAGCTACGCCGCCGTATTGGTTATATCCCGCAGCAGGGTCGCCTGTTCTCGGGCACCGTCGAGAGCAACCTCAAGTTTGCCGGCGATATGGTGAGTGACGAGGATATGCGCCAGGCGGCACGCGTCGCCCAGGCGGAGGACTTTATCGCCGAGCGCGAGGGCGGCTACGACTCCCCCATCAGCCAGGGCGGATCCAATGTCTCGGGCGGCCAGCGCCAGCGCCTGGCCATCGCCCGCGCGTTGGCCAAAAAGCCCGAGGTCGTGGTGTTCGATGACTCGTTTAGTGCCCTCGACTACAAGACCGACGCGCGCCTGCGCGAGGAGCTGGCCAAAAACGTTACCGACGCCGCACTCGTGGTCGTGGCCCAGCGCATCGCGACCATCATGCACGCCGACCAGATTATCGTGCTCGACGACGGCCACGTGGTGGGCACTGGCACACACGAGGAGCTGCTGCACAGCTGCCCGGCGTACCTGGAGATCGCACAGTCGCAGCTTTCCGCCGAGGAGCTGGGGCTTACCCAAGAAGAAATTGCAGCCGTCACGGAAGGAGGCGAGCGCTAATGGCAGACGAGACCAAGACTCAGATTCCCAAGCCCACCCGCCGGCGCGGTCCTATGGGCCGTATGGGTGGCATGGGCCGCGGCGAAAAGGCCAAGGACTTTAAAGGCACCATGAGGCAGCTACTCGGCTATATCGGCCAGCACAAGATTGCCGTGTTTGCTGCCGTCGCCTTTGCCGTGTGCTCGGTCATCTTTAACATTGTGGGGCCCAAGGTGCTCGGCCAGGTTACCACCAAACTGTTCGAAGGCCTGGTTGCCAAAGTCAACGGCACCGGCGACGTCGACTTTGACTGGATCGCCAAGACGCTCGGCTTTTTGCTCTGCCTGTATCTGGCAAGCTCTGTTTGCAGCCTCATCCAGGGCTGGCTCATGACCGGCGTCACGCAAAAGATCTGCTATCGCATGCGCAAGGAGATCGCCGCCAAGATCGCTGTCGTTCCAATGAGCTACTTCAACGGCCACAGCAAGGGCGACGTGCTCAGCCGCATCACCAACGACGTCGATACGCTGGGCCAGTCGCTCAACCAGAGCGTGACCCAGCTCATCACGTCGGTGACGCAGATTATCGGCGTGCTCGTCATGATGCTGTCGATCAGCCTGCCGCTCACCGGCGTCACCGTGCTCACGCTGCCGGCCGCCGCGATTATCCTGACCGTAATGATTCACTTCTCGCAGCCGTACTTCCGCGAGCAACAGCAGGTTCTGGGCGCCGTCAACGGCATTATCGAGGAGGACTTTGCCGGCCAGAACGTCATTCAGGTGTTCGACCGCGCCGAGGCCTCAATCGAAGAGTTCGACCGTCAAAACGACCGTCTCTTTATTAGTGGCTGGCGCTCGCAGTTCCTGTCGGGCCTGATGATGCCGCTTATGAGCCTGGTGGGCAACATGGGCTACGTGGGCGTCGTCGTGGTGGGCGCACAGCTCGCGCTGACCGGCAATGCCACGCCCGGCGACATCCAGAGCTTTATCCAGTACGTTCGCAACTTTACGCAACCCGTGCAGCAGCTGGGCAACGTGAGCAACACGATGCAGTCGATGGCCGCTGCCACCGAGCGCGTCTTTGAGTTCCTGGCCGCGCCCGAGGAGGAGCAGAAGGCCGACGCGCAGATTCCCGAGAAGCGCCCCGGTCACGTGGAGTTCGACCACGTCAAGTTTGGCTACACGCCCGACAAGACCATCATCCACGACTTTAGCTGCGAGGCGCAGCCCGGCCAGACCATCGCCATCGTCGGTCCCACCGGCGCCGGCAAGACCACGCTCATCAAGCTGCTGCAGCGCTTCTACGATGTGGACGACGGTTCGCTGCGTGTCGAGGGCGTCGACGTGCGCGACTGGGACCGCGCGGCGCTGCGCGGCGAGTTTGCCATGGTGCTGCAGGATACCTGGCTGTTTAACGGCACCATCCGCGAAAACATCCGCTACGGACGCCCCGATGCGAGCGATGCCGAAGTCGAGGCCGCCGCACGCGCCGCACGCTGCGACCACTTTATCCATACGCTCGCCGGCGGTTACGACTTTATGATCAACGAGGAGGGCACCAACCTGTCGCAGGGTCAGCGCCAGCTCGTGACCATCGCCCGTGCCATTTTGGCCGACCGTCCGGCGCTGATTTTGGACGAGGCGACCTCCAACGTTGACACTCGTACCGAGGAGCTTATTCAGCGTGCCATGGATGCGCTAATGCAGGGCCGCACGAGCTTTGTCATCGCGCACCGCCTGTCCACGATCCGCAACGCCGACGTGATCCTGGTGATCCGCGACGGCGACATCGTCGAAAAGGGCACGCACGACGAGCTGCTCGCCCAGGGCGGCTTCTACGCCGACCTGTACAACTCGCAGTTCGACGAGGCGGCGTAAAACCGGCGGCAAACAACCGCAATGCCCAAAAACGGGGGCGCAGAATGAACTGCGCCCCCGTTTTGTGTCCTTTGGGCCTCGAAACGCCTCCCCTAGGGCCTGATTGACGCTCTCCCTCAAGGCCCCGTGGGCAAAAAATGGCAAATATGAGTACTGTCATCTTTTTAGTAACAGCCAAAACTGCCCAAACGACGTCTTTGCGGCCTAGATATTCCTTCAAATTGATCAAAACGCCCGGTAGCATGCTTCTGTGTGCCAACGTCAATGAACATATTTACTGTTGTGTCTATTATCTTGTAAGGTCGATATGATACTAAGCTAGCAACAGTACTCATATTTGCCATTTTTTGTCCACGGGGTATGCCGCAGGAGATCCAACTTGCTCCAGCGTGCCGTACGCCGGTCCTCCCCTTCCAGCGAGTGCCGGCATTTCCCCAGATAAAACCGACCAAAATAAACCTGTCCCTTTTTGGCAGGTTTTGCTTGCACTTTAGCGTGCGACAGCGGATAATGCCGAGCATTCGACAATACGCTTATTGTTCTTTCTATAGATTGAGGAGGCCCCGCATGGCCATGGATTTCAAACGCAGGCTGCCGATCCCCATGGAGATCCGCGAGGAGATGCCGCTTTCCGCCGAGCTTACTGCCAAAAAGCAGGCATTTGACGCCGAGGTCGCCAAAGTCTTTACCGGCGAGGACGCGCGCAAGGTACTCATCATCGGCCCGTGCTCTGCCGACCGCGAAGATTCGGTGCTTGAGTACATGAACCGGCTGGCCAAGGTCGCCGAAGAGGTCAAGGACAAGCTCATCATCATTCCGCGCGTCTACACCAACAAGCCGCGCACCAAAGGCACCGGCTACAAGGGTCTGCTGCACAACCCCGACCCCGAGGCGCCCGATGACCTGCTCGAAGGCGTTAAGGCCATCCGCCACATGCACCTGCGCGTCATCGATGAGACCGGTTTCTTTACCGCCGACGAGATGCTCTACCCGTCCAACTACCAGTACCTCGTCGACCTGCTGAGCTACGTCGCCGTAGGCGCCCGCTCGGTCGAAAACCAGGAGCATCGCTTGGTATCGAGCGGCATTTCGGTGCCTGTGGGCATGAAGAACCCCACCGCCGGTTCCACCACCGTCATGCTCAACTCCATCTACGCCGCCCAGGCACATCAGAGCTTTATCTTCCGCAACTGGGAGGTTGAATGCGGCGGCAATCCGCTCGCGCACGCCGTTATGCGTGGCTACATCGGTCTCGATGGGCGCACCTACCCCAACTACCACTACGAACACCTGGAGCGCCTGGCCGAGCGCTATACCGAGCACGCCGGCTATGCCAATCCGGCAGCGGTCATCGACTGCAACCATGACAACTCGGGCAAGCGTCCGCTGGAGCAGTATCGCATTTGCAAGGAGGTGCTCGACAGCTGCCGCCGCAACGAGTCCATCTCCAAGCTGGTCAAGGGCTTTATGATCGAGTCCTACCTGGAGGACGGCAACCAGCCGGTCGACGGCGGCGTCTTTGGCAAGTCGATCACCGATCCGTGCCTGGGCTGGGAAAAGACCGACTACCTCATCCACGAGATCGCGGAACGGGTGTAGGTTACGGCGTTTTACCAGACGCCGTAACGGCTCGACGCTGCGCGGGTCGCATTTGAGACAATCTGACGTTCAACTTCAAGGGCGCGACCAGAAGGTCAGCGCCCTTTCGTTTCACGTCACCTTGTCTCAAATGCGACCCGCTCGCTGTCCGTCCTCTACCTGCGGCGTTATCTTGCTCCGGATGCGGCAGTTAGGGACGCTCCTTTTCTGCCGGCGGTTTGGGACACTCCTTGGGTAGTCGTTGGGGACGTCCCCAACGACTACCCGGGAGAGTTGCCTTCCCTCGTGGCGGTCTTCTAGCAGAAAAACAAAGTGAGTAGGCTTTTTGCAGAAGGCCAAGCACGCCCTAAAACGCCACAGCTCTGACCTGCGGTTTCATCGATCATTTGTCGCAATGTGCTCGGCAGGTTCAAAAAAGTCTACTCACTTGTATCTGAGACGCACCAGATTGGCAAAAACCGCCGCGAAAGGGCCCCTGGTCCCTTCGCGGCGGTCATACGCCTCTGATTTTGCGACGATTTTGCCCGCTTGTTACTCGCTGTAACGGGTGGCGATGGCGGCTTGTACCATGCCGGTGCTCATGAGGTAGGTCACCAGGAAGTAGCCGCCGTAGGCCGCCAGGAAGATTGCACAGGTGAGGCCCACGGTGCCGCCGATGCTCATATTTCCGAAAATGCTCACCAGCTCGATGATCACCTTAAGTGCCACAAAGGAGTGCGCCAGGCCCACTGCCAGCGGGAACAGGAAGAATACCGCTTGCTGCGCCATCACCGAATGACGAATCTGGCGGTCGTCGCAGCCGATCTGTGCCAGCACACGATAGCTGCGGCTGCCGTCGGCCACGTTGGAGAGTTGCTGGATCGACAGAATCGCCGCGCATGCAACGACCAATACAAAGCCGATGTAGATGGCTAGGTAGCTAATAAGACCGTTCATTTGCGCTGCTTGCGCGTACATCTCGGAGCGTGTGATGAAGGTTCCCCACGACCCCGGCTCCTTGCCGTCAACGAGCAGATTGTCGAGCACAGTGTATTTAATACTCTCGTCTGCCTCGGTCGTATCCATCCCCTGTTTGTAGTTAACGAGCAGGCTACTGGAATACGGCTGCGGATTAAGTTGGGACAACAGCTCGTCGGCAACGACGACGGTGCCCGGATTACTACCCATCGCCGAGTTGGCGATGGCCGCCGTATCTTCGTCCGACTTATCGGCTGCGGGCTTGAGCGTATGCCCGCCCAAGGTAAGGGCATGGCCGCCAGCCATATACTTGGTGTACAGGTCGACCAGCTCGCCGCCCATATCACACGTGAGCAGATACTGGTCGTGACCGATGTGCACCGGCTCCTCGCCCATCATCTGGCGCAGCTTGTTGTACTGACTTGCCGGCGTCACAAACAGACCCATCGCATCGGCATTGCTACCCCCGAACGCCTTGGGAAGCTTTTCGCCCATGATCTTGCACATCTCACTTGGAGTCACCGAAGGATTCGAGCCGCCAAGCGGGTAACTCAGATACGAATCGATCTGCACATGCTCACCGGCAACATCGGAGATATCGACCTTCTTGCCGGTCTCGTCGTTGTTGTCCGCCGACTTGCCCTTAATACCGTCTGCAACGTTATCGTGATCGATACGATCGCCGTGCCATGCGGAGTACAAATCGACCGTACTATCGGCCAGCACCATTCGATCGGCCTCAGACGGATTGAAAGACTCTTTGTAGAAGTCGAGCGTATCGGGCGTGTAATAGATATACGTCTGCGACATGTCGGCCGGATTATAGCGCTCCAGGTTTTCGTTCATCACGTTGGCAATCGACATACCGCACGTCACCGAGGTGATGGCCAAAAACAGAAGCATCGCGATGACGCCCATCGAAAAGCACACCGTGTTGACCTTGGCCGCAAGCTGGCGCACGGTAAACATGTTGAGGCCGCGCCAATACACGCCGCGCAGGCTCTGCAGCAGCTTAATGAGCATGCCCGAGAGTCCCCAGAACAGGGCAAAAGTGCCCACGGTAACCATAGCGGTCGTAATACCAAACTGGTTCATGGCCTCTTGCAGCTTGCTGTCCGTCGCGGTTAGCGGGAACCCATCACGTAGCAGACGGTAATAGGCCACGCCCACAAGCACCACGCCCACGGCAAAAATGGCAATCGCGATCCAGGGGTTGCGTGTCTTGATGCTCTCGTTGCGACGCTCGGCACCCATAAGCTCGATGAGTTTGGTACGACGCACGGCGCGAAGGTTCAGCAGTAGCGTGAGCACAAACATTACGAGCATGCAGGCAAGGGTCAGATTGAACGCATGCACCGAGAAAAAGAAGTGGAAATTGGCGATCTGTGTCTTAAAAAGCGAGGCCGTAAAGAACGTCATGAGCTGGGAGAGTCCCACACCCAGCACAATGCCGGCGACAAAGGCCACGACCGATACTATCACGGTCTCAAGCGCCATGATCGTGGCGACGCGTCCGCGCCCCATGCTGAGCACCTGATACAGGCCAAACTCCTTCTTGCGGCGTTTCATGATGAAGTTATTGGCATACACCATCAAAAAGGCCATGACACCGGCAAAAAAGTACGTCAGGTCGCCGAGCATGCTGCCCATTACCTGCGCCAAGCCCTCTTCATCGATGCCGGCGATGTCGACCTGCATCGAGATGGTGTTGAAGGCATAGAAGACCGTGACGCCCAGGGTGAGCGTCAAAAGGTAGACGAGGTAGTCGCGGCCGGCGCGGCGGACGTTGCCCCAAGCGAGTTTACAGAGCATCGGAGCCCTCACCGCCCATCATGGCAACGACCTCCGTAATGCGATCGAAGAACTCGCGACGGTCGGTGTCGCCGCGGCGCAGCTCAGTGAAGATCTTGCCGTCGCGAATAAACAGCACACGACTCGTGTAGCTGGCGGCAAAGCTGTCGTGCGTGACCATGAGCACGGTGGCGCGCAGGCGGCGATTGAGGGCCTCCAGGCTCTCGAGCAGCAGGCGAGCGCTCTTGGAATCGAGGGCACCGGTGGGCTCGTCGGCCATGATCATGGTAGGGTCGGTGACAAGCGCACGAGCCGCGGCGACGCGCTGCTGCTGACCGCCGGACATCTGGTAGGGATACTTGTCGAGCACCTGACTGATGGACAGGCGCGCTGCCACATCCTGCACGCGGGTCGAGATCTCTGCCGAGTTTGTGCGGGCGATGGTGAGCGGCAGGGCGATGTTCTCGCGTGCCGTGAGCGTATCGAGCAGGTTGGAGTCCTGGAAGATAAAGCCGAGTTCCTCGCGGCGGAACTGCGAAAGCTTAGCCTGCTTCATGCGCGTTACGTCCTGGCCGTTGATGCGGATCGTGCCGCTTGTGGCGCTATCGATGGTCGACACGCAGTTGAGCAACGTCGACTTGCCCGAGCCCGAAGCGCCCATGATGCCAACAAATTCGCCGCGGTTGACGGTAAAGCTGACGTCGTTGAGCGCGCGGGTCACGTTGCCCAGCGCTCCGTATACCTTTTCGAGATGCGCGGCCTCCAGTACCGGGGTCGCCATGTGCGTGGTTTGCATACCGAGTCCTTTCTTGCAATTAGTCTACGGCATCTATAGTCGCAAGAAGACGAGTCGGCTACCATCGATATGGCTTACGCTTGCCTTACCGTTGTGTAAGGTACGGGTAGCTAGCCTGTCACGTGTTGATGTTGAGAGAGGACTCCTGTTGAAGACTGTTCATGTTGCCGCTGGGATCATTCGCAAGGAAGGATCCGACGAGCTACTGGCCGTGCAGCGCGGCTATGGCGACATGCAGGGACTTTGGGAGTTCCCAGGTGGCAAGCTCATGCGCGGCGAGACGCCCGAGGACGCCGTGCGCCGCGAGCTCATGGAAGAGCTGCAGGTGAAGGTCAACAACCTGCGCGATTTCTACACCGTTGAGTATGACTACCCCGATTTTCATCTCTCCATGGAGTGCTACTACTGCTCGCTGGCTAAAGAGTCCGACGAGCCCCAGAAGCACGACCGCCAGCTCGATATCCGCTGGATTCCGCGCACTTCGCTTGCCACGGTGGAATGGATGCCCGCCGATAAGGGGCTTATCGATGCTCTGATTGAGTTGAAGGAAGATCGGCTTGAGGCCAACGGCACTGCCAACGACGCCGAGGCCACCACGACCGACGAGCCCGCCACCAAACCCAAGCGCGCACCGAAGCGCCGCAGCAAAAAGCGTCCCAAGCCTGGCCTGCTGGACGGCATCGACACCTCGGACCTTTCCGCCGACGAACGTGAACTCGTGCGCCGTCGCGCCGCTATAAAAAAGTCCATGAAGGGCAACAAGCGCGCCAACACCAAGCCCGAGCTGCTCGTTCGCCAGCGCCTGCGCGCCGCAGGCCTTACGGGATACCGTCTGGAATGGAAGGTGCCCGGAAAGCCCGACATCGCCTTTCCCGGGCGCAAGATCGCCATCTTCGTCAACGGCTGCTTTTGGCACCGCTGCCCCAAGTGCAATCCGAGCCAGCCCAAGCGCAACGTTGAGTTTTGGGAGGCAAAGTTCCGTCGCAACGTCGAGCGCGACCGTGCTGCTGTGACAGCACTCACTCAAATGGGCTGGACACCCATAACCATCTGGGAATGCGAGCTCAAAAAAGACCGCATCGACGCCACGATGGAAAAGGTCATCGAGCAGGTGCGCGCCGCAGAGCCGCAGCGCTAACAGTGAGCATTCACACGCTCCGCACGTCCGCGCCACATCCACGTCACAAACCTTAGAAAGCCCTTAAGCCCAAAACCTTTCAAGAGTGTTACCCGATAGCTTTGACCTGCGGTTTCATCACAACGTCAAACCTCATTAAGCTTTTCTTTAGCGATTCTTTGCAACAGCCGCGGCATAATACTGCCAACGCACGGGACCTAGCAGCACACCCCGTGCGCAACCTTTTGGTGGACATCGAGGAGGCCGCATAAGCATGCATTCTTCCAACGACGCAGCACAGCAGCCATCCCTAACACATGCAGACCTTTTCTCCTTCCCCCCGACACAGAGAAACGGCCTCCTCGACTCCCCCACCACAAAAGCCAAACGCTCAACCGACCAGAGCCACAACTTGCGAGCATCGTTCGAAAAGCTCCAAGCATCCCTAGACAAAACCTTCCCCAACCAAGCCCGGGCATACTAACCCCTCATCAACAAAGCGCCCCTCGCGCACCACCCATTTCCGCCCCAACGCCACAAGGGCGACGACCTCGAGTAGGTCAACCTGGGAGGGACGAGGGCTTAGTTCCCCAATCTTTCCGCAGGGGGCAAAAAGCCTCGCCGCACGAAGTGCGCAGCGAG
>NZ_JADPCH010000002.1 GCF_015670745.1 Collinsella aerofaciens | reverse complement strand
CCCGCTCGGACATGCGTTCCGAGCGGGCCCCTGCTGTTAGCTTGTGGCACTGAATAGTTTAGGCTTCGTCGACGATCTTAAGGCCGCGCGTGTGATCGATCTCGTTGAGGAGGTTAACGCGACGCTCGTGACGACCACCCTCAAACTCGGCGTCGAGCCACTCGTCGACAATCATCTTGGCGAGTTCGGAGCCCACGACGCGGGCGCCAAAGGCGAGCACGTTGGTATTGTTGTGCATGCGGGAGAGCTTGGCGCTGAAGGGCTCGGAGCACACGACGGCGCGTACGCCCTCGACCTTGTTGGCAGCCAGGCTGATCCCGACGCCGGTGCCACAGATGAGGATGCCCAGGTCGACGTCGCCGTTGGCAACGGCCTTACCCACCTTGTAGCCGGCGATAGGGTAGTCAAAGCTCTCGGAGGTGTCGGTGCCAAAGTTCACGACCTCGCAGCCGCGCTCCTTCAGGTGCTCGGAAATGATGTTCTTGAGCTCGACGGCGGCGTGGTCGTTACCGATACCGATCTTCATGAGTGGTTCCTCTCTGGTCCGTGCGGCGGAATTGCTAAAGGTTTTACCGCGTTCGACTGCATGATAGCGCGACTTTTGTGTAAACGCTCGGGCGTTTTTTTGGTCAAACGCTTTAGCATGCAACAAGACCGGCTTCTCATGAATGAATGCTGTCAGTTTGTGCTTGAGCGCCGTCCGCCGGAACCATGGTTGCGGTTTTTGATGCATTGTTATCAAATAAAGGAGCTAACTTTTTTGAGAGCCCAGCCCGTTATGCAAGCAGGAGATACCTATGCCCACCGATTCCATCCGTGATGCCGCGTTTTGCGATGTTTTAAACCGCGAACTTGTCTGTGCACTCGGCTGCACCGAGCCCATTGCCGTTGCCTATGCAGCGGCGCTGGCGAGCCAGACGCTCGGTTGCGAACCCGATCATATGGACGTTGCCTGCTCGGGCAACATCATCAAGAACGTCAAGAGCGTGACCGTGCCCAACTCGGGCGGTATGCACGGTATTGAGGCCGCGGCCGTGCTGGGTGCCGTGGGCGGCGACGCTAAGAGCGCGCTCGAGGTGCTCGAGAGCGTTAACGATGAAGACCGCGCTCGCGTGGCCGAGCTCCTCGCCGACGCCGGCTACTGCGATGTGTCGCTTGTCGAGGGTGTGCCCAACCTCTACATCAAGGTGACTGCGACGGCCGGGGGCCATACCGCGGTCGTCGAGATTACCGATCACCACACTAATGTCACGTGCCATACGCTCGATGGTATTCCGGTATGCGGCAAGTCAGCGGGGGAGTGTGCCGCCTGCGCCGAGCGCGTGGTGGCCGAGCGTGCGGCAGATAACGCCGATACCCCTATGAGCGTTGAGTCCATCATCGACTTTATCGAGGACGGTGACATTGAGGACGCCCGCGCTGCCGTTGAGCGTCAGATTGAGCTGAATGGCGCGATCAGTGCCGAGGGCCTTGCGCACGCTTGGGGCGCCGAGGTGGGTCGTACACTGTTGGGCGCTCGTGCTGATGACGTCGCCTGCCGTGCCCGTGCCCGTGCGGCCGCCGGGTCCGACGCCCGCATGAACGGTTGCGCGCTGCCGGTCGCCATTGTGTGCGGCTCGGGCAATCAGGGCATTACCTGCGCATTGCCCGTCATGGAGTATGCCGAGTACCTGCGTTGCGACCACGAGCGCCTGGTGCGCGCCGTGATGCTGTCCGATCTTATCGCCGTGCATATCAAGAGCTATATTGGTGCGCTCTCGGCGTTTTGCGGTGCTATTTGCGCTGCGTGCGGCGCCGGCGCTGCGATTACCTGGCTGTGCGGTGGCACGCGCGAACAGATTGGCGCGACGGTCTCGAATACGCTTGGCAACGTGGGCGGCATCGTGTGCGACGGTGCCAAGGCGAGCTGTGCCGCCAAGATCTCGGCTGCCGTCGATGCGGCGATTCTGGGCCACGATATGGCCATGCAAGGCCGCGGCTTCCGCGCCGGCGAGGGCCTGATCCAAGATACCGTTGAGCAGACGATCGCCAGTATGGGCTACGTAGGCCGCGTGGGCATGAAGGACACCGACGTCGAGATCCTCAACATCATGATCGGCAAAACCCAGGTCTGTTAAGACAGTTCGTCGGCTACTTGGTGTTCGTAGAAGGCTTCTACTACGGCGTTAAAGTCGCGGGCGAAGTCTTCCATGGTTCCGCGCCAGGTGGCTCGGCCGGGTTTTCCCTGGCCAACATAGGCAGTTTGAATGCCGCAGGCGGGACTGGGGAAGTCGCGCTTGGGATCGTTGCCCACCATAAGGACCTCGTGCGGCTCGAGCCCCATCACCTGAAGCTGCTCTAGATAGTAGGTGGCATCAGGCTTGCAGCGGGTGGCGTTTCCCATGTGCGTGACGAGCTCAAAGGGAGCGTCAGCCAGGTCGCCCCAACCCATGCGGCACTCGATGGCCCCCTGGGGAAAGCTGGGGTTGGTAAAGAGCGCGCAACGCAGCCCTGCGTCCTGTACGGCCTGGAGCGCGGCGTGTGCGCCCGGCATGGCGTGGGCGTTGATGACATCGTCGTTCTTGTACGGCAGGACTTCGCGGTCGTAGTAGGTAAACGCCTCGTAGATGAGTGGGTCCGAGAGGCAAATGCCGCACCGGCGCTCAACCTCTTCTTGGTAAAACTCAAGATTGGTACGATTATCCGTGCCTCTGCGGCGATTGGCGTTGAGGTCGACCAGGATGGTGCCGAGGCGTGCCATCGTGCCACCGCGGCTGCGACGCCCGATATCCGCGAGCATCGATGAGACATCCTTAAAATAGCGAAGGATGAACGCGTTGAGGTTGATGCTAAGAAGCGTCTCGTCCATATCGAAAACGACTGCTTTGAGCACGCGGGCACCTTTCTCGTAAATTTGATCTAGAGTCGTTGGCTCCGGATACTTTACCCCAAAGCCAAATGCCTGGCTGGTTATCGTCAAGTTGTGGAGACGTGTGTTCATAAGATTACGAAAAAGTCTCCACACGAGTAAAAAATCGCAGTTCACGCTTGAAATCGAACTCATTTCCCCGTAACCTATACGAACGTGATTGCATAAGCGTCACATTAGTATCTGTCGGCTCCCGAGTGTTCCTAAACGTTGTGTGCTTGTCGCACCCTTCTGTAGGTCCTAGCAATCGGGGCCCCGTAGTTCGAAAGGGGTCCACCTTTGAGTGAGATTCAGAACTCGTCCATTTTCTCTCTTGACGATGTCAACGAGGAGGAGATGAACAACCTCATCGACGGTACGATTACCGACTTTGATGAGGGCGATCTCGTTAACGGCACTGTCGTTAAGATCGAGCATGACGAGGTGCTCGTTGACATCGGATTCAAGTCCGAGGGCGTTATCCCGGTCCGCGAGCTGTCCATCCGCAAGGACGCTAACCCTGCAGACATCGTTGCACTCGGTGATCCCATCGAGGCTCTGGTTCTCCAGAAGGAGGACAAGGACGGTCGTCTGGTCCTGTCCAAGAAGCGTGCCGAGTACGAGCGTGCTTGGAACCGCATCGAGGAGAAGTTCAACTCCGGCGAGAACGTCGAGGGCGAGGTTATCGAGGTTGTCAAGGGTGGCCTGATCCTCGACATCGGCCTGCGTGGCTTCCTGCCCGCTTCCCTCGTCGACCTCCGTCGCGTCAAGGACCTCACCTCCTACATGGGCACCCGCATCGAGGCTCGCGTCATCGAGATGGACCGCAACCGCAACAACGTCGTCCTCTCCCGTCGCGTCGTGCTCGAGGAGTCCCGTAAGGCCGAGCGCTCCGAGATCCTGTCCAAGCTCAAGTCTGGCATGCGTCTCCAGGGCACCGTTTCCTCCATCGTCGACTTCGGCGCCTTCGTCGACCTCGGCGGCATCGACGGCCTCATCCACATCTCCGAGCTCTCCTGGAACCACGTCAACCATCCTTCCGAGGTTGTCAAGGTCGGCCAGGAGGTCGAGGTCGAGGTTCTCGACGTCGATCTCAACCGCGAGCGCATCTCCCTGGGTCTCAAGCAGACCACCGAGGATCCGTGGCGCGCACTGGTCAAGAAGTACCCCGTCGGCGCTATCGTCGAGGGCACTGTGACCAAGCTTGTCCCGTTCGGCGCTTTCGTCGACCTGGGCGAGGGCATCGAGGGCCTGGTGCACATCTCCGAGATGGCCAACAAGCACGTCGACCAGCCTTCTCAGGTCACCCACGTGGGCGACAAGGTTCAGGTCAAGGTCATGGAGATCGACCTCGACCGTCGTCGCATCTCCCTGTCCATGAAGTCTGCTGCTGAGACTCTGGGCGTCGAGATCGAGGTTACCCCGCTTCCTTCCGAGAAGAAGGACGAGGAGACCGACGCCGAGTAAATCTGTTTGACGATCACTTGTTTTAAGGGATCCGTCCGCAATGGACGGGTCCCTTTTTGCATTTGCTGCTGAGGCGCGCGATGCTATCCGTGCGCAATGCTGCCCGGGTTGTCTGTTTGCTATTGGGTTGTCGGTGCATGAAAAATGCCGACATCCCGCCTCGGGGAGGAGGCGGGAACACACCGAGTAGACGGAGGGGTGTGGAGCGCGGTCGCGTCTCGACTGACGACGTTGCCCATCGACAGGACCATTGTAGCGCATGGCGGTTCTTGGTTTATCGTGTCGAGCGTTTGCGTTGTGCCATTGCCTGCGGCAACGGTGTGTTACACTCTTGCACTGCTGAGTGGGCCAGACGGTCGCGCGATGTGCTGCTTGCAGCACGCGTGAGGAAAGTCCGGGCTCCAGAGGGCGGGATGCCGGCTAACGGCCGGGCGGAGTGATCCGACGGAAAGCGCCGCAGAAAAGAAGACTCCCACCTGCGCCGCAAGGCGTAAAGGGAAAAGCTGAAACGGTGGTGTAAGAGACCACCAGCGTCGTGGCAACACGGCGGCTTGGCAAGCCCCATCCGGAGCAAGCGCGAATAGGAACGCTATGGGCCGGCCCGGTCCGCGTTCGGGTAGCGTGCGTGGAGCTGCACGGTAACGTGCAGACAAGATAAATGACCGTTCACGACAGAACCCGGCTTATAGGCCCACTCGGCACTTTGTTGACGCTGCGAACCCGTCAGCGCGGCAATCTGCCTTTCAAGCCTTCGGGCATGACCATAAGGTCAATGCCCTCGTCTTTCAAGGCACCTTGCTCGCGCTGACGGGTTCTCGCTGTTGGTGACGGTATCATTGGCGTTTCCGTTCTTGTTGGCGAGGTCAACGGTGCTGTCTTTGCCGTATGATTGAGGCTGTTTGTTGCCGCGCTTAGTTTTGTTGAGGGGCTTTGTTGGACAGCTATTTTACTCTGCAATCGAATATTGAGGCTTCGGGCGAGTTTGTGGACCGCAAGAGCCGGTTTATTGCCCAGCTGGTCCATATTGAGTTCGAGGATGAGGCGAATGCCTTTATCGAGATGGTTCGCAAGCGTCATTACGACGCTCGACACAATGTTCCCGCGTGGATTTTGGTCGATGGACGCGAACGCCAGAGCGATGACGGTGAGCCGAGCCGCACGAGCGGTATGCCGACGCTCGAGGTGCTGCGCGGCGCGGGGCTCAAAAATGTTTGCTGCGTGGTGACGCGCTATTTTGGTGGCACGCTGTTGGGGCCTGGTGGCTTGGTACGCGCCTATACCGCGGCGACGCAGGCGGCGGTGGCCGCGGCTCAGGAGGCCGGGCAGATTGTCGAGATGACGAGCGTCGTGCCGGTTGACGTGCATGTGGCCTATCCGCAGTACGAGCAGGTGCTTCGCTTGGCGCAGGATTCGGGTGCCAAGGTTTCGGATACCGATTACGCGGACGCCGTGACACTTCATTTGGTGTTTAAGGCGGGGGAGCAGGAGCCGTTTTGCGCTAAGATGCGCGAGCTTATGGCGGGGCGTGAGGAGATTGAGGTCGGCGCTCCCGAATTTGCCGAGTTCTAACGGCGACGGCCGGCGTGCTTTTGGATTGATTCCAAGCGCGCCGGCCGTCGATTTATGTTGCCGCCGTTTACTCGGCGAGCTGCTTTAGCACATCGCAGGCGATCTCGACGGCATCGTCGATGCAGCCGGGGCAGCTGCGGAGCGGACCCTTGTCCGATCCGATGCCCTTGAGCGTGCCACAGACGGTCGTCGTGTTCTTCTCGCCAAAGCGCTTGGCGATTTCGCGCGACAGCTTGTAGGTCTGGCCCTTGGTCTTGGGGTTTTCCATGCCGTCGCTCATTACAAAGCCCATGATGGCCACGGCGCCCGAGATGGCGCCGCAGGTTTCGGTCATGCCGCCCATGCCGGCGCCAAAGCCCTCGGTGAGGGTAAAGGCGACCTGGGGGTCGAGCCCGACGGCGGGCGCGAGCGTGCAGGCGACGGCTTGGGCGCAGTTAAAGCCACGGGCGTGATATTCGGCAGCTTGAGCCTGACAGGCGGTGATGTCGAGCTGGGCCGTATCGATTTGCTTCATCGTTGTCTCCTTGGTCACGGTGTACCCGCCTATGGTACCCGTGACGGGCATGTAATCATCGAGAGCTTCATGTATGCCTCGTTTTTATCTATCGAGCAAATGCCCAAGGCTTGAGATAAATACCCCTGATCAATTAGTCCCATAACCTACCTTGGGGATGGGTTGAGAGGGGTGCAGGGTAGCGGTATCGTGAACCGAATGAAACGTAACCCAGGCAAGGGAGCTAGATATGAGCGAGCAGACCATCGGTACTACATGTGTTCAAGGCGGCTATCACCCGGGAGATGCCGAGCCGCGCCAGGTGCCCATCTACCAGTCCACCACGTGGAAGTACGACACGTCGGAGCATATGGGCAAGCTGTTTGACCTGGAGGAGTCGGGCTACTTCTACAGCCGCCTGCAGAACCCCACGTGCGATCTGGTTGCCGCCAAGATCTGCGAGATGGAGGGAGGCACCGCCGCGATGCTCACGAGCTCGGGCATGGCTGCGAACTTCCTCGCGATCTTTAACGTGGCCGGTGCCGGCGATCATGTGGTCGCGAGCTCTGCCATTTACGGCGGTACGTATAACCTGCTCGCCCATACTATGGAGCGCATGGGTCTGACCTGCACGTTCGTCGCCCCCGACTGCACCGATGAGGAGCTCGAGGCAGCCTTTGAGCCCAATACCAAGCTCGTCTTTGGCGAGACGATCGCCAATCCCGCCCTTGCCGTGCTCGATATTGAGCGCTTTGCCAAGGCCGCGCATGACCACGGCGTGCCGCTGATGGTCGATAACACCTTCCCGACGCCCGTGATGTGCCGCCCCTTTGAGTGGGGCGCCGACATCGTTACGCACTCCACCACCAAGTACATGGATGGACATGCTGCCTACCTGGGCGGCGTGATCGTCGACCACGGCCAGTTTGACTGGATGGCCCATGCGGACAAGTTCCCGGGTCTCACCACGCCCGACGAGAGCTACCACGGCGTGACCTATGCCGAGAAGTTCGGTCGTGAGGGCGCCTTCATTACCAAGGCAACCGCTCAGCTCATGCGCGACCTCGGCCCCATGCAGAACCCTCAGGCGGCCTTCTTCTTGAACAGCTCGCTCGAGAGCCTGCATGTGCGCATGCCGCGTCATTGCGAGAACGGCCTGGCCGTTGCCAAGTTCCTGCAGAGTCATCCCAAGGTACGCTTCGTGAGCTATCCGGGCCTGGAGGGCGATAAGTACTACGACATCGCTCAGAAATACATGCCCAACGGTACCTGCGGCGTTGTGAGCTTTGGCTTTAACGGTGGTCGCGCGGCGGCCGAGACCTTTATGAAGAGCCTCAAGCTCGCCCAGATCGCCACGCACGTGGCCGACGCCCGCACTTGCTGCCTGCATCCCGCTAATGCCACACATCGCCAGATGAACGATGAGGAGCTCATCGCCTGTGGCATCTCCGCCGACATGGTGCGCCTGTCGTGCGGCCTCGAGGACACGGCCGACTTGATTGCCGACCTTGAGCAGGCACTCGAGCAGTGCTAGGCTAGCGTTCGCACAAGGCGCCGATGCTGGCAGAAAGCTTCGGTGGCCTTTCGTTCCGATTCCGTAGGCGGGACCCCAATTGCGACTGTTTACAGGCGATTGGGGCCCCGTTTTTGCGTTGCGCCACTCGAAAGGATGGATATGGAGAAAACTGCAGAGCAGCTGCGCCGCGAGCATATTGCCCTAGAGGGCGACACCCATGGCAAGAACAAATGGGCGATTCTATTTACCGTGCTCATCATGACGTTTATGGTGTGTCTGGATTCGACCGTCGTGACCGTGGCGCTGCCCGTGATGCAAAAGGAGCTGGGCGTGGGCCTCGATCGCATTCAGCTGGTGAGCTCGGTGTACCTGCTTGCGACATGCGTGGCTATGTTGCCGTTTGGCCGCTTGGGCGACGTGCGCGGCAAGGTGAATGTGTTCCAGCTGGGTGTCATCGTCTTTTCGGTCGGTTCGCTGCTGTGCGGCCTTTCGTCCTCGCTCGAGGTTCTTATCCTGGCACGCATTGTTCAGGGCGTCGGTTGCGCGGCGGCCATGGCTAACAACATGGGTATCATCACCGAGTCGTTTCCGGCGCGCGAACGAGGCCGTGCTATGGGTATTCTCGCGACCTTTGTGGCCCTCGGCATGATGTGTGGCCCCGTGCTCGGCGGCATGCTGGTGGCAAGCTTTCCTTGGGAGAGCATCTTCCTCATCAACCTGCCCATTGGCGTGATCTCGTTTATCGTGGGTCTCTATACGCTGCCGCATGTTAAGCCAGAGGCCGGCGAGCGTCCCATGTCCATGATCGAGGCCGCTCGTCGCTGCTTTGCAAATTCGGCCTTCACCATCAACCTTGCCTGCATGCTCATCGTGTTCGTTGGCATTGGCGCATCCGAGTTTATCCTGCCGTTCTATTTTCAGGATGCGCATGGGTTTGGGTCTGACGTTTCGGGCCTGCTGTTTTTGGCGCTGCCAATGGTGAATGCCTTTATCGGCCCGCTTTCGGGAACGGTTTCGGACCGTGTCGGCTGCGAGGGCCCCACGGCGGTCGGCCTGGGCGTATATGTGTGCGGTCTCTTTGCGGTGAGCACGCTCAACGAGCACTCTTCTATCCCTGTGATCGTGTGCTGCGTCGCATTTATGTCGTGCGGCACGTCGATTTTCCAGAGCCCCAACAACTCGCTGTATATGGGTTCGGCTCCGCGCGAAGCGCTCGGCTTTGCGGGCAGCTTGGGCAGTTTGGCGCGCTACGCCGGCATGGCACTCGGTATTACGGTGGCGTCGCATATCCTGTATGGGCAGATGAGCGTGGCGATGGGCGAGGCCGTGACCAGTTTTGTTGCAGGTCGTCCGGATGTGTTCCTGTTCGGTTTCCGTTCGGTGTTCTACGTGCTCATGGCTGTGGCCGCCGTGGGCTTTGCGCTTGCCATGGTGCGTTTGGTGAGGATACGCGCCCGCCATTAGCTTGTGGGGGCAGGCTTGCCATGAATCGGGCCTATCTACTGGTCTTGCGGCTTTGTGGTGCGATGCGGCTTGTGGGCCGGGCGGGGGTCGGTCCGTGGTAGACTATCGAACAACGTTTATTAATCGCGCGGTATCGTTGCCGCGAGAAGGGGTTGCGCCATGCAGGAGCTTGAGGATCGTATTCGCCATGACGGCATCGTAAAGGCCGGTAACGTCCTTAAGGTTGATGCCTTCCTCAACCACCAGTGCGACGTTGAGCTGTTCGACCACATGGGTGCCGAGTGGGCCCGTCTGTTCGAGGGTGTCGAGATCAACAAGATCCTGACGATCGAGGCTTCGGGCATTGGCATGGCCTGCATCGCGGCTCAGCATTTTGGCGGCGTGCCGGTGGTCTTTGCCAAGAAGGCCCAGTCCATCAACCTCGACGGCGAGCAGTATGCCACGACCATCTATTCCTTTACCAAGCAGAAGGAGTACCCGGTTATCGTGGGTAAGCGTTTCCTGTCCGAGGGCGATAAGGTCCTGATTATCGACGACTTCCTGGCCAACGGTTGCGCGCTCGAGGGTCTTATCAAGATCTGCGAGGCTGCGGGTGCCGAGGTTGCCGGCATTGGCATTGCCGTGGAAAAGGGCTTCCAGGGCGGCGGCGATAAGCTCCGCGAGCGCGGATTCCGCGTCGAGAGCCTGGCCCGTATCGCCGATATGGACTGCGAGACCGGCGAGATCACCTTTGCCTAAGCGCGCGGCACAAGCGATTGGTATGCGATGTGACAAAGGGACTGTCCCTTTGTCACATTTTTTGTATGAGGGGAGGTGCTGATATGGATGAGAACAAGATGGGATGGCGCGAGTATGCGCGCTATGCCGAGATGTCGGTCGAGGAGCTGGCACGCGATTGCGAGGTGCAGGTGTTTCGCGCGACGGGTCCGGGTGGACAGGGCGTGAACACGACGGACTTGGCGGTGCGCATGAAGCATGGGCCCACGGGGATTGTCGTGACGGCGCGTGAGAGCCGCAGTCAGTTTCAGAATCGCAGCTGCTGTCTGCGTAAGCTGAGGGCAGAGCTTGAGCGTCGCGGGCGTCCACCGCGCCGACGCGTCAAGACCAAGGTGCCTCAGCGATCGCGCCAGCGCAGGCTCAACGACAAGCACTTCAACGCCATTAAAAAGGCCAACCGTCGCAAGCCAGGCGGGGAGGAATGATCTTCTCAATAAGTTGCGGTGAAATGGGGACTGTTTTGCGGCTTTAGCTGCATAAACAGTCCCCATTTCACCGCAACTTAGGTGGGGTTAGCGGGTGGGGTGCCAGACGTGAAGGGCTCCGCCGAGGACGTCGACCTCAATGCGCGAGGCGACAACGGGCTCGCCGTCGGCTTGGATGGGGTAGTCGGGCTCTTCGAACGTGAGCGCGGCATGACGGCAACGGCGCATGCGAACCGGTGGCAGCTTGGTATGGTGGCCGTCCTTGGCCGAAAGGAACATGGGAAGCGCGACCGCACGAGGGACGGGGCCGCAGGCGTAGCAGACGTCGAGTATGCCGTCGCACGGGTCGGCGTCGGGGCAGATGCGATAGCCCGAACCATAGGTGGGGCCCAGCTGAATCGCCATGATAATCGCCCTTACGCGCTCGGCGGGCGCGCCGTCAAAGCTGACGGTCATGGGGTAGTTGCGATAGCGCAGGCCAAACTGCTCAAGTCCCGAAAGAGTGTAGAGCGGAGCGCCGGCGAGGCCCGTCTTTTTGCGTAGTTCGGTGGTGCTCAGGCCGATGGCGGCATCGATGCCGACCGAAAGCGTCTGGTCGTAGTACTCAACGGCAGCCTCGCCGTTGCCGCTCGCAGGGCTCCACGAGCGAATGCGCCCGATGTCCTGACGCTGCAGCTCGCAGGTGAGCAGCGCGCCAAAATCTTTGCCGGAGAAATCATCGATACCGAGCGTTTGGGCAAAATCGTTGCCGGAGCCTACGGGCAGGACGGCAAGGGCGGGACGGACCGCCTCATCCTGCGTCATAAGCCCGTTGACGACCTCGTGGATCACGCCGTCGCCGCCAAGGGCGATAACGGTGCGATAGCCCGTTGCCTGGGCGGCTAGCTCCTCGGCGTGCCCCATGCGCTCGGTCAGCACCAGGTCAAACTGGGATGCGCGTGCAGTCATGTCCAAAAAGCGCTGCAGGCGCTCGGCAACTTCGTGCGCCGCACCCGACTGGGCGGCTGGGTTGGCGATGATGAGCGTGCGACCAAAATCAGTTGCGTGCATGGGGCGACTCCCGGCGTATGACGTGACGGTGCGGTCGCGCTCAGGTCGAATTGCCCCCGATTGTGGCTGCACGGCGAATACTTACGTCTACTCTATCAGGTCGTTGTGGCGCTCGATAGCATCCGCTACCGTACCGCCCTCATCCACAATAAGCGAACGGCGCTTGGGCGAGATGATGCGCTGGGCGGGGTACACGCCGCGGTGTCCGGCGGTTAGGTAGCTGATAAAGGCCACGATGACAAAGAACCCGGCAGCCGTGCCGTGGAACAGGTCGATGGCCATCATACAGGTGGTGATAGGCACGTTAAGGCCGGCGCAGAACACGCCGAGCATGCCCAGCGCTGCCAGAAAGCTGGGATCGATTCCGACGAGGCAACCTATCCAGCCGCCGAGCGCCGCACCGATGCCAAACAGGGGCGTGACCTCGCCGCCTTGGAAGCCCGCGCCCAGGGTAAGCGCTGTGACGACCAACTTGATGGCTGCGTCCGTCAGGGTGGTGTTGCCGGCAAATCCGGCGCCGGAAAGCCACGTGGAAAGGCCGGCGTAGTTCCAGGCGTCGAGGAGGGCATAGGCGGCCAAAACCACGAGTGCGCCGATGAGTGCGCGAACGAGGTAATTGGTGATAAAGCGACCGTAGAGGCTCTTGACGGTTCGAACCGACCAGGCAAAGAGGCGTGCCGTCAGACCGAAGATAATTGCGCTGATAACAACGATGACGACCGTTTTGGGCGTCATAGCGGGAACGCTGGCGATGACATTCGCCTCGTACTCGGTACCTAGGGCGAGTGATGTAAAGTAGCCGGTAAACGAGGCGACCAGGCAGTAGATGCCCGCGGTGTAGTCGATCTTGCCGATAAAGCACATCTCCATGCCAAAGAAAGCCCCGGCAAGGGGCGAGCCGAATACGGCGCCAAAGGCCGACGAGATGCCGGCGAGCATGAGGTCGTGGTGGTCATGCTTTTTGAGGTGGGCGAGGCTCGAGATGTTGCTGGCGATGGTGCCGCCAATCTGCACCGCAGCTCCCTCGCGACCGGCCGATCCGCCCGTTAGGTGCGTGAGCGTGGAGCAGACGAAGGTGAGGACGGCCATGCGCATATGGATGAGGCGTGTGCCCAGAGCGGAGTCGATGACCAGGTTGTTGCCACGCTTGGCGGCGAGACCGTGGTTCTTGTAGGCCCATGCGGTGGCCATGCCCACAACGGGAAGCAAGGCGTAGACCCACACATGGTGCTCGCGATAGTCGGTCGCGATATTCAACGAGGCCAAAAACGCCCAAGCGGCAACGCCCATGGCGAGCGAGACGATGACGACGAGTGCGAGCAACTTGGCGCTCGCGAGTAGGTTGCGGGCGTTGCGGCGCGTGTCGGCAGCCAAGAGATGCTCAGAGCGGGTGAGCTGATGCCTGCCTGCCGCGATGACGTCGTTCAGGGAGAAATAACCGCCTTCGTCGAGCGGCTGGGAATGATCCTGCGCTTCGTTTGCGCTTTCGGGTTTGTCGTTATGAGCCATACGTTCCTCTTTTAGGTTGCAACGCAAGCATTATAAAACGCGGTAAACGCGACGAGCCGGTGGGTTGGTTTCCATTCTGTTTCGCGGCCTGCAACCGACAGGTGTATTTGCGGGTGCAGGCCGAGTCGCGGTCGTGCGTCGGGGGATTATACTGAGACAAGCATAAAGAATCGGCGCCCCTGTTGTGCGCCGTGGCATTAAGAGGTGCATATGGCAGAGAAACTCATTCCGCTGGAGGACGCGCAGTCGATTGTTCTGTCGCACGTTGCTCCGACCGATCTCGTCGAAATTCCCGTGTGGCAGGCCGCCGGTCTTCCCTTGGCCGAGGACGCGGTGGCCGATATCGACATCTCGCCGTTTGCCAACAGCGCCATGGACGGGTATGCCGTGCGCGCAGCCGATCTTGCTGCGGCCGCCGGTGACACTCCGGTGACGCTCTCCGTCGTAGGACACGAGGCCGCGGGCCATGTCTTTGAGGGCACAATCGGCGCGGGCGAGACCGTCCGCATCATGACAGGCGCGCCGGTGCCCGAAGGTGCCGATGCCGTGGTGAAGTACGAGATCGTCGACGTACTCGATGGCGATGGCAACGAGGGCTCGCACGTTCGCTTCTCGGCGCCTGCCAAGGTAGGGGAGAACGTTCGCTCTGCCGCCGAGGAGGCCCATGCCGGCGATGTTGTGATGCATGCCGGCGAGGTCGTGGCTCCGGCGGGCGCCGGCTTGCTGGCAAGCGCCGGATACGCGAGCGTGAAGGTGCACGCTGCCCCACGTGTGGGCATCATCTCGCTGGGCACGGAACTGGTCGCACCGAGTAAGGTACCGGCGCGCGGTCAGATTCGCGATTCCAACTCCTCGGCGCTGATGGCCGAGGCGCTCGATGCCGGCGCCGAGCCCGTGTTCTACGGTATTGCGCCCGACGATGAGCAGGCGATTGGCGAGCTGGTGCATCGCGCCACGCGAGAGTGCGATTTTGTCATTACGAGCGGCGGCGCCTCGGCGGGCGATTACGACTACGTGACGGCGCTCGTCCGGCGCGAGGGCGTGGTGCTGTTCGATCGCATCTCGATGCGTCCGGGCAAGGCCATCACGTTTGGCTTGCTCGGGGGCAAGCCCTACCTAGGGCTTTCAGGCAATCCGGCCGCGGCGTATGTGGGCTTTGAGATGCTCGCCCGTCCGGCGATTCGCAAGATGCGCGGCTTTGCCGAGGGCGTGCGTCCCGTGCAGCAGGCGACGCTCACGCACGGCGTGAAAAAGCGCCAGGACCGACGCTTCTTCGATCGCGCCACGGTTTTGCGGGACCCCGAGACCAGTGAGCTGTTGGTGACCGAGGCCAAGACGCAGAATTCGGCGCTGCTCGGCACGATGCAGCGGTCCAACTGCCTGCTGCGTATTGACGAAGGACCGTGCGAGCTCAAGGCGGGCGACGTCGTGGATGTCGTGCGTGTCGACCTGCCCGAGGGCACGGTGTTGTAGGAGGAAGACTATGGAGTTGAAGATTTCGATCGTGACGTGCTCGGATACACGCGATCTTGCTCAGGACGAGGCTGGAGCCGCACTCGAGGAACTTATCGAGGCGCAGGGCTGGACGGTCGTCTCACATGTGGTCGTGCGCGACGACGCCAGCGAGATCGGTGATGCCATTGTGGAAGCTGCCGATGAGTGCCACGCCAATGTCGTGCTCACCTGTGGCGGCACGGGACTTTCGATGCGCGACGTGACGCCCGAGGCGACGCGTGCCGTCTGCGACCGCGATGTGCCGGGTATTGCAGAGGCAATCCGTGCGTACTCCATGACCAAGACGCGCCGCGCTATGCTCTCGCGCGCCGTGTGCATGCAGCGTGGGCATACGCTTGTCATCAACTTTCCGGGATCCACGAAAGCGGCCCGCGAAAGCTGGGAGGCCGTGAGCGATCAGCTGGAGCATGCGGCCCAAATGACGGCGGGCGGCGGACATACCAAATAAGCGGTTTACCTGCGGCGGGGCGACCTGAACGGCTGCTCCGCCTTTGTTTTCCGCCGAAGCGACGCCGAGGTGCACGGCAACTCGAAACTATATTCTCTAGAGAGAATAATTTCTCATTATCATTATTCGCGCGGAAGTATAATCTAGTAACAGAATAAAGCCTGCGGCGGGGTGCCCGGGCATAGCGTTCGAAAGGGTTGAATATGTTCGATATGGTTTCACGCCGCGGTTTTGTCTCGCTTTCTGCTGCCGCTGCCGCCGGCCTTGGCCTTGCCGGCTGCTCGGGCAACAAGACGTCCGAGCCGGCCGGATCCGATGCCGGTTCTGCTAAGGCATCTTCCAAGAAGGTCGTCGAGCTGCAGGTCTTTGCTGCCAACTCGCTCGAGAAGGCTCTGCCCGAGGTTCAGGAGCTCTACACCGACCAGACCGGTACCACGTTTGCCGACACGCAGTTTAAGGCGTCTGGCGACCTTGTCGAGCAAATGCGCGCCGGTGCCGCCGTCGACGTGCTTATCACGGCCTCCAAGGGCACCATGGATGACGCCGAGGCCGCCGAGCTCGTCGACGCCGACACGCGTGAGGACATGTTCGTCAACGACCTCGTGATCATTCGCGCCGAGGGCTCCGATACTAAGGTCGAGGCCATCGCCGACGTCGCGAATCTGGACGGTAAGATTGCCATCGGCGACGCCAAGACCGTCCCCGCCGGCAAGTACGCCAACCAGGCGCTGGCTTCCGTGGGCCTCTATACCGGTACCGAGGGCGACGACGGCGAGTACGCGCCCGAGCTCGCCGACAAGGTAGCCCTGGCCGACAAGGTCGGCACCGCTGCGTCTTACGTCTCTACAGGCGACTGCGTGGCGGGTTTTGTCTACAGCTCCGACATCTTCCGCTACGACGGCATCGAGGAGGCCTTCGTGTGCCCCGAGGACTCGCACAAGCCCATCGTGTATCCCGGTGCCGTCGCCGAGAGCTCCGAGCACGCCGACGAGGCCAAGGCGTTCATCGACTTCTGCCTGACCAACAAGAAGGCCCAGAAGATTTGGGGCAAGTACGGCTTTGAGCTTTCCGAGTAGTGCGGCTTGGCGCGATAATTTCATCGTTTTGTGTTTCACTCCGTCCTTGTATTCGCTTGGAGCTTTTCGTGCTTAATAGATTCCGCATGCTTGTCGCCTGTGCTTTGACCTTCGCGCTTTGCTGGGTGCCGGGATTTGCGTTTGCCGGGGACGCCGAGGACGGGGCCCAGGTTGCTGCGACCGCTCATGGGCTTTCCTATGGAATCGAGGGTTTTGAGCGGTTGGCGAAGGGGACCGCTCGTGCCATGGAGGGCCAGCCTGAGGGCTACCGGTTTCCCGTTGACGAGGATGTGGACCTTGTAGTGGCGCCTGCTGCCGATCGCGTTGTGGCGTGGATATCGCCCAAGGCGGTCGAGAAGTATGGATTGGATCCGCAGGACAACGAGTGCGTATCGGGTCTCAAGGCCCTCGTCTGTGACCTCGACAGCGCAAACTGCATGGGAGGTGCGCGGCTGGGGGACGTGGATCTTCCTTGGTATGTCACGGCGGAAACAACGTTTGATGCCGGCGGGTATACCTATGGCTTTGATGAGCGCGGTGCGGATGGGGACCGCTATGTGGTGATTGCATCAGCCTCGGGTGATGCCAAGGGCGGCGCGCGTTGGCTTGATAGCGCTCAAATGGTAGAGGCGTCGTCTGTCATGTTGCGGGATGAGCAAGGGCCCTTGACCTCTCTGGTCTCCTTTTTGGGCGACATCGACTATCGCCCGTTTTGGGTGTCCATTAAAACGAGCGGCCTTGCCCTGGTGATCTCCCTTGCGCTGGGCCTGTTCGCCGCGTGGAAGACTATGGGTACCTCGAGTCGCATCAAGGGCCTGCTCGACTCGGTCTTTACCATCCCCATGGTGTTGCCGCCCACGGTCTGCGGCTTTTTGCTGCTTATGCTGTTTGGTCGCTCGACCGGGGTGGGCCAGTGGCTGATTGCGCACGGCGTCTCGATTGTCTTTACGTGGCCGGCGGCGGTGATCTCTGCCGTGGTGGTATCGTTCCCCCTGGTCTACCGTACGGCGCTCGGCGCCTTTGAGAGCCTCGACACGCAGATGCTTGACGCCGCGCGAACCCTGGGATGGTCCGAGCGTCGCATCTTTGCCAAGCTTATGATGCCGCTTGGGTGGCCTTCTATTGCTGCTGGTACGGTCCTCGCCTTTGCCCGCGCGATGGGAGAGTTTGGCTGCACGCTGTTCTTTGCGGGCAACTACGCCGGCATTACGCAGACCATCCCCATCGCCATCTATTTTGAGTGGATGGGCGGCAATACGTCGGTCGCGCTCTTCTGGGTCGTGGTCGTAATTGCGTTCAGCTTCCTGGTCATCCTGTTCATTAACATGTACACCGCCCATTCGCAAAAGTATCGCGAGCGGGGCCTTTCCCATGCGGGGCGCAAGCAGGCCAAAGACCTCGCCGGACAGGGTGATTCGCTCGACCCGGCGGGCGGCGATGCCCTGCGAATCGATCGCGAGGCGCTGGCCGAGCTTATGCGCGATGACGCGGTCGCGAAGGGAGGTCGATAGGCCATGTCGCTCGTTCTGGATATTAAAAAGCGCTATCCCGGGTTTATGCTCGACATGCAGCTTGAGGCCGGCGAGGAGCGTGTGGCGCTGCTCGGTGCCTCGGGTTGCGGCAAGAGCTGCACCTTGCGCTGCATTGCCGGTGTGGAGACGCCCGACGAGGGCAAGATCGTCGTCAACGGCGTGACCTTTTTTGACTCGGCGGCGGGCATCAACCTGTCGCCCCAGGAGCGCAAATGCGCCCTGCTGTTCCAAAACTATCAGCTGTTTCCCAACATGACGGTGGCCGATAACGTATGTGCCGGCGTAAAGGACGCGGGCGACGCCGCGGCGCGTAAAAAACTTGCCGAGCGCTACCTGGGCATCTTTGGCCTAGCCGATTTTGCCGACCGCTATCCCGCGCGCCTCTCGGGCGGTCAGCAGCAACGTGTGGCGCTTGCCCGTATGGTGGCGGCTCACCCGGGCATCTTTATGTTCGACGAGCCCATGAGCGCACTCGATTCCTATCTTAAGAGCGCCCTCGAACAGAACATGCTCGACCTGTTCGATGTATGCAACCGCACCGTGCTCTATGTGAGCCACGACATCGACGAAGCGTGCCGCCTGTGCCAGCGCATCTGCGTGATGCACGACGGGCATGTTGAGGAGATCGGCTCCGTCGAGGACGTGGTCCGCCGTCCGCAGACGCTGGCGGCGCTGCGCCTGACGGGCTGCAAGAACACAAGCCGGGCGCGCAAGATCGGCGACGAAGAAGTTGAGGCGCTCGATTGGGGCATGACCTTTAACGTGGGTCGCGAGGTTCCCGATAATGTGGCGTACCTGGGCATTCGCGCGAGCTACTTCCATGTGGACAACCGTGCCGAGCGGGGTCGCAACAGCTACGACCTGCACGTGGCGCGCGTGAGCGATTCGCGTTTTGAGCGCCTGGTGCTGTTGGATGCGCCGCGGGCCGATGCGCCAACGCGTCTGCAGTGGAAGGTCAACAAATTGAGCGTACCAGCGGATGGGTTACCGCAAGAAGGCGAGACCCTGCGTATGCATTTTGATGCCAGCAGGATCCATCTGGTTTGTCGGTAGCGCCGGGTAATGCCGTCGGGGATATAAGTCTCGGCGGCTTTGTCTTGCCGTTCGCCTAATGGGGAATGACAAACTCTTATCAACACAGATAATTATTTATTAAACGGCGGCACACGACGCTGTCGTACGAATGTCAACGGTGTTCGCATGGTCGACGACCGTTGATATAGTTGATCTTAACTTGTAAAGGAGGACGCGCACATGCCGCAGACGACATACATTCGCCGCGTTGCCGCGCGCGCCCTGTATATGGCTCGGAGTCGCATATGAGCAGGTATGTTCACGGCTCCGGGAGAGACGACGCACAACTAAATAATCGACCGCAAAGCAGGTTCCCCAAAATTCCGGGTTTAGGCACGGCTGGGTTTTCGCCGCCCACCGTGCAGCAATACCGTAGTTATCCGTATTTGGTTCGAGAGGGGAACCGTCATGGCTGAAGAATTCGATTTCCATCCGATGTGGGAGAGCCTCGGCATGAATCTTGCCGATCACGACATGCTGCTGGGCGCTGTGGGCCAGATGTACGGCGATATGTTCCTGACGCAGAACAATCGCCCCAAGTCCACGTCCTACCTGGACTTTGTGGCCACCAACATCCATAGCGGCCGTATTAAGGAGATGCTCGACAAGAAGGAGGCCGGCGAGGCCACCAAGATCGTCGGTTCGTTCTGCGTGTACGTGCCCGAGGAGATCGTGCTTGCCTGTGACGGCATTCCTGTTGGTCTGTGCTCGGGTGCCGACTGGGCGACCGACAAGGTCGAGGAGCATCTGCCGCGCAACACCTGCCCGCTCATCAAGAGCTTTGCCGGCTTTAAGCTGGGCGAGGTCTGCCCCTACATCGAGTCGAGCGACTTGGTGGTGGGCGAGAACACCTGCGACGGCAAGAAGAAGGCCTACGAGTTCTTTGCCACGCAAAAGAACATGTACGTCATGGATATTCCCAACGTACACGACGAGTCGACGCTCGTGACCTGGAAGGCCGAGGTCAAGAAGCTCGCCGCCAAGATCGAGGACGAGTGCGGCGTCAAGATTACGCCCGAGCGTCTGAAGGCCGCCATCCACGCCGTCAATGAGAAGCGTCGCGCCCTGCAGCGCCTCGCAGCCACGCGCGCTGCCGACCCGGCACCCATCAGCGGTCTCGACAGCCTGCTGACCGTTCAGGCCGCCTTTATGGACGACACGCCGCGTCTGACCGGAGCCATCAACGATATGGCGGCTGAGTGCGAGCAGCGTGTCGAGGCCGGCGAGGGCGTGACGCCCAAGGGGACCAAGCGCATCCTGTACACCGGTACGCCCATGGCCGTGCCCAACTGGAAACTGTTCAACCTCATCGAGAAGGCCGGCGGCGTTGTGGTCGGCGAGGAGTCCTGCACGGGCTCGCGCTACTACAAGGACCTGGTCGACGAGTCCGGCGAGACGGTCGACGAGATGCTCGACGCCATCGCCGAGCGCTACTTTAAGATCAACTGCGCCGTCTTTACGCCCAACGACCAGCGTATGAAGGACATCGTTCAGATGGCCAAGGACCTGCATGTAGACGGCATCGTCGACGTGGCCCTGCAGTTCTGCACGCTCTACGAGATGGAGTCGTTTGCCGTGGAGAAGGCCGCCGAAGAGGCCAGCATCCCGTTTATGCACATCACGACCGACTACGCCGGCGAGGATGCAGGCCAACTGCAAACCAGGATTGAGGCTTTCTTGGAAACCATTTAGGGCTATCCGGTCCAGCGGCTTCCCCAGGCACCCGATCTTGCCGTTCAAACCATCGCTTGCATACCAAAGTACGCGGCGCTCCTCTTTCACGGCAACCTCGGGCACCTGGGAAAGCCGTTTCCTTGGTTGGTTAAAAGGTTTGTTAAGGAGTTATATGTCGGAAAATATTGAGCAGCTGCTGCCGTGCACTTTTGAGGAGTTCAACGAGCAACGCAAGGCGGCGTTTATTCGCGTCAAGGATTATAAGCAGGCGGGTAATCGCCTGGTCGGCTTTTTGTGCAGCTATACGCCGCTCGAGATTATCGATGCCGCGGGCGCTGCAAGTGTGGCGCTGTGCGGTACGTCCGACGAGGTGATTCCCGAGGCCGAGAAGGTGCTGCCGGCAAACCTCTGCCCGCTCATCAAGTCGACCTACGGCTTTGCCTACTCGCAAAAGTGCCCGTTTACGTACTTTAGCGACATGATCATCGGCGAGACCACCTGCGACGGCAAGAAGAAGATGTACGAGCTACTCAACGAGCTCAAGCGCACGCACATTCTGCACCTGCCGCAGAGCCGCGATCGCGCCTACGAGCGCGAGGGCTGGTACGAGGAGTGCCGCCTGCTCAAGGAGGAGCTCGAGAACTTCTACGGTATTACGATCACCGATGACGACCTGCGCGCTGCCGTCCGTCGTCGCAACCGCTTGCGTGCGGCCCAGCTCGAGATGTTTGCGCTGCAGGCCAACCAGCCGGCGGCCATGAGCGGCGTCGACCTGATGAGCACCATGTTTGCTGGTACGTTCAGCTTTGATATCGAGGCCTATACGCAGCAGCTGGAGCAAAAGGTCGCCAAGCTGCGCGAGGCCTACGACGCGGGCGAGCGCCCGGTTGCGGCGGATGCCAAGCGCATTCTGATCACCGGTTGCCCGGTGGGCGGTGTGATCAACAAGATCGGTCGCACCATCGAGTTCAACGGCGGTGTGGTCGTGTGTATGGACGACTGCTCGGGCGAGCGCACGGCGGCCATGATGATCGACCCGGAGGCTCCCGACATCCTGCGCGCCATCGCCGACCGCTACCTGGATATCAACTGCTCGGTCATGACGCCCAACGACGGCCGTATGGACAACACCCTGGCCATGTGCGAGAAGTATCACGTCGATGGTGTGGTCGAAAACGTGCTCCAGGCGTGCCACACCTTTAACGTGGAGAGTGCGCGCATGCAGGAGGCAGTCGAGGGCGCGGGCATTCCGTATATGAAGATCGAGACCGACTACAGCGACGGCGACATAGGCCAGATCGAGACGCGCATCGCCGCCTTCATCGAAACCCTGTAGCTTCCTCAGGCACCGGATTTTGCTCCTCAAACCGTCGCTTGCGTACCCAAAGTACGCTGCGCTCCTCTTTCGGGGCAATCTCCGGCACCTGAGAAACCTAGAGCTAAGGCGCCTGAACGCGCAGCTGTCTTTGATGTTTAGATTGGGAGAGAGCCATGATAGGGATCGGGATCGATATCGGGTCTACGGCGGCTAAGGCTGCTGTGGTCGACGGGGAGGGTTCGGTGGCGTGGACGTGCGTGCAGCCAACCGGGTTCTCCTCGGTCGATGCTTCCGAGCGGCTGCGCGAGGCGCTGGCAGCGGCCGGCTATGACGTGGCAGCCGACGATGTGCGCGTGATCGCGACCGGCTACGGTCGTGTCGCCGTGCCCTATGCGCACAAGGTCGTGACCGAGATCACCTGCCACGGCACCGGTGCCGTGCGCCTGTTTGGCGATCACGGGACCGTGATTGACGTGGGCGGCCAGGACACCAAGGTCATCCAGCTTAAAGGCGGCCGCGTGGCCAAATTTGCCATGAACGACAAGTGCGCTGCCGGCACAGGCCGTTTTTTGGAAATCATGGCCGACCGCCTAGGCATTTCCCAACAGCAGATGACGGACCTCGCCCGCACCGGCGAACCCACCAAGATCAGCAGCATGTGCACGGTGTTTGCCGAAAGCGAGGTTATCAGCCTGATCGGCCGTGGTGAGCCGCGCGAGAACATCGCCCGTGGTGTGATTGAGAGTGTCGTATCGCGCGTGGCGACCATGGCCGGGCAGGCCGCGGGCGCCCCGTACTACCTGACCGGTGGCCTGTGCGAGAACGCCTTCGTGGTGGAGCGGTTGGGCGAGCTACTGGGGTCGCCGGTGACCACCTCGCCCCAAGCTCGCTTTGCCGGAGCGATCGGCGCGGCTGTCCGCGCCGCCGCCTTGGCCTAGGGGTGTACCGCGACATGCGCATCCTCAATATCTCGGCGCAAAAACCAGATAGCACCGGCAGCGGCACCTACCTTGCCGCGCTCGTACGCGAACAGATCGAGACGGGGCATCGCGCCGCCGTGCTTTGCGGCGCGGCACCGGGTGATACCCAAGGCGAGCTGGACCGGCGTGCTGCCGTGTTTGCCGTACCGTTCGAGTCGCCCGAGCTGCCGTTTCCCATCTGCGGTATGTCCGATGTCATGCCCTATCCCTCCACGCGCTATCGTGACCTGACGCCTTCGATGCTCAAGGCATTTGAGCGGGCATTTGCTGCTGCAATCGATCGGGCGGTGGCTGAGTTTCGGCCCGATCTGGTGCTCTGCCATCACCTGTATCTTGTGACCGCATTGGCGCGCGAGTGCGTCCGGGGCGTGCCGGTTGTTGCCGTGTGCCATTCGACCGACCTGCGCCAGCTGCGTTCGCATGCGCTCGAGCGCGATCGCATCGTAAGTGCGGTTCGTCGGCTCGATGCCGTCTTTGCGCTCCACGCTGAGCAGGCTGAGCAGATTGGCCTGGTGTGCGGCGTCGATGCCGATCGCATCCACGTGATTGGGACGGGCTACGACCATCGCGTCTTCTGCCGCGACGCAAGCGTGGCGAGGCAGCCGGGATCGCTTGTGTACGTGGGCAAGATTTGCTTTAAAAAGGGCGTCGAGTCGCTGGTTCGAGCTGTGTCATTGCCGATTGACGATGGCGTCCGCTCATCTGGCTTGGTACTTGTGGGCGGCCGCGGGGACGATGCCGAGTACGCGCGTATCGAGCGCTTGACCGCGGCCTCGGATGTGCCGGTGACGCTGGCGGGGCGCCTGGATAGCGATGAACTCGTGCGTGCCTACCGCAGTTCCGACGTCTTTGTGCTGCCTTCGTTTTACGAAGGTTTGCCGCTCGTGACGATCGAGGCCCTCGCGTGCGGCTGCAAAGTTATGGCGACCGATTTGCCCGGCGTTCGTCCCTGGATGGAGGCGATGCTTCCCGGTGCTCCCGTGACGTGGGTGGCGTCGCCGCGTATGACGGATGTCGACACGCCCGTGGCGGCCGACCTTCCGTTGTTTGAGCGCGCACTGGCAGATGCTATCGCGCAGGCGCTTGCGGCTCCGCCTTCGACGTTCGAGCCGTCGGCGGTCTCTTGGGAAGCGTGCCTGGGGCGTATACTTAAAGTCGTTAATTTGTTGGAAGGGGGTTCGTATGGCTAAGGACACCATGAGGCTCACGTCCATGACGGCCGCGAGCGGTTGAGCCGCTAAGTTGGCCCCCGGAGCCCTCGCCCAGGTCCTGGGCGATTTACCCAATGTGCATAACGACAACTTGCTCGTGGGGTTCGATACCTCCGACGATGCGAGCGTCTTCCGCGTAGGGGAGAACCTTGGTCTCGTGCAGTCCATCGACTTCTTCCCGCCGATGGTCGACGACCCGTTCCTGTTTGGCCAGATCGCCGCGGCCAACTCGCTGTCGGACATCTACGCCATGGGCGGGCGGCCGAGCCATGCCATGAACTTGCTGTGCATCCCGAGCTGCCTGGGCATCGAGGTCGCCGGCCAGATTCTGGCGGGCGGCGCCGACAAGTGCGTCGAGGCGGGTTGCTCCATCGCGGGCGGCCATACCATCAACGATGACGAGCCCAAGTACGGCCTGTCCGTGAGTGGTTTTGTCGCGCTCGACCGCATGCTCGCCAACAGCGGCGCACGCGTGGGCGATGTTCTGCTGCTGACCAAGGCGATCGGCTCGGGCATCATCACCACGGCCATTAAGGGCGAGCTCATCGAGCAAGACGAGGCCGCAGCCATGTTTGACTCGATGTGCACCCTCAACGAGGCGCCGATTCGTCTGGCCGAGGGACTTGAGCTTCACGGCTGCACCGACATTACGGGCTTTGGTCTGATCGGGCATGCGTGCGAGATGGCCGAGGGCTCGGGCGTGCAGGTTGAGCTTGCCTCGGGAGCGGTGCCACTCTTTGATCAGGTGCTCGACATGGCGCGTCTGGGCATTATCCCCGCGGGCTCCTATCGCAACCAGGACTTCTTTGGCCCGCGCGTGGCTGCCGACGAGGACCTGGAGCCAGGTATGCTCGACGCGCTGTACGATCCACAGACGTCTGGTGGCCTGCTTATCGCGGCGCCTGCTGCCGATGTGGATGAGCTTGCGTGCCGTCTGCATGCCGAGGGGCGTGTTGCCGCCACAATCGGCCGCGTGTGCGAGCCGGTGCCGGACGGTCCTGCCGTCCACGTTGTCCGTTAACGACACGTTTATTGAGCTATGTACAGTTCTAAAACGATTTATTCGAAAGGAAAAAATATGTCTACCAAGATTGAAGTCAATGCCATGGGCGATGCCTGCCCGCTGCCCGTCGTCAAGACGCTCAAAGCTCTGAAGCAGCTCGATGGCGAGGGCACCGTCGTGACCTCGGTCGATAACGAGACCGCCGTCAAGAACATCTCCAAGATGGCGCAGGAGAAGGGCTGCACGGCCTCGGTCGAGAAGGTTTCTGACGCCGAGTGGCACGTGACCGTGGCGACCTCTGGCGCCGTTGCCGTGGCCGATCCCGAGCAGGATGGCGCTGCCTTCTGTGATGCCAGCGCCGGCAAGGGCAAGCTCGTCATCTCCGTCTACACCGACTGCATGGGCCGCGGCGACGACGAGCTGGGCCACAAGCTCATGAAGGCCTTCATCTTTGCCGTGACACAGCAGGAGGAGCTGCCCTCGACCATGCTGTTCTATAACGGCGGCGCCAAGCTCACCGTCGAGGGCTCACCGGTGCTCGACGACCTGAAGGGTCTGGCCGAGCAGGGCGTCGAGATCCTTACCTGCGGCACCTGCCTGGACCACTATGGCATTAAAGACCAGCTTGCGGTGGGCGAGGTCACCAACATGTACGTGATCGTGGAGAAGATGGAGCAGGCCGTGCGCGTCGTGCGCCCGTAGCGTATTGGTTGGAGTTGCCATGAGGGAGAAGCGCCCGGCGCTTGTCATCACGTTTCCTACCACGGCGGCCGCCATGGGTTGCGAATCCCTGTGCATCGAGCGCGGTCTTCCCGGGCGGACGATTCCCGTGCCCGGGGAGGTCGCTGCCGGCTGCGGTTTGGCGTGGAAGGCGTTGCCTGCCGATGAGGAACTGCTGCGCGGCGAACTTGCCTCGGCGGGCGTTCCCACCGAGGGCTTCACCGTGATCGATATGTGGGAGGTCGTGCGATGATCTATCTGGATAACGCGGCAACGACCATGCACAAGCCGCAGGTGGTCATCGATGCCGTGACGCAGGCGATGTGCTCGCTCGGCAATGCCGGGCGCGGCGCCACGTCGGGTGCCCTCGATGCCGCTCGTACGATTCACGCTTGCCGTGCCAAGCTCGCGCGCCTTTTGGGTTGCCCGAGGGCGGACCATGTGTGCTTTACGCCCAACTCCACGGCGGCGCTCAACACCGCCATCAACGGGGTGGTGCGCCCCGGCGACCATGTGGTCACAACGGTGCTCGAGCACAACTCCGTACTGCGTCCGCTCAACCGCCTGGCGGCAGAGCAGGGTGTGACGGTTGAGCATGCGGGCTGTGATACCAACGGCGTGCTCGACTACGACGAGCTCGAGCGGCTTGTCACGCCCGGTACGCGTGCTGTGGTGGTGACGCACGCCTCCAATGTGACCGGCAACGCGGTCGACATTGCGCGCGTGGCTGCCATCGCGCATGCGGCCGGTGCGCTGGTGATCGTCGATGCCTCGCAGTCTGCCGGCACGGCGCATATCGATATGCAGGCCATGGGCCTCGACATTGTGTGCTTTACCGGCCATAAGGGGCTCATGGGTCCGCAGGGGACCGGCGGCCTGGCCGTGGCGGAGGGCATTGACGTGGCTCCGTGGGCCATGGGCGGCACGGGCGTGCACAGCTTCGACCCACTGCAGCCGCTTGAGTGGCCCACGCGCCTTGAGGCGGGCACGCTCAACGGCCACGGTATCGCCGGCCTTTCCGCTGGTCTCGACTTTATCGAGGCCCAGGGTGGGGTCGAGGCGATTGCTGCCCACGAGCGTGCGCTCGCTGATCGCTTCCTTGCCGGTGTGCGCGAGATTCCGGGGATTAAGCTCTATGGTGCCTTTGGCCAACCGACGCGCTCGGCGATCGTCTCGCTCAACGTGGGCGATATCGACTCTGCCGAGATCTCGGATGCACTCATGCAAGGGTGGGGGATTGCGACGCGCCCCGGCGCCCATTGCGCCCCGCTCATGCACCGTGCGCTGGGGACCGAGCGTCAGGGTGTCGTTCGCTTCTCGTTTGGGTATTTCAACACGGACGAGGAAGTCGACACCGCGATTGACGCTTTGCGCGATTTAGCCTGCTAGAGCGTATATACTTGCGGGACGGGTCTTTTGCCCGTCCCGTTTTTGTTTCGACCCGAAAGGTGTGTCTATGGCCTCATCCGCCTCGCGTGGTCTGCGCTCCGACCATGTCGTTACCGTCGGCATCGCCCTGTTCTCGATGCTCTTTGGCGCCGGCAACCTTATCATTCCGCCACTGCTGGCGCTGCAAGCAGGTTCAGCCACGCCGGTCGCCATGCTCGGCTTTCTCATCGCCGCCATCGGCCTGCCCGTCATGGGCTTTATCGCCGTGGCGCTTGCCGGAACGGCGCGCGAGCTTGCCGGCCGCGTGCACCCCAAGTTCGGTGAGTTCTTTGTTGCGGCGGTGTATCTGGCCATCGGCCCGTGCCTGGCCATTCCGCGTACGAGCTCCACGGCCTTCGAGATGCTGGTGCCGCTGCTGCCCGAGGGCGTTTCGCTTGGCACGGCTCGCCTGGTGTTTGCCGTTGGCTTCTTTGTCGTCGCGTTTGCTCTCACGCTGCGCCCGGGTGTCATCACGCGCGTGCTCGGCCGCATTACGGGCCCCGCGCTCATTGTGCTCATAGTGTTGGTCGTGGGTGCCGCCGTGGTCTCGCCACTGGGACCGGCTGCCGCGCCTCAGGCTCCCTACGATGCAGGCGCCGCCGTGCAGGGCTTTTTGACTGGCTATCAGACCATGGACCTGCTCGCGTCGCTCGCCTTCGGCATCATCATCGCCGAGACCATCCACGAGTTGGGCGTTACCGACGATAGGCGCGTGGCCTTCGAGATCTCGCGTTCGGGTGTGATCGCCGGCGTGCTCATGGCCATCATCTACTGCGGCCTGGCGCTTGCCGGAATGCAACTCGGCACGGTTATGCCCGATGCCACCAACGGCGCTGCCATCCTCGCTCGTTCGGCCTCCATGCATTTTGGGCTTGCTGGCACGGTCGTGGTCTTCGCGATCTTTTTCCTCGCCTGCATGAACGTGTGCATCGGTCTTATTAGCTGCTGCTCGCGCTATTTCTGTGAGACGTACGTAGTTGAAGGGGGAGCGGAGGCTTCCGAGGGGGCCATGCGCCGCCCCTTCGCGATCCTTGCCTTTGTGTTCGCGGCGTTTTCGTGCGTGCTCTCCAACGTGGGCCTCGACGTGATCCTTATGTTCTCGGTGCCCATGCTTAACGCCTTGTATCCCGTCGCCATCGTGCTGGTTCTCATGGGTTTGGTACACGGCTTTTGCGACGCTCATCCGCAGGTGTGGGTCTGGGTTGGCGGTGTGGTTGCCGTGCAGAGCGTGATCACCTCGGTCCGCGATGCGTTCTTTGGGGGCACGTGGCTGCCGTTTGATGCGCTGCCGTTGGCGGATATCGGTGCCGCGTGGGCGCCGGTTGCCGTGGTGGCATTTGTGATCGGCCTGCTCCATAGTCGTTTTGTCGCACATTCGAGGAGCTAGGGTTTCTGCGCTTGCACAGGCGGGGAGTCTCCCCTATAATTTCCTTCGCTTTGGGACACGCAAGGTTTAGACCTTAGCTGCTCAACACCTTCGGGACGTGGCGCAGTTTGGTAGCGCGCCTGCTTTGGGAGCAGGATGTCGCAGGTTCAAATCCTGTCGTCCCGACCATATCTTGCGGGCGTAGTTCAATGGTAGAACCCCAGCCTTCCAAGCTGATGACGCGGGTTCGATTCCCGTCGCCCGCTCCATAAGATAGACGAACGGCTCTGGCTCCTTTTGGGACCAGAGCTGTTTTCATATACATGCCGGGGACCCCACATCCCCTCCTAAGTTGCGGTGAAATACGGACTGTTTTCCGGCTTTTATGGCCCATGTAGTCCGTATTTCACCGCAACTATTTGTAAGGTTGGATTCCGATGCCGTTGGGAGGGTCGTAGCGACCGTCTACCGAGAGTGTAAATATTTTTTGAACCTCTGACCTGCGACGTCAAGCTTTTGGTCAGCTTTTGGCAAGGCCTACGGACGGAAGCATGCGATAGCGTAATGGTATTCTCTCCGCCGTGACGGTTATGGGGTTGGCCATGCTCGATAAAGGCAAACATATTCCGCAGTCATATGCAAGGATGCTATTCTCGGCCCTTGGAATTCATCAAGATGGACAGCTGCTTATAACAATTGATCCTTGGGATGAACGCCGTGCGCGCGAGCTTATGCAGGAAGAGCTCATGCTTCGTCTTTACAACCATGTGTATGCGGATCCGGTCTATTGGAATAATCTTGGGGTTGAAGATCGCATCTTTCAGCTGGCATCCGCTATTGCGGTCGTTGAACCGGATGCTGTGTTTTGCGGATCGACGGCAGCGCTGCTCTACGGCATCGGCTCTGCGTATACGCTATTGGATAAAGTGCAAGTGCTGCTGCCGCGGTCTACAAGGCGTGATACGTATGAGTTCGTTGAATACAAGCGCTGGCGGGCGGGCGAAGTGTGGCGGATCGGTCTGTTTACGCTGACGGATCCGTATCGAACGGTTGTTGATATCGCCCGAACGAGCGCCTTTCGCTATGCGCTGGGCTATGTCGATGGCTTGGCCCGTGAGTACGATGTTGAACGCGAAGAGCTGCGAGCATATGCGCAGGCAAATTGCCGAGGGCTGCATGGCATCGCGCGTGCTTTTGACGTTTTTGAGCATATGGACTGCAGGTCAGACAATGGCGGCGAGTCCGAGGCGAGAGCAGCGATGATTCTCGCTGGGGTTGCCGCGCCTGAGCTTCAAGTTGAGATAACGCGACCGGGAAACGCTGGTTATTATCTAGCAGATTATGGCTGGCAGATGCCAGACGGATCATGGACGCTGGCAGAGCTGCATGGGCTGGGTAAGTTTGAAGACGAAGCTCAAGATGATCCAGAGCAAGCGGCGGCAAAAACCTATCGAGCGGCCCTCATGCGCGACGCGAACCTTCGTGCCATGGGCCACAACGTCATTCATTTCAAACTTTCGGACACCTACGACGTAGAATCGTTCGGTGCCATGATGCGCGGTTACGGCATTCCGACAACAAAACCCTACGCCGACTCCCGATAGCGAAATCGTTCGCAGCCAACCTTCAATAAGTTGCGGTGAAATACGGACTGTTGAGGCCTTTAAAGGCATGAAACAGTCCGTATTTCACCGCAACTTAAGAGGGGATGGGGTTGAGGGACGGGCGATGCCGTTGCCTGTCGGTTAGTGGCGACCGTGGTGGCGGAGCTTGTCGATGGTGGCATCGGTGCCGTGGCTGCGGGCTTCGGCGGCACGGCCGCGGGCTTCGGCGGCGCGGTCGCGAACGTCGGCCACGGTTTGGCGCTTGCGGCGGTAATCGATCATGCCTTGGATGATGGGCTTGCCAAAGCTCACGACATCATCGTTGTAGATGGCGGTTCGGGCTGCGAGGAGGCAGTCGGTAAAGTCCATATGGGTCTTGCCAAAGAGTTTGACGGCAAGGGCGACAACGGTGGGCTCGTCGACCATGACGTCATCGAGCAACCTCTTCATGGCCGCAGTAATCTCAACGCGGGGAACCTTATAGACGTCGCGCAGTGTGACCACGACGCGCGTGATGATTTCGGGGTAGACGCGAGCGGTGCGCGTGGCGATGACCTTGGCGGCGCGCGGTGGCAGAACCTCGTCGTCGTCAAGCAGGTAGCGCAGGATGACGGTCTCGTCGATGATGGTGCTACTCATGGATATCTACTTCCTCGGGACCCAAAATCGAATCGTCGCTTTCTGTGGCAAGGTACTCAATCCAGGCATTGCGCTCTTCGGAGCGGCGATTGGGGTCACCATATGCTTTGAGCGATCCATAGGCGGCGGTGCCGTCCTTTGAGCGCACGGCGACCGGTTGAAAGGGAAGCTTGCGCATCAAAATGCTCTGCGCGACAAAAAGGCGAACGGCCTCGGCAAGCGATGTGCCCATGGCGTCGTAGAGGCGCTCGGCATGCTGTTTGTCCTCTTCGCGAATGCGCACCTGCAGGATGGCTCTTTTTTTGAGTCGATGACATCACTGGCCTCCCTTAATGAGCGTGCAATATGAATGGTCAAATACAACATTGGCTAATAATAGCCAATCTTATAACCACTGCTTTATTGCACTCAAGTTAATGAGCACGAAATATATATCAAACGTATTACATCCTTTATAAACGAGCGTGAAATCTCCCCTGGATGTACGCATGTAATACACTCACCTTTATAGCTATCCGAGAATAGTTCCAACCTGCTAAAACCCCTGCAATACACCCGTATTGCAGGGCGTATGCTCAAGTTCGCCACCTGCAACTGCGTATATTTAACCTGTATATCGTTGGAGGAATTCTATCGAAGTGCCTGTTTCGCCGCATGCACTCGATACGCCGATGCCGGACCACGGGCGGTCCGGGGCAACGTCGGCAGGGTCTCTCCGGCATGGGATTCAGGAGGGAGTGAACAACATGGGCAATAAACGAGTCGTAGCCGATTCCTCACGTTGCATTGGGTGCCAAACCTGTATGGCGGCGTGCATCGAGGCACACGATATTCCCGGCAACATCGCCGCACCTCGCTTGCGCGTAACGCGCACCTACGAGATTTCCGCACCGGTGGCATGTCACCACTGCGAGGACGCTCCGTGCGCCAAGGCCTGCCCCACGGGCGCCTTGTTCTTTGATCCAAAGAACCATCGCATCGGCGTCAACGAGGACAACTGCATCGGCTGCAAGAGCTGCGTCATGGCATGCCCTTTTGGCGCCGTGAGCGTGGCGACCACGCAGGTCCCCGTCTTGATGGGTGACGTTCGCGTGGGCTCGCAGACTAAGAGCTTCGTGCTCAAGTGCGACCTGTGCGTGGACCGTCCCGGCGGTCCGGCGTGTGCCGAGGCGTGCCCGACCAAGGGCCTCACCCTGGTAGACGAGGAGCGTCTGGCAGAACTGACTGCCGAGCGTGCCCGCGCCACCATCGAAAACGAGGCGTAAGCGTCGGGCGACAGGCCCAATGATTGTCAAATAAGTACCGAGTATTCGGTAGCAGAAAAAGGAAGGAGGGTGTCATGGAGAAGCATAAAGTGATCTGCCCGTATTGCGGCGCCGGTTGCCAGTTTAACCTCTTGGTCCAAAACGGCCAGGTCGTGGGTACCGAACCGCTCAACGGCATCACCAACCAGAGCGAGCTGTGCCTTAAGGGCATGAGCGGCTACGACTTCATCAACGACACCAAGATCTTGACTCCTCGCGTACTGCACCCGATGATCCGCCGCACTAAGGGCGCGGATCTTGAGCGCGTAAGCTGGGACGAGGCACTGGATTTCACCGCATCTAAGATGCAGGCCATAATTGACGTATATGGTCCTAACGCTGTCATGACCACCGGCTCTTCGCGAGGCGGCGGCAATGAGGCGAACTACGTCATGCAGAAGTTTACGCGTGCGTGCATCGGCACCCACAGCGTGGACAACTGCGCCCGTACTTGACACGGCCCTACTGTCCTCGGTCTGATGGACACGGTTGGTTCAGGTTGCATGTCATGCTCCATCCCCGGTATGGAGGATGCGGGCTGCATTTTCCTCTTCGGCTATAACCCTGCCGATTCGCACCCCATCGTCGCAAGGCGTATCGTGCGAGCCAAAGAAAAGGGTTGCAAGATCATCGTCGCCGACCCGCGCCATATCGAAACCGCGCGTATCGCCGATCTCTACCTTCCGATCAAGAACGGTTGCAACGTTGCGTTCCTCAACGCCTTTGCCAACTGCTTGGTCAACGATGGCCTCTACGACAAGGAATTCGTCGCCGAGCACACGAACGGCTTTGACGAATGGTGGGAGACCATCAAAAACTACACTCCCGAATCCGTACAGGACATCACGGGTGTCGAGCCCGCGTTGATCCATCAAGCTGCCGAGATGTACGCCACGGCGAAGCCCTCTGCCATCATTGGCTGGGGTATGGGCGTATGCCAGCAGAAGCAGAACCTGAAGACGGTGCACACCATCGCCTCCATCGCCTGCGTTGCCGGCCAGATCGGCAAACCCAATTCCGGCCTCGCGCCCGTGCGCGGTCAGAACAACGTCCAGGGCTCCTGCGATATGGGCATGCTGCCCAACCTGTACCCTGGCTACCAGAAGGTCACCGACCCGGCAGTGCGCGCCAAGTTTGCCAAGGCTTGGGGCGTGCCCGAGGAAAAGCTCCCGCTCGAGGAGGGCTACAAGCTCACCGACCTGGGTCACCTGGTCGACGAGGGCAAGGTGCACTGCTTCTACAACTACGGCGAGGACCCGGTGCAGACCGAGCCCGATTCGGCCGGTATGCGCAAGACGCTCTCCGAGCTGGATCTGTTCATTTGCCAGGACATCTTTATGACGCAGACGACCATGCTCGCCGACGTCATCCTGCCCGCTACCTCTTGGGGCGAGCACGAGGGTGTCTTTACCGCATCCGACCGTAGCTTCCAGCACTTTGACGCGGCCGTTCCGCCCAAGGGCGAGTGCCGTCACGACTGGGAGATCTTCGCGGACCTGTCTACGCGCATGGGTTACCCCATGCACTACGACAACACCGAGCAGATCTGGAACGAGTGCATTAGCCTGTGCCCCAACTTTGTGGGCGCGACCTACGAGAAGATGGCTCCCGAGGGCGGCTACGCCCAGTGGCCGGTCAAGAGCACCGATGTGAACGACCACGGTACGCCCGACATGTTCGCTGGTGGCAAGTTCACCACCAAGGACGGCCGCGCCAACCTGATGGCGCACGACTGGGAGGCGCCCTCCGAGCTTCCCGACGATGAGTACCCGCTCATCCTGTGCACCGTCCGCGAGGTCGGCCACTACAGCTGCCGTTCGATGACCGGCAACTGCAAGACGTTGGCGCTGCTTGCCGACGAGCCCGGCTTTGTCCGCATGAATCCCGCGGACGCCGAGGCGCGCGGCATCAAGAACGGCGACATCGTCTCGATTCACAGCCGCCGCGGCCAGGTATACAGCCGCGCCGACGTGAGCGACCGCATCAATAAGGGCACGGTCTATATGACCTACCAGTGGTGGATCGGCAAGTGCAACGAGCTGACCATTCACAAGGTTGACCCGGTCTCGCATACGCCCGAGGACAAGTTCTCCGCCTGCCAGGTCGACGCTATCGCCGACCAGGTCTGGGCCGAGGGCGAGGTCGAGCGTCAGTACACCGAGCTCAAGCAGGCTCTGGTGGACGCCGCCGCTCCCCAGGACGTTGAGCCCGGCGCCGCCAAGTTCGACGACGAGACGCACGTGAATCAAATCGTGTAGTTCCGTTCTCGTTGGCTTTTTGGGCCGGGCGTCCCGTACGTTCGGGAGCCCGGCCCGTTATTTTGAAAGGAAGTGGGGATGAACCGCTTCATCGACATCAACCCGGAGAGGTGCATCGGCTGCGGAACATGCCAGTCCGCCTGTGCCGACGCCCACCGGATGCAGGGTCTTCAGGATACGCCGCGCCTGGCGCTCGTGAAGACCGGCGGTATTTCGGCCGCCCTTGCCTGCCACCATTGCGAGGGTGCCCCCTGCGCCGAGGTCTGCCCGGTGAATGCCATCGAGCACGATGGCGACCGCATCCACGTCAAGGAGCAGGAGTGCATCGGGTGCAGGCTGTGCGCCATCGCGTGCCCCTTCGGAGCCATCCATCCCGATGGCACGTCTATCGCCGGTGTCGCAGGCATGTGCGACCCGACGCCTTCGTATCCTAAGTCCCTGAGCAGCCTGCTTACGTGGGCTCCTGGCCAGTACACCTGCGCTGTCAAGTGCGACCTGTGCGCCTTCGATCCGGACGGCCCGCATTGTGTGGCGGCGTGCCCCACCAAGGCGCTGACCGTCATGGGCTGCGCGGCCGATCGCGAGCTCGACGAGGCCAAGCGCTTGCGCTCGATCGAAAACGGTCCAGTCGTCGACGTTACCGCTGTGGCCCAGGGCCTGTCCGAGAAAGCAGAAGGGAGCGTAAACAATGGATAGCATGGCGCTGTTTATCGCATCGCTTGCCGTCTCGTGCATCGGTGCGCTCGCCTCGGTTCTGCTGATCAAGGCCGATAACGCCGCCAAGACCGCCGGCTGCCTGATCGGCGCCGTCGCGGCCGTGCTGTCGTTCATCGCGGGCCTCGAGGCCGTGCTTGGCGACGTTTCGTCCCTCAACACGGTCTTCTTTTTCCCGTTCGCCCGTCTCGAGCTCTTGCTCAACGGCCTTGCGGGCCTGATTGTGGTCCTCATCTCAATCCTCGCCTTTGCGGGCTTCATCTACGGTCTGTCCTACTTCGATGAGTACCCGGGCAAGGTCGGGCGCGCCGGTTTCTTCATGAACACCTTCGTCGCCTCGATGATGCTCGTCATCACCGCCGACAACGTGTTCTGGTTCCTGGTCGCCTTTGAGCTCATGTCCCTTACGAGCTACTTCCTTGTCGTTATCGAGGAGAACAAGAACTCCATTAGGGGCGGTTGGCTCTACTTCGTCATCGCGCACGTGGGCTTTGTCCTTATCATGGCGAGCTTCCTGCTCATGACCAACGGCGTGGGCGGTTCCTTCAGCTTCAGTGATTTCCGTACGCATGACTTTGGACCCGCCGTCTCCTCCGCGTGCTTCGTCCTCGCGTTCTTCGGATTCGGCGCAAAGGCCGGTATCATCCCGCTGCACTCCTGGCTGCCCCAGGCGCACCCCGAGGCGCCGTCCAACGTGTCCGCCCTCATGTCCGGCGGCATGATCAAGATCGGTATCTTCGGTATCCTCAAGGTCGGTCTCGACCTGCTCGCGGGTTCGGGCGTCCAGCTCTGGTGGGGCCTCATGGTCCTGGTCTTCGGATCCATCTCGTCGGTCCTGGGCGTCGTCTACGCCCTCCACGAGCACGACATTAAGCGCCTGCTGGCCTACCACTCCGTCGAGAACATCGGCATCATCTTGCTCGGTGTCGGCGCGTCCATGACGGCGCACGCCCTGGGCAACGACGTCATCGCGACGATCGCGCTCATGGCCGCCCTCTACCACACGCTCAACCACGCCATGTTCAAGGGCGAGCTGTTCCTCGGCGCGGGCTCCCTGCTCTATGCCACGGGTACGCGCAACATGGAGAAGATGGGCGGCCTGTTCCGCCGTATGCCGGTCACGGCCGTCTGCTTCCTCATCGGTGCCCTTGCCATCTCGGCTATCCCGCCGCTCAACGGCTTCGTTTCCGAGTGGTTCACCTACCAGTCCCTGTTCAACATCTCGACGCTCTCCGACCCGGTCGTCATGGTGTTCGCCGTCGCCTCCGCGGCCGCCCTCGCCATCACCGGTGCCCTGGCCGTCACGTGCTTCGTGAAGGCCTACGGCGTCTCGTTCGCGAGCAGCCCTCGTTCCCAGGAGGCCGCGAACGCCAAGGAGTCCCCGGCTCCGATGTTGTTCTCGCAGATGCTCCTCGCGGCCATCTGCGTGGTGCTGGGAATCGGCTCTCCCGTCATCGCCCCGGTTCTGGGCGACGTCGCCCAGAGCGTGCTTGCCGGCTCTGCCATCACAGCCACCTCGGGCGTGTCTCTGGTGAACGAGATTTCCGGTGCCGCCACCTCCACCCCCGCGATCGCCATCGCGCTCGTGGTCCTCACCGGCCTCGCGTTCGTGTTGAGATCCTGCCTCGGCACCAAGGCCCCCGCTAAGAAGACCGACCCTTGGGCGTGCGGCTACGAGCCCAACGAGCACATGCCCGTCGTCGCCACGAGCTTCGCGTCAGACGTAGAGTTCTTCATGGGCCCGCTCTACACCCTGCGCGAGGTATGCACCAAGATCTGCTGGTCCATCGCGCACGTGTTCCAGAAGCTCACCGGTGTCGCCCAGGGCGTTGAGCCCCTGCCCGACCGCTTCCTGGTCGATGCACCGAGCGAGGGTGCCGATAAGCTGGCCGGCCTCGCCTCCAAGATCGAGGGCGGCAACTACTCCGTATACATCTGCTACATCGTCGCGGCGCTCGTGGTCTTCCTCGTGCTCGCCGTGGTCATGGTCTAGAGAGGGGAGAGGATATTATGAACATCGTTCTTGCGATAGCGCAGGGCCTCGTGGTCATGCTGGTCGCGCCCTTCTTCTCCGGCCTCGCCCGTGTGATTCGCGCGAAGATGCACAATCGCCGCGGTCCGTCCATCCTTCAGGATTACCGGGACCTCGCGAAGCTCATGGCGCGTCCCGAGTCCGTGAGTTCCGACTCGAGCTTCGTGCTGCGCATCATGCCGCCGCTGTTCCTCGCGGTGTCGTTCATGCTCGCCATGGGCCTGCCCATGTTCACGCTCGAGAGCCCCATGCCCGTCTTTGGTGACGCCATCACCATCATGTACGCGCTCGCGCTGTCCCGCTTCTTCTTCGCGCTGTCCGGCGTGGATTCCTCCAACGCCTACGCGGGCTTCGGCGGTATCCGCGAGCTCCTCATGAGCGCGCTCATCGAGCCGTCCATGCTCATCGCGATGTTTACCGTCGCCATCGTGTGCGGCTCCACGGACATTGCGACCATGGGTCAGCACATCGTTACGGGCAACGTCTCGAGCGTCGTCGCCGTCATCCTCGCCGGCGTCGCCTTCGCGGCCGCCTGCTATATGGAGCTCGGCAAGCTTCCGTTCGATCAGGCCGAAGCCGAGCAGGAGCTCCAGGAGGGCCCGCTCGCCGAGCTCTCCGGCCCGTCCCTGGCCATGATGAAGCTCGCCATGGGCATGAAGCAGGTCGTGGTCGTCGCTTGGTTCACCTCCATCTTCATCCCCTGGGGAGAGCCCGCGACCATCGGCGTCACCGCTCTCGTGGGCGCCGTCGTCTTCCTTGTCAAGTGCCTGGTCGATTTCGTTGTCTGCGGCGTGCTCGAGAACTCCGTTTCCCGTTCGCGCTTCAAGGTGCTCGGTAACCAGACCTGGGCCGTCGTCGGCATCGCGGTCCTCGCGTTCGTCTTCGTCGTCGTAGGCGTGTAGGGAGAAGGGAGAAACTATGTCAATCGAATCGAGCTTGTCCCTCTTTGCCATGGTGGCGATCGCCGTCCCCATGCTGGGCTCCCTGCTCATCGTCATGCTGCCGCGTCCCTACGCTAAATGGATCTGCGCCTTTGCCGGCGGCATCGCCACGGTCGCTTCCGTTGGCTTGGCCGCGACGTTTGCCGGAAACGGCATGAACGCGGTCGATGTAACCTGGGCGAGTATGGGCCAGACCTTGGTCATGGGCTTCATATTCGACCGGATGAGCACGCTGCTCGCACCCGCGTTCGTCGCTATCGGCCTGCTCGTCGTCATCTATTCGTTCCCGTACATGAGCGATAAGAACAAGGAGCATCCCGACGCGCCCCGTCGCCGCTTCTACGTGTACTTCTCCACGTTCATCGGCGCCATGGCCGGTCTCGCCTACAGCTCCACCATCGTCGGCCAGCTCGTTTTCTTCGAGATCACCGGCGTGTGCTCCTGGGGCCTCATCAGCTACTACATGACGCCCACGGCTAAGAAGGCCGGTATGAAGGCGCTCATCATCACCCATATCGGCGCTCTGGGACTCTACATCGGTGCGGCCTTCCTGTTCGCCGGAACCGGCACGTTCGCGCTGAGCGCGATCTCCCAGCTCGATTCCGGTATGAAGACCGTCGTGCTGCTGCTCATCCTGTTCGCCGCTTGGGCCAAGTCCGCCCAGTTCCCGCTCTACATGTGGCTGCCCTCCGCAATGGAGGCCCCCACGCCCGTTTCCGCCTACCTCCATGGCGCGTCCATGGTGAAGGTCGGCGTGTGCGTGTTCGCCCGCGCTCTTGCGAGTGCCGGCGATATCCCCGAGATCGTCGGTTGGGTCGCCATCATCGACGCCGTCGTGACCATGCTCTTCGGCTTTCTCATGTACTTGCCCCAGAAGGATATGAAGCGCCTGCTCGCCTTCTCGACGATCGCGCAGCTCGCCTACGTGTTCTTCGGCCTGGGCCTCTCCGTGTTCGGAAGCCAGATGGCGTTCAACGGCGCCGTCGAGCACATCTTCAACCACGCGTTCACCAAGACCCTGTTCTTCCTCATCGCCGGCTCCCTCAGCTTCACGCTGGGAACCCGTATGTTGCCCAAGATCCAGGGCCTCATGAAGAAGTACCCGGTCACGGGCGTGGGCTTCGCGGTCGCCGCGACCGCTATCGCCGGCGTGCCCCCCATGAGCACGTTCTTCTCCAAGTTCCAGATTATTTCCGGTGGCTTCGCGGTTGGTGCTTCCAACACGGTCATCTTCGTCCTCGTGTGCGTCATGGTCGTCGAGACCGTCGCCACCTTCGCATGGTTCCTGCGTTGGATGGGTAAGGTCCTGCCCGGTGAGCCGAGCGAGACCGTGGCCGCCGGCCAGCCCCTTCCGCGCGCCATGGCGTTCGTGTTCGTCGTCCTCATGATCATGGTCGTCGTCGCCGGTCCTCTGTCCTCTAGTTGGATGGGTTAGGAGGTAGGACATGGGTTATTCGTTAGTCAATATCCTGGGCGGTCTTCTGATCGTGACCTCCACCATGGTGGTCGTCTCGAAGACCATCCCGTCCGCCATTAAGTGGTACGCGATCCAGTCGGTTGTCCTGGTGGGCGTGCTGCTCACCCTGGGCCTCACCACCGGTGCCACCGAGCTTCTCATGTGGGCCGCGTCGGCCTTCGTCACCAAGGTGATCCTCGTTCCGTTCATTCTCAACCGTGCCTACAAAAAGATGGGTTCGCCTGCCGATAGCACGCTGACCTCCTCCATCAAGCCGGCCTGGACCATCATCCTCACCGGTCTGGAGGTGGCCATCTGCTTCGCGGTGGTCACGCGCCTGAGCCTGCCCACCGCTGAGGTGACTACTCCGGCCCTCGCCATCAGCTTCGCGCACTTCTTCGTCGGCCTCACGTGCATCATCTCCCAGCGCAACATCCTCAAGCAAATCTTCGGGTACTGCCTTATGGAGAACGGTAGCCACGTGACGCTCGCCCTGCTCGCGCCCACGGCCCCCGAGATCATCGAGATCGGCATCGCCACCGACGCCATTTTCGCCGTCATCATCATGTCCGCCGTCGTCGTGAGGATCTGGAACGACACCAAGTCGCTCGACTCCCACGACCTGACCGAATTGAAGGGGTAGGCCATGGATGTTTCAATGCTGACGGTCGCCCTGCTCGCTTGTCCCCTCGTGTTCTCCCTGATTATGGCTGCGCTCCCCAAGACGACGTCCTACAACGTCTTTGCGGGGCTCAACACCATCTCCGTCGCGGCGACCCTCGTCCTTTCGGTCGTCACCGCGGGAACCATGCTCTCGAGCGGGCAGAATATCGACGCTTTGGGCCTGTGGCTCCATCTCGATTCGCTCTCGTCGATCTTCGTCCTTCTGGTAGGCATCATCGGGTTCATCACCGGCGTGTACTCCATCTCCTATATCAAGATCGATATCGAGGAGAAGACCATGCCGGCCGAGCGCACCAAGCAGTACTACGCGCTGTTTAGCCTGTTCGTTTTCACGATGCTGCTCGCCTGCCTGTCCAACAACATCATCCTCACCTGGGCGGCGGTCGAGGCCACCACGTTGTCGACCGTGTTCCTCGTGGGCATCTACAAGAACAAGCAGGCGCTCGAGGCGTCTTGGAAGTACGCGATGGTCTGCACCGCCGGCGTGGCCTTCGGCCTGTTCGGCACGCTGCTCATCTACGCGAACGCCGCCGATATCATGCCCAACGCGCATGAGGCAGCCTTCCTCACCTCCATCATGCCCTACGCCGACCAGTTCGACCCGATGCTCGTGCGCCTCGCGTTCGCGTTCATCGTCATCGGCTTCGGCACCAAGGCGGGCCTGTTCCCCATGCACACTTGGCTGCCCGACGCGCACTCCCAGGCTCCGAGCCCGGTCTCCGCGCTGCTCTCGGGCGTGCTGCTCAAGTGCGCCATGCTGGTAATCATCCGCTTCTACTCCCTGTCCATCATCACGGTGGGCGACACCTATCCGCGTACGCTCCTGCTCATCCTGGGCACGCTGTCCATCCTGGTGGCCGCCCTGTGCATCTTTAAGCAGGACGATATCAAGCGCCGCTTCGCGTACTCCTCCGTCGACAACGTCGGCGTGGTCGCGCTGTGCCTGGGTATCGGTGGTCCGCTCGGTATCGCCGCCTGCCTGCTGCACTGCATCTTCCACGGTTTCACGAAGGCGCTCGCCTTCTGCATGGCCGGTAACATCCAGCACATCTACCACACCCGCGACCTGAACAAGATCAAGGGCGTCGTCGAGATCGCTCCCGTCACGGCAGCGCTCACCATCATCGCCCTGCTCGCGCTCGCCGCCTTCCCGCCGTTCGCCCTGTTCATCTCCGAGTTCCTCACCTTCGTGGCCGGCGTCCAGTCCGGTCCCATCTGGGTGGTCGTGCTCGTGGCCATTGGCCTCACCGGCGTGTACTTTGCCCTTACCGGCATCGCGCTCAAGTCCATCTTCGGCAAGGCGCCCGAGGGCATGAAGCGCCACGAGGTGCCCGCCCTCATGATCATCCCCGAGATCGCCCTCGCGATCGTGGTCATGTGGTTCGGTATCGCCACCCCGGTCGCCATCACGAGCGGCGTCGAGGATGCAACGTCCGTCGTTTTGAACCAGAGCGTCGAAGAGCTCCACGAGGCTCCTCTCTACCGCATGGTGTTCAGTTCCCAGACCAAGACAAGCGAGGTGAATTAGCACCATGGCAGAACCTGAAAAGAAGGACTACGCTCGTCGTTGCGAAAGCCACGTCGAGGCCCTGCGCGCCGCAGTGCCGGGCGCTATCGAGAAGGTTGAGTGGCAGTGCGAGGACCAGCTGACGATTACCGTCAAGCAGGACAAGCTGCCCGAGGCCGTCCACTACCTGTACTACGAGCGCTACGGCTGGATTCCCGTGATCATCGGCAACGATGAGCGCAGCCTGTGCGGCCGTTACGCCGTGTACTACGTCATCTCCATGGAGGGGGAGGACCCCGGCTGGGTGACCGTGCGCACCGAGGTCGATCCCGCCAAGATGACGTTCCCGTCCGTGACGCCGTTCGTCCCCGCCTGCGTGTGGGGCGAGCGCGAGCTGCGCGATATGTTCGGCCTGATCCCCGAGGGCCTGCCCGATCGCCGTCGCCTGGTGCTGCCCGACGATTGGCCCAGCGGCCTGTACCCGCTGCGCAAGGACTCCATGGACTACCGCTTCCGTCCCGCTCCTGCGAGCGACATGGAAAACTACGAGTTCTTGGCCGACACCAAGGGCAAGGAGACGACGCTCGTCCCCATGGGCCCGTTGCACATCACCTCCGACGAGCCCGGTCACTTCCGCCTGTTCGTCGAGGGCGAGACGATCGTCGACGCCGACTACCGTCTGTTCTACGTGCACCGCGGCATGGAGAAGGTCGCCGAGACGCGCCTGAACTATGACGCCGTGACGTTCCTCGCCGACCGCATCTGCGGCATCTGCGGCTGCGCCCACTCGGTGGCCTATGCCGAGGCCGTCGAGCGCGCCCAGGGCATCCATGTCCCGCCGCGCGCCCAGTACATCCGCGCCATCATGCTCGAGGTCGAGCGCCTGCACTCGCACCTGCTCAACATTGGCTTGGCGTCGCACTACACGGGCTTCGACTCCGGCTTCCAGCAGTTCTTCCGCGTCCGCGAGAAGTCCATGGACCTGGCCGAGAAGCTCTCCGGTCACCGCAAGACCTACGGCCTCAACGTGATCGGCGGCGTGCGTCGCGACATTTTGGCCGAGCAGAAGCTCTCCACGCTCACGACCATCCACCAGCTGCGCTCCGAGGTTCAGGAGCTCGTCGACGTCTTGCTCTCCACGCCCAACTTTATTGAGCGTACGAGTGGCATCGGCATCTTGGACCGCAAGATCGCACGCGACTTCTCGCCGGTCGGCCCGCTCATGCGTGGCTCGGGCTATGCCCGCGACGTGCGCTTCGACCATCCCTTCGACGGCTACGCCGATCCGGACGTTCAAAAGATGCACGCCGCCACGGCTGACACCTGCGATGCCTTCGGCCGTACCGCCGTTCGCATCCAGGAGGTCTACGATTCGATCGATATGATCGAGACCATGCTCGAGAACTGCCCGTCGGGCCCCATCCTCACCACGGATTGGGAGTACACCCCGCACAAGTACGCCATCGGTGCCACCGAGGCGCCGCGCGGCGAGGACGTGCACTGGGCCATGCTCGGCAATAACCAGAAGTGCTACCGCTGGCGCGCCAAGGCCGCCACGTACAGTAACTGGCCGGTCCTGCGCTACATGTTCCGCGGCAACACCGTGGGCGATGCGGCGCTGATCGTTGGCTCGCTCGACCCGTGCTATTCCTGCACCGACCGCGTGACGGTGACCGATGTCGCCGCCAAGCGCGACCACGTGCTCGACAAGGAGCAGTTCGAGAACGTCTGGCGCGACAAGTCGCCGCTCGCGGGCGAGGGCACCATGGCCGCCCCGCTCGATGAGGAGGCGCTCTAATATGCTGAAGCTTTGGAAGGTTAACGCCAAGGCCGGCGACGCGACGGTCAAGTACCCGTTTGCGCCGTTCCCCACCAACAAGGACATGCGCGGCAAGCCCGAGCGCAATGCCGAGCTCTGCATCGCCTGCGGTGCCTGCGGCGTGGCGTGCCCGGCCGATGCCATTCGCATGGACACCGACCTTGCGGCCGATACCATCACCTGGTCAATCGACTACGGCCGCTGCATCTTTTGCGGCCGCTGCGAGGAAGCCTGCCCCATGGAGGCCATCAAGCTCACCGAGGAGTTTGAGCTGGCCGTCATGAGCAAGGACGACCTCACCAGCAAGAGCGTCTATACGCTCGAGCACTGCTCGCGCTGCGGCAAGCCGTTTGCCCCGCACAAGGAGATCGACTACGCCAAGCGCCTGCTGCAAAAGGCCGGCGGCATGGAGGCCGAGCAGGCCGCCCGTACCGTCGGTATGTGCCAGGAGTGCAAGCGCGAGCTCGACGCCCTGCGCGCCGCCTCGGCCGTAAAGACCGGCAACGCGCACGGCATGGCTGCCAACGAGACGCTTGCGTCCGGCGAGCCCCAGGGCCCCGGCATGGAGTATCTGGGCGGCCACGGCGTGAACCCGGAGTATATCGACCGCGAGCTCAACCCCGATGCGCCCGAGATTCCCGCCGGTCCGGCGCCGGTCGAGGGCATCATCATGGATTTTGAAACGAAGGAGGAGTAACCATGGCCGAACCCACGCTTTTGCCCGAGCGGCTCCAGTACCGCCCGACCAAGATCGAGCTCGACGAGAGCATCGAGAAGGCCAAGGCGACCCTTCTTAAGAAGATCAAGCGCTCGGTGTATGTCTACCGCGTTGACTGCGGCGGCTGCAACGGCTGCGAGATCGAGATCTTCGGTTCCATCACGCCCGTCTTCGACGTCGAGCGCTTTGGCATCAAGGTCGTGCCCTCGCCTCGTCATGCCGACGTGCTGTTGTACACCGGCGCCGTGACGCGTGCCATGCGCATGCCGGCCCTGCGCGCCTTTGAGGCCGCACCCGATCCCAAGATCGTGGTGTCCTATGGCGCGTGCGGCTGCACCGGCGGCATCTTCTACGACAACTACTGCGTCTGGGGCGGCACGGACAAGATTCTGCCGGTCGATGTCTACATCCCCGGCTGCCCGCCCAGCCCCGCGCAGACCATCTACGGCTTTGCCATGGCGCTCGGTCTGCTGGACCAAAAGCTCCATGCCGAGACCACGGTGGAGGCCGCCGGCGAGCAGGCCGATATCCTGCACCCCGGCGTGCCGTACAAGCTGCGTGTGGCCATCGAGCGTGAGGCTCGCGCCATGAGCGGCTACCGCTACGGCCGTGACCTGGCCAACGAGTTTATGGATACGCTCGAGGGCGCGCCCAAGGGCGATATCCGCGGCGCCATGGCGCTGCTTATCGATAAGCAGGACGATCCGCGCCGCGTCGAGGTGTACTCGGCGCTGCAGGATCTGGTGCTGGCCGGAGGTCGCTAGATGGAGCTCACGGACCGCTCTGGTTACTTTGCGGGTCCCGGCATGCTCGGCGGCTCTTTTGGCGATGCCTCGCGCGCAAGCGACGAGGCCGCCGAGGGCGTCGCCGACCCCTGCCTGGACCATGCGCCCGACCAGGTGGTCTTTTACGAGCTCACGCGTAAGTTTGTGGAGACCGAGGAAGACGTTCCCCAGGAGGCCTGCGACGTGCTGTACTACACGCTCGCCGTGGGCCACCATACCGGCGTGCTCGACTGCTTTGAGCCGCGCCTGTCGGTGCCGGTGAACGTGTTCTATACGCTTATCGACGCGCTGCCGGAGGGGGAGGCCAAGACCAAGTTCGAGGCCATCCGCTCCTTTGGCGAGTGCCAGCTCGACAAGGCGGCGGTGCCGTCGCTGCTCGAGGCCTGCGATACGCTGCTCGACGAGCGCGGTTTTCGCGGCTCGGCCAAGGCCGGCATCTCGGTGTTCGATAACGACTTTGGCCTGCATGCCCAGCAGGTCGCGTTTCTGATGAAGTTTCGCTATCTGGTGGAACGCGTGCGCGATGTGTCGGGCGTGTATCTGACGGGGAGGTTGCAGTAATGGGTCGCGTTGTGGATGGTCGTGTGAACGGCGCCCCGTTTGCGGGCATCGTGCTCACGGCGGGAAGCGTGCTGCGTGCCGACGATGCCGCCGGCCCCGTGCTCTCCAAAAAGATGGAAGACGCACCCATCGCCGGTTGGTACACCATCGACGGAGGCCAAACGCCCGAGGACGACATTATCGAGGTCAAGCGCGAGCGTCCGCCGCGTCTGGTCTTGGTCGATGCCGCCGACATGGCGCTGCCCGTCGGGTCTATCCGCCTGCTCGATAAGCGCGATGTGGCCCGCAAGTCGATGTTCACCACGCATTCGCTCCCCTTGTCGATTCTGATCGAGGAAATCGAGCAATCGTGCGAAGATATCGTCTTCATAGGGATTCAGCCGGGCGATACGGAGTTTTACAACCCTATGTCCCCGGAGGTCTTTGACGCCGTCGACGCCGTGTACGACGCCGTGGCCGCCAACGACTTTTCCCACTTTGTCCGCTTGGGACAAGAGCAATAGGAGCGCTTGTCCCTGCTGATTAGGAAAGAAGTGATTGACATGGCAGATTCCAAGGCAGAATACCCCGCTCCCGATTGCCTGGCGCCCGCCGCGATCGAGGCCAAGACCGAGGCCGCCGGCGTGACCAAGGCCAACCTGCCGGTCGCAAAGGCCTTTCTGTTGGCAATGTTCGCCGGCGCGTTCATTGCCTTCGGCGGCCTGTTCTTTACCGTGTTCTTGAGCGATAGCGCGCTGGGCTGGGGCGCCCAGCGCGTCGTGGGCGGCCTGTGCTTTTGCTTGGGACTGGTGCTGGTGCTGGTGTGCGGCGCCGAGCTGTTTACCGGCAATTCGCTTATGGTCTGCGCACTCAAGAGCAAAAAGATCACCCTGGTCCAGATGCTCAAGGCTTGGGTCGTCGTATGGGTCGGTAACTTTGTCGGTGCCCTGTTCATCGTCTTTTTGGTGTACATGGCCGGCATTTACAAGCTCAACGGCGAGGCGGTCGCCAATTCCATGGTGAGCGTCGCCGCCGGCAAGGTGACGGTCGACTGGGTGACGATCTTCTTCCGCGGCATCCTATGCAACATCTTTGTGTGCCTTGCCGTGTGGATCGGTACCGCCGGCAAGACCGTGGTCGATAAGGTCGTGGGCATTCTGCTGCCCATCGCCGCCTTTGTGGCCTGCGGTTTTGAGCACTGCGTCGCCAACATGTACTTTTTGCCCATGGGTGCCGTGATGCACGCGTGCGGCTATGGTGCCAAGGTTGCCGGGTCCGATGCGCTCAACGTCGCGGGTATTGCGTTTAACCTGTCCGCCGCCACGCTGGGCAACATCGTGGGCGGCGCGGTTCTGATCGCGCTCGGCTATTGGTTTGTCTACGCCAAGAAGTCCGAGGCGTAAAGTACCGCCTGTTTGACGTTGGCCTCCCGCGGGGCGTTGCCGTGCGGGAGGCTTTTTGGGTCCGGGGCTCGTTGCCGGGCTTTTGGCCTGTTGTGTTTGGCTGATGAAAGGGGTAATCGAGATGGCATCTGCTGTGAAGCGTGACGGTCGCGCCGTGGTGACCACATGCGGGGGATGCTATGCCGATTGCGCCTTTGCGGCCCATGTTGAGGATGGGCGTGTGGTGGCTGAGCTGCCGGTTGCGGGGCATCCGTGCGCGGCGCGTGCCCTGTGCGCCCGCGGACGGCATCGCCTGGCAATGCCGTTTGACGAGCGCGACCGCATTGTGCACCCCATGCGACGCCGCCGGGATGGCTCGGGGTTCGATGCGATTACCTGGGACGAGGCGTTTGCTCAGATTGCCGAGCGCCTTTTGGGGATTGTTGGCGGGCATGGTCCGCGCGCGCTGGGCATGACGCTCGGCGTGCCCTCGTTCGACCGTTACTGGGCGTATCGTTTTATGCATGCGCTGGGCTCGCCCAACGTATACGGTGCCGACGGTGCCTGCGAGGTAAGCAGACTTACCGGCTGGGAGCACAGTCTGGGCTATAGTCCCGCCTCCGACCTTGCGCACACCGATTGCATCATGTATCTGGGGCGCTCCATTGTCGATTCGTCGACGATGGGGGCTGTTGATGCGCTCAACGATGCCCGTCGCCGTGGGGCGAAGATTATCGTGGTCGACCCCCGGCGCAGCGGCTCGGCTGCGCTTGCCGACCGCTGGTTGCGCGTGCGCCCGGGCTGCGACCTGGCCTTGCTGCTGGGCATTGCGCATGTGCTCATTGCCGAGGACTTGTACGACCACGAGTTTGTTGCCCGCTACACCACGGGTTTTGACGAGCTGGCGCAGGCGGCCCGTGCTTGGACGCCCGAGTGGGCCGAGTCGATGTGTGACGTGCCTGCCGCAGAGATTGTTGCGACGGCGCGCGATCTGGCTGCCGCCGCGCCTGCCGCTGTGGTGGATGCGGGCTTTCATGGTGGCATCGGTATCGCGTATGCCAATAGCACCCAGACCGCGCGCGCTATCTGCTTGGTCGATGTGCTGCTGGGCTGTATTGGACATGCGGGCGGCGCGCTCAACCCATCCACGCCGCTTGTGTTGGGCGATCTCGATCCCGCACGCTTTGCGACGCCGCCGGTGCCTCGCGGGCCCAAGCTGGGGTCCGAGCGCTATCCACTGGTCGATCCGGTGCGCGGCCTGTGCACGACCATCGGCCAGTCGATTCTTGCCGGCGATTTGTGCGGGCTCATCGTCTATGCCAGTAACCCCGGTGCGGGCTATGGCAATGCACAGGCTTGGCTGGGTATTTTGCAGAAGCTCGACTTGCTCGTGACGATTGATATTCGCTGGTCCGAGACGGCACGTGCTTCTGACTTCGTGCTGCCCGACGTGACGTATCTGGAGGCCGACCGCGGCGTGGGAACGGTGGCGGGCGTCAACGATGCGCGCGTGTTCTACCGCAACGCCGTGCTGCCCGTGCAGCACGACGACACACGTCCCGGTCGGGAGATTTTTGCCTGTCTGGCGCAGGCGTGTGGCGCGGGCGAGTACTTCCAGTTTACGTCCGACGATCTAGCGGCTGCCCAGGTGGCGCCGTTTGGGATCAATCTGGACGAGCTCAAGGAGCGCGGCTGGGCCGACACGGGTGTTGCGTTGCCGTCGCGTACAGGCGAGCCGGTGATTCCCTTGGATGGCGGCAAAATTGCGCTGGCAAGCGACGTGTGGGAACGAGCCGGTCTGGGACGCGTGCCAGGCTGGATTGCGCCGATGGTGGAGCCCGGCCCGGGGATGTTTCGCCTCATTAGCGGCAACCGTCCCTTTGAGTCGCATACTTCGCGCAGGCTCGCGGCCCAAGGTGCCGCTGAGGCTGGATCGGACCTGGATGCCGTGCAGATGAATGCCGATGCTGCTGCGCACATGGGCATCGCCGACGGCGAGATCGTCGAGCTCGTGAGCGATATGGGCCGCGACCGCGTGCGCGTGGAGACGACGCCGTATCTGCATCCGGCGTGTATCTTTACGTCGGCCGCCCCCGGCGGACGTTCGTTTGGCGCCGATGCCGGCGGCGCTCAAGCCTTGGGCGTCGGCCCGCTCGACCATACACCGTTGCGTTGGGACCCGTTGACGGGCGCCGCGCTCACTCAGGAAAACGCCGTTCGCGTGGAAAAGATCGCGGCGCGCGAGGATAATAACGAGTAATTGACTCAGCTGATGTATTCGACTGATCCACGTTTCTTTTGAAAGGCCGCACATGAGCGATTGCCAGAACATGTCCGATGAGGTACGCGCCCGCCTGCGCGCCATTCCTTCCGTCAACGAGCTGCTTGCCGAGTGGCCGGTTGTGAAGGCGGCGGGGGAGACCTGCGACGCGGTGGCGCATGCCGCCGTCACGGCCGAGCTCGACGAGGAGCGCGCCGCCATTCGCGCCGGTGCCGCCCCGCGCTCTAAGCGCGACCTGGCCTCGGCCATCGAGTGGCGTGCGCACCGCTCCGCGTTGCCGAGCCTGCGCCCCGCCGTCAACGCTACGGGCGTGGTCATCCATACCAACTTGGGCCGCGCCCCGCTCGCGGAGTCGGCGGCAAAGGCCGTGGCCGAGGTCGCGCGCGGGTACAGCACACTCGAGTACAGCGTGGACACCTGCTCGCGTGGGTCGCGCAAGGAACATGCCGCGCAGCTGATCCGCTCGCTTACCGGTGCCGAGGACGCGCTGGTCGTTAATAACAACGCCGCCGCTGTGCTGCTGGTGCTGGCGACCCATGCCGCAGGCAAAGAGGTCATCGTCAGCCGCGGCGAGCTTGTCGAGATCGGCGGCAGCTTCCGCATCCCTGATGTCATGGAGGCTTCGGGCGCCAAGCTCGTCGAGGTCGGCGCCACCAACCGCACGCACCTGGCAGATTATGAGCAAGCCATCACACCCGATACGGCCATGATCCTCAAGGTCCATCCTTCCAACTATCGCATCGAGGGCTTTCACGAGGAGGTGGATTCTCGGGAGCTTGCGGCGCTTGCTCACAAGCATGGCCTGCTGTTCTACGAGGACCAGGGCTCGGGCGCGCTGTTGCCCGACGACATCTTGGTGCGCGGCGGCGAAGAAACCACGCCGGCTTCGGTTTCGGCAGGGCTCGATCTGGTGTCGTGCTCGGGCGATAAACTGCTTGGTGCCGCGCAGGCGGGCATTATCATGGGCCGTCGCGATCTGGTCCAGGCCTGCGGCGCACATCCGCTCATGCGCGCTCTGCGTCCGGGCAAACTGGCTCTGTCGGCGCTCGAGGCCACGCTGCGTATCTACATGGATGGCGCCGATGTTGCCCATCGCGATATTCCGGTGCTCAGCATGCTTACGCTGCCGCAGGCCCATTTGGAGCGACGTGCCCGTAAGCTGCGTGATCGTATGGTCGCCGGGCTCGATAAGGCTGGTTGCCCGTGTGCCGTTGAGTTGGAGATTGTCGAGGAATCGTCGACCCCCGGTGGCGGTTCGCTGCCTACCGTCGAGCTGCCCACCATGTGCGTTGCCGTGCGCCTCGTCGATGAGCGTCTTTCCGTTGACGCACTCAAGCGCTCGCTCGTCCAAGATTTCGACACGCCGGTCGTCACACGCGCCTCGCACGATCGCGTCCTGTTTGACGTGCGTACACTCGTGGGTGACCGCGATATCGAGACGGCGGCAACGACGCTCGTCGCGTGCGTTAAGAAGGCGATTGCTCGATGAGTGAGGTTAAAGCGCTGGTGGAGTGTCCCGTTATCGTTGGCACGGCGGGCCACGTCGACCACGGTAAGTCGGCGCTGATCGAGGCACTGACCGGCAAGAATCCCGATCGCCTTGAGGTCGAGCGTCGTCGCGGCATGACGGTGGAGCTTGGCTTTGGTGAGCTGGCGCTGCCGAGTGGCAAGATCGTCGGCCTGGTCGACGTGCCGGGCCACGCGCATTACCTGCGCGCCATGGTGCAGGGCGCCACGGGCATCGACGTGGCCGTGCTGGTGGTTTCGGCCGTCGAGGGCGTGATGCCGCAGACCCGCGAGCACGTGCACGTGCTGGAGATGCTGGGCGTCACGCATATGGTGGTGGCGCTGACGATGTGTGACCTGGCCGACGCCGAGATGACCGAGCTTGCCGAGCTCGATGTCGATGACTTTTTGTCGGGTACCGTGTTTGCGGGCGCGCCGATTGTGCCCGTGTCGTCTAAGACGGGCGAGGGGGTCGATGGGCTGCTTGCGGTGCTCGACGAGCAGGTAAGTGCCTGCTGGGATGCCTGCCGCGACCGTGCCGAGCGCACCGATGCCGCGCCGCGCCTGCCGATTGACCGCTGCTTTACGATTAAGGGCGTCGGCACTGTCGTAACGGGAACGCTGCACGATGCGCCGGTTGCGGTGGGCGACGAGCTGATGGCTTTGCCGTCGCGTACGGTCTGCCGCGTGCGCGGGATTCAGGTGCATGGCGATACGCCGCGCGCGCTGCCTGGTCAGCGTGTGGCGCTCAACCTAGTTGGTGACGGTGTCGCGGCGCTTGACCGTGGCGAGATGCTGGGCGTGGCGGACCGCTTTGGCCAGACGATGCGATTTATGATGGCGTTTACGTATTTGGGCCGCGAGGGCACCAAGCCGCGCGTGCTCGAGTCGGGCGCGCGCGCGCATGTGATGGCCGGCACGGCCGAGGTCGTCGGCCGCATCATGCTTTTGGAGGGCGAGGCCCCCATGGCGGTGGGCGAGACCCGTACCGTGCAGGTGCGCCTGGAGGAGCCGCTGCCGCTGTGTGCCGGAGACCATGCCGTGGTGCTGTCGTATTCGCCCGTTATGCTCATCGGCGGCGGGCGCGTGCTGCTTTCGCGCTGCCGTCGCTCGCGCGAGCTTTCTGCCGGTGAGCGCGCACTGTTTGCGGCGCTTGAGTCCGGCGATACCGCGGGCAGCGTGGGCGCTTGGCTGGCGCTGCAGATGCTGCCAGTTACGGCTGTTGATGTTACTGACGCTTTGGATCTTGGTGTCGGCGAGGTCGATGCCGCACTGCGCGGGTTGGTGTCGCAGGGCTCTGTTCGCAAGCTTGCTATGGGTGATGCGGACTACTTGGCGGACGCCGTGGTGCTCGACGCTGCGATGGATGCACTGGCGGCGACCCTGTCAGCCATGCACGCGGCGTCTCCCAAGGAGACGGGCTTTACGCCCGGCGCCGTTGCCCATGCTGCGTGGCCTGCCGCTGATGATGGCGTTGCCGCGGCTCTGATTGCCGAGGGCTGCTCGCGTGGCGTGTGTGCCGCCGAGGGTGCCGAGGTATTCGACCCGCACTCCGCTGCCGCCGCGGCGCGTGTGGTGCGCGAGGCCTGCGAACGTATCGTTGCCTTGCTGAACGAAGCCGGCCTCGATGCACCGACGTTGCCCGAAGTGGGCGAGCAGTTGCAGCTCGATCGCGACACCATGACGCGTGCCCTGCGTGAGCTTTCGCTCAATCGCTCGATCGTTAAGGTCGAGCGCGACGTTGCCCTATCCGCCGCCGCCGAGGCCCATGCGCGCGAGCTTGTTGCCGCCGCCATCGCCGATGCTGGCGGCGCTGCAACCACGAGTGTATTGCGCGAGGCCCTGGGTGTGTCGCGCAAGCGTGCTATCAGCATCTTGGAGCACCTGGATGCCGTGCGCTTCACATCCCTCGACAAAGAAGCCGGCGGCCTGCGCTCCCTGCGCTAGGCCACCCTTATCAGTTGCGGTGAAATAGTTCCTGTTTTCGGCATCTAACGCCAAACCAGGAACTATTCCACCGCAACTTCTTGTTTGTCATTTTGGGATGGGGCCTGTCGGTTTGGTAAAATACCGCCGCACTTGGGAACGGATGGGCTCCGGTGGGCTCCGCGGTCCTCAAAACCGTTGCGAGGCGTGCAAAACGTCTTGGATGTGTTCGATTCACATACGTTCCCGCCACACGCTACCAGCGCTTTTGTGCTCGCGGTCTTGCTGCGTGCCGCAAAGGCGCTGTTTTGTTTTTGCACGAGTTTTTCGTAGCGCCGTTATTTCGGCGGCTGTAGTTAGCATCGTGCACCGGGTTTCGAGCATGCCGATGGAGGTGTTTTGCCGTATGACTACCGTAAGACGTACCGATCTTTCTTGTGTCGTCCAGGCGGGCGGGCTGTCCTCGCGCATGGGCTGCGATAAGGCGCGCATGGCGTTTTGCGGCGAGCCGCTCATCGAGCGCGTACTGGGTCGGTTGGCGCCAGTTGCCGGTGAGTTGGTCGTGACGACGTCGCGTCCCAGCGAGCTTGCCTACCTTGAGGAGCGCACGTTTGGCGGCCTGGTGCCGCGAATAGTGCCGGACCTTGAGGGGTCGGCGGGCGCCATGCGCGGCATCGCGAGCTCGCTGGCTGCGGCTCGGCTTCCTCATGCGGCTATCGTCGCCTGTGATATGCCGTTTGTCTCGCCGGAACTCATCGGCGCGCTTGCCGATCGTGTTGAGGCCGAGGCGCTCGACGTGTGCGTGCCGCGCGAGGAGCGGGGGATTGAGCCGCTTTGCGCCGTCTGGCGCCGTGACGCGTGTGCGCCGGTTGCCCAAGAGCTGCTCGCCTGCGACCGCCAGCGCATTCGCTGCCTGATCAATCGCGTTCAGGCCGGTTATATGGATGAGCCGCAGATCGTTAAGGCCGCGGGCTCGACGCTCTGCTTCGAGAACGTTAATACGCCCGAGGAGTTTGCGGCGGCCGAGTTGCTCGCCTAGATCTGCACACATCAATGACGGGAGATGCCGTGTCACATGATATTTGCCCCGATACCGGGGAACCTTGCACTTGCGATGGGTCCGAACCTTGCGCCTGCGGCTGTGGCGGCTGTGGACATACGGCCGAGGAAGAGGCAGCGGCGGCTGCGTATCGCGAGTCGCACCGCGAGGCCTCGTTTGGCGATGCCTCTGATCACGAACGCAAGATCATCGTTTCGTTCGATAGCACCTTCGATGTGATGGAATGCGAGCAGCTGTGCCTTGCCGCCGGTGTGCCCGGGCGCATCATGCCGCTGCCCGGCTCCATCACCGCCGGCTGCGGGCTGTGCTGGGCCATGCCGTTCTCGGGCGATGCGCTCGCCGCCTTCCGCGCTGCCGCCGAAGGCCGCATAACCCCCGCCGACTACCATCAGCTCGTCCTCTAACCACCAGCATCACCACAAAGGTGCCTGTCCCCAATGTGGTGGTTTGGAACACGTGGACGAAACAGGTTTGAAACACAGGTTTTGCACGTCAGGCACTCAAAAACGTCTTTACCTGCATCGTAATCAAAATGAAACATCCGCCCGCGGCCTTATTCGTAACTTTGCCGCAACAGTGCGATATTATCCATACTCGATAAAGTTCGCGGCACATAGGGTGCCGCGACCAACATTTTTCGTTTCCCATCATTGGAGGAAGCATGAGCTACACGCAGAAAGTTCTCGAAGAGCTCAAGGCCCGCTATCCCGAGCAGCCTGAGTTCATCCAGGCCGCGACCGAGATCCTCGGCACCATCCAGCCGGCGCTCGACGCCCACCCCGAGTACGAGGAGGCCGCCCTGCTGGAGCGCCTCGTCGAGCCCGAGCGCATCGTCATGTTCCGTGTTCCCTGGGTCGACGACCAGGGCAAGGTCCAGGTCAACCGCGGCTATCGCGTCGAGTTCAACTCTGCCATTGGACCCTACAAGGGCGGCCTGCGCTTTAACCCGACGGTCACTCTGGGTATGCTCAAGTTCCTGGGCCTGGAGCAGATCCTCAAGAACAGCCTGACCACCCTTCCCATGGGCGGCGGCAAGGGCGGCTCCGACTTTGACCCCAAGGGCAAGTCCAACAACGAGATCATGCACTTCTGCCAGTCCTTCATGACCGAGCTCTATCGCCACATCGGCCCCAACACCGACGTTCCCGCCGGCGACCTGGGCGTTGGCGGCCGCGAGGTTGCCTACCTGTTCGGTCAGTACAAGCGCCTGACCAACGAGTGGACCGGCGTCCTTACCGGCAAGGGCCTCTCCTTTGGCGGCTCGCTCGCCCGTACCGAGGCCACCGGCTACGGCCTGGCCTACTTTGTGGACGAGTACCTCAAGAGCCGCGGCGACTCCTTCGAGGGCAAGAACGTCGTCGTTCACGGCTCCGGTAACGTCGCCATCTACGCCGTCCAGAAGGTTTCCCAGCTCGGCGGCAAGGTGCTCGCCTGCTCCGACACCCACGGCTGGGTCGAGGATCCCGACGGCATCGACTACACCGTGCTCGAGCACATCTACAACAAGAAGCGCTCTGGCCACGACAAGGGCGTTACGCTCGCCATGTACGTTGACGAGAAGCCCAACGCCGTGTGGCACGAGGGCGACGGCCGTGGCGTTTGGCAGCTGCCCTGCGACATCGCGCTGCCCTGCGCTCGCGAGAACACGCTGCTGCTCGAGGATGCCCAGGCGCTCGTCGCCAACGGCTGCAAGGTGGTCGGCGAGGGCGCGAACATGCCCACGACCATCGAGGCCACGACCTACTTCCAGGAGAACGGCGTTGCCTTTATGCCCGGTAAGGCTGCCAACGCCGGCGGCGTGCTCGTGTCCGGCCTGGAGATGAGCCAGAATGCCGAGCACCTGTCCTGGACCTTCGAGGAGGTCGACGGCAAGCTCGAGCAGCTCATGCGCGGCATGTTCCACAACGTGGACGACACCGCCAAGGAGTATGGCCAGGAGGGCAACTTTGTCATGGGCGCCAACATCGCCGGCTTCCTGAAGGTCGCCGACGCCATGCTCGCCCAGGGCGTCTGCTAAATCTTCGCTCGATATAGCATGTGATGAGGCTCCCAGCTATTTGGCTGGGAGCCTTTTCTATCCCGGAGGACTCCTCATAACTTGCGGTGATATACGGACTGCTTAGCGTCCCATAACGGCTAATCAGTCCGTATATCACCGCAAGTTATGGATGGGTGGGTGGATTTTGTCCTAAAACGGTGTGCGGCTCCTCGTTTGGTACACTTAAAGGTACTGGACAAGTGAAGAGATGGGGGAGAACGTGCTCAAGTTCGGTACCTACGTCCGTGTTGGAAACGCGGCCGAAGCCTATGAGCTCTTACAGAAGAACCGCAACAACAAGATTGTGGGCGGCGGCATCTGGATGCGCCTGGGTTCGCGTCGCGTGGCGACGGCGATTGACCTTTCGGCCTGCGGACTCGATCAGATCGAGGAGACCGAGACCGAGTTTCGCATCGGTGCCATGTGTACCCTGCGCCAGCTCGAGCGTCATGCCGAACTCAACGCGCTTGTCAACCATGTCTTTGAGTTCGCCGTCCACGATATTGTGGGCGTGCAGCTGCGTAACACCGCCACGGCGGGCGGCAGCATCTACGGTCGCTTTGGTTTTTCGGACGTGCTCTCGGCATTTTTGGCGCTCGATTCGTACGTTGAGCTGACGGGTGCCGGCCGCGTACCGCTTGCCGAGTTCGTGGACATGGGCTATGTGCGCGACGTGATCGAGCACGTCGTAGTCGTTAAGCACGATTACCGTGCGAGCTACGAGGCCGTGCGCAAGGCCGCGACCGACTTCCCCTCCTTAAACGTCACCGCCGCCTGGTGGGACAACAGCTGGCATGTCACCGTGGGTGCCCGCCCGCTCCGCGCGACCCTGTTGCAGGGTGAGGCATGCGGCCTTACCGCCGAGCGGCCTTCCGAGGACGAGCTGCGCGCCCTGGCCGCATCCGTGCGTGCCCTGAGCTACGGCACCAACATGTGGGGCTCGGCTGACTACCGCCGTCGCATCTCAGCCCCGCTGGCGATTCAGGCCGTGCGCCGCGCCGCCGGCATCGAGCTTTCGGCCGCGCTTGCCCGCGAGCTCGAGGGCGTGCAGATTCCCAAGTTTGCCACGGACGAGTATTCCTGCCGCCGCGTGCCCGGCGTCGATTCTAGCGAGGTGCGCTAATGGCTGCCAAACCCATCGATCTTTCCTTTATGCTCAACGGCCGCAAGGTCAAGGTTCAGATTGCCCCCGATACCATGCTCTTTGCGCTGCTGCGCGAGCAGGGTTGCGCGTCGGTGCGCTGCGCCTGCGAGACCACCAACTGCGGCCTGTGCACGGTGTGGCTCGACGGCGACCCGGTGCTGAGCTGCTCGGTTCCCGCCGCCCGTGTTGAGGGACACACCATCACCACGCTCGAGGGACTCAAGGCCGAGTCCGAGGCACTCGCCCGCTCAATGGCTGCCGAAGGCGCCGAGCAGTGCGGTTTTTGCGCCCCCGGCCTTATCATGAACGTGCTGGCGCTTGCCCGTGCCGCCAAGGAGGACCCAAGCCTCGTCTCCACGCGCGAGGAGCTCTCGCGCCAGCTCGCCGGCAACCTCTGCCGCTGCAGCGGCTACGAGAGCCAGCTGCGCGCCATCGTGCGCTTCCTTAACGAGTCCGGCGTACGGGTGGGCTTTGAGATGCCCGAGCTGCCGGTCAACGACACCAGCTGCGACGGTGTCTCCTACAAGCAGATCACCCACAAGCAGCCCAAGAAGGACTCGAAGGCCCTGCTCGAGGGCCGTCCCGTCTACACGGGCGACCTGGTGCCCGCCGGCGCCCTGATCGTCAAGCTCAAGCGCAGCCCGTATGCCCGTGCCAAGATTCGCTCCATCGATACATCGCGCGCCCTGAAGGTGCCCGGCGTGGTGGGCGTCTACACCTACGAGGACGTGCCCAAGCGCCGCTTTACCATCGCCGGCCAGAGCTATCCGCAGCCGAGTCCCTACGACCGCCTGATCCTCGAGAACCTCGTGCGCTACCAAAACGAGGAGGTGGCGATCGTCGCCGCCGAGACCGAGGAGGCCGCCGACAAGGCACTCAAGCTCATCAAGGTCGACTATGAGGTGCTCGAGCCCCTGCTCGACTTTACCCAGGCGCTCGATAACGACATCGTGGTCCACCCCGAGGGCGACGTGACCTTTATGTTCCCGCAGGGCGGCGATGTTGCTCGCAACCTAGTGTGTAGCGGTACCAGTGATTTTGGTGACCTTGATGAAGCGTTCGCCCAGAGCGACATCGTCTTTGAGCGCACCTACACCAGCCAGGCCACGCAGACCGCGCCCATGGAGACCTTCCGCGCCTTCGCGACGACCGACGCGTTCGGCCGCATCTCGGTGACCACCTCTACACAGGTGCCCTTCCACGTGCGCCGCATGGTCGCGCAGTCGCTCGACATTCCGCAATCGCAGGTGCAGGTCATTAAGCCGCGCATCGGCGGCGGCTTTGGCTCCAAGCAGACGGGCTGCTGCGAGATCTTCGTGGCGTTCGTCACCCAGCAGACCGGCCGTCCGAGCTATTGCTGCTACACCCGCGAGGAGACCATCACCGCGGGCAACTCGCGTCACCAGATGCAGATGACCGTTAAGCTGGGCGCCATGAACGACGGCACCATCACGGCCATCGACCTGCATACGCTGTCCAACGCCGGCGCCTATGGCGAGCATGCCACCACGACGATCGGCCTCTCGGGCCACAAGAGCCTGCCTATCTACAACCACGTGAAGGCGAGCCGCTTTAGCTGGGATGCCGTCTACACCAACACCAACCGCGGCGGCGCGTATCGTGGCTACGGTGCCACCCAGGGCCAGTTTGCCGTGGAGAGCGCCGTCAACGAGCTCGCCGACATGCTGCACATGGACCCGGCTGACCTTCGCCTTAAGAACATCGTGCACGAGGGCGAGATCATGCCGCAGTACTACAACGAGAAGCTCAACGCCTGCGCGCTCGACCGCTGCCTGCTGCGCGCGATGGACATGATCGGCTGGCGCGACAAGCCGTTGGCCGTCGACCTGGGCGACCGCGTGCGTGCTCTGGGCTGCGCACTCACCATGCAGGGCTCGGGCATCTCCAACGTGGACATTGCCGGCATCGACATGCGCCTGGAAGAGGACGGCTTCATTACCATCGGCACCGGCGCCACCGACAACGGCATGGGCGTCGACACGATCCTGGCGCAGATTGCCGCCGAGGAGCTGGGCGTGGAGAGCTCGCTGATCGTGGTGCGCGGCGTGGACACCGACGTGTCGCCGTTCGATGCCGGCTCGTACGCGAGCTCGGGCACGTACGTGACGGGCCTGGCAGCCAAGAACGCAGCGACCGAGCTGCGCGAGAAGATCTGCACCAAGGCCGCCCAGATGTGGGACGTGGATGCCGCCGATGTGGTCTTTGATGGTCAGTACGTGCGCCTGTCCGACGAGCGCGCCGCGCGCGAGCAGAACTGCTACCTCACGCTGCGCGACTTTGCCAACCTGTGCGTCAAGAACATCGCGGGCGGCGACGCGCTCACCTCGCATGCCTCTGCCTGCCTCCCCGTTTCGCCTCCGCCGTTTATGGCCGGCATTGCCGAGGTCGAGGTCGACAAGGCCACCGGCAAGGTGACTGTGGTGGACTACGCGGCGGCCGTCGACTGCGGTACCGTGATCAACGAGGCGCTCGCGCGCGTCCAGGCCGAGGGCGGTATTGCCCAAGGTATCGGCCACGCGCTCTACGAGATCGTCGAGCACGACGATCGCGGCCGCCTGCGCACCGGCAACTTTATGAGCTACAAGCTGCCCACGCGCCTGGATATCGGCAGCATTCGCGTGGCCTTTGAGCCGAGCTACGAGCCGACGGGTCCGTTTGGCGCCAAGTCGATTGGCGAGGTCGTCATCAACACGCCGCTCGCCGCCGTGGCCTCGGCCGTGGCACACGCCACCGGACATCAGGTACGCTCGCTGCCGATCACGCCCGAGAAGGCCCTGCTGGGGGAGTAGCTGGTCAGCGAACAAATCGTAATGGGCGGGGCGGGACAACTCGTCCCGCCTTTTGTACTCGTGGTGAGGTCGTGAGCCCGTAAAAGGTGTGCGTGCGCTTGCCGCTTGTATCTGCTATCATTCCTAGTCTGTGCGCTCATGCGGGCGTGGCGGAATTGGTAGACGCGCCAGATTTAGGTTCTGGTGGGATTCCCGTGAAGGTTCGAGTCCTTTCGCCCGCACCAACGCATCTGCGTCGGCTCCCGCCGTCGCGACTCTTTGTTGCATAAAGGTACCAGCACCTCAGATAAGCTGGGCAGTATGAGGAGGAACGTGTTGAACATCACCGCTTCTGACGTCAAGGACGCCAAGCTCACCGCTACGGTCACCATCCCGGCCGCCGACGTCGACGCCGCGATCAAGAAGGCCTACAAGGACACCGCCAAGAAGTACCGATTCCCGGGCTTCCGCGCCGGTAAGGCTCCCCGTCCGGTCATCGACTCCGCTCTTGGCGCCGAGGCTACCCTCGCTCAGGCCACCAACGACCTGATCGCCGCCAACGAGCCCGCCGTCCTCAACGAGCTGGACATCGTCCCCACCAAGAACGGTGACTACAAGGAGCTCGACCTCGCCAAGGATCACGAGGACTACACCTACACCGTCGAGTTCTCCCTGCGTCCCGCCGCTGAGCTCTCCTCCTTCGACGCTGTCGAGATCGAGATGCCCCCTGCGGAGGTCACCGAGTCCGAGATCAACAACCAGGTCGAGATGCTCCTCAACTACCGTGCCACCTTCGAGGACGTCGAGGGTCGCGCCGTCGAGGCTGACGACTATGTGACCGTCGACCTCAAGGCCGTCGAGAACGCCGACAACTTCGCCGCCGAGGGCCGCATGCTCATCGCCGGTAGCGACAGCAACCCCAAGGAGTTCAACGAGGCCCTGATCGGTGCCAACGTTGACGACGTCAAGTCCGTCACCTGGACCGACGAGGCCGAGGAGGGCGAGGAGGCCGAGACCCACACCGTCGAGGTCACCGTCAAGGGCATCAAGGTCCGCAACACCCCCGAGCTCACCGATGAGCTCGTCAAGTCCGACTTTGGCTTCGACAGCATCGAGGCCATGCGCGATGCCATCAAGATCGAGATCGAGCAGGACAAGGCTTCCCGCCTCCCGGCCGAGAAGGAGAACCGTTGCGTCTCCGCTCTCGCCGAGCGCCTGCAGCTCGACGAGATGGATGCCGACTACGAGCAGTCCGTCTTTGAGGAGCTCGGCCAGAACTTCCTGTCTAACCTCGCTGCTCGCGGCATGACCCTGGACACCTGGCTGCCCGCTTCCGGCCTGACCATGGAGCAGTTCATCGGCGACCTGCACAAGCAGGCCAACGACGTTGCCCGTGAGTCCCTGGCTCTGGACGCCCTTGCCCGTGAGCTCAAGATCGAGGTCACCGAGGACGACATCAACGCCGAGTTCGAGAAGGCCGGCGTCAAGGACGTCGAGGCTTCCAAGGCCGAGTTCATCGCCGATGGCCGCATGCCTGCCGTCCGCGAGTCCATCCGTCGCTCCAAGGCCGTCGACCACCTGGTCGAGAACGCCAAGGTGACCGAGGTCGACGAGACCGCCAAGGACGCCGAGTAATTCTCGCCACCTTGCCCGCGAGCGCATGCGTGCGCCCGTGATGGGGTAAAGTTATACACCGGTTATCCGGTTGCTTCGTACGGTGCCAGCCAATGCATAGCATGCGGGCACCGTACGTTTATCTAGAACCAATTTGGTCCGCAAGAGAGAAATGGAGATGCGTATGATCGCCAAGTTCGATTCCGCCCTCGTGCCATACGTTATCGAGCAGACGCCGCGCGGCGAGCGCAGCTACGATATCTATTCGCGCCTGCTCAACGACCGCATCATCTTCTTGGGCGAGGAGATCAACTCCGTCAGCGCCAACCTGGTCGTTGCCCAGCTGCTGCATCTTGAGAGCCAGGATGCCGAGAAGGATATCTCGCTCTACATCAATTCGCCCGGTGGCGAGGTCTACTCCGGCCTGGCGATTCTGGACACCATGAACTTCATCAAGCCGCAGGTCTCGACCATTTGCGTCGGTATGGCCGCGTCTATGGCCGCTGTGCTGCTTTCGGCCGGCGCCAAGGGCAAACGCTTCTGCCTGCCGCACTCCAAGGTCATGATTCACCAGCCCAGCGGCGGTGCCCAGGGCCAGCAGACCGAGATCGAGATTGTGGCCGAGGAGATTAAGAAGACCCGCTGCGAGCTCAACCAGATCCTGTCCGATGCCTCGGGCCAGCCCATCGAGAAGGTCCAGGCCGATACCGAGCGCGACAACTACCTGACCGCTGCCGAGGCCCTCGACTACGGCCTGATTGACCGTATCGTCACCTCGCGCGACCTCGCCGCGAAGGACGCCTAGGATGGCAGGAAACATGCAGGACAACTTTGACGAGAACGGCAACCCTATCCGCTGCTCCTTCTGCGGAAAAGAGCAGGGCCAGGTCCGTCGCCTCGTAAAGGGCCCGACCAACATCTTTATCTGTGACGAGTGCGTCGCCGCTTGCTCCGAGATTCTGGAGGAGTCGCTGGCTTCGGACTTTATGGACGCTGCCCGCAACGGCAAGCTGCCAGGCTTCCTCAACGACCATGGTCAGGCTGCATCCCAGCCCGCCGTGGACCCCGAGACCGAGGGTTTTGAGCTCGAGGACGACCGCCAGGTCATCACGCACGTGCCGACGCCGCACGAGATCTATGACGAGCTCTCGGCCTATGTAATGGGCCAGGAGGACGCCAAGCGCGCCATGTCGGTGGCCGTGTACAACCACTATCGTCGCGTGATCGAGGGCGGCGCCGCGGTGTCTGCCTTTGACGACGGTATGGGCTCGCAGTTCGACGACGATATGGACGAGGTAGAGCTCGCCAAGTCCAACATTTTGCTGCTCGGTCCCACCGGTACCGGTAAGACCCTGCTCGCCCAGACGCTCGCGCGCATCCTCGAGGTACCGTTTGCCATCGCCGACGCTACCGCGCTTACCGAGGCCGGCTACGTGGGCGAGGACGTGGAGAACATCCTGCTTAAGCTTATCAACGCCGCCGATGGCGATATCGAGCGCGCGCAGGTTGGCATTATCTACGTGGACGAGATCGACAAGATCGCCCGCAAGGCCGAGAACCTCTCCATTACCCGCGATGTTTCGGGCGAGGGCGTTCAGCAGGCGCTGCTTAAGATTCTTGAGGGCACGGTGGCAAGCGTTCCGCCCACCGGCGGTCGCAAGCATCCCCAGCAGGAGCTGCTGCAGATCGACACGACCAACATCCTGTTCATCTGCGGCGGTGCCTTTGTGGGTCTGGACAAGATCATCGCCGACCGCGTGGGCAACAAGGGCGTGGGCTTTAACTCCGAGATCGCTGGCCCCACCTCGGTCGACGAGAACGACCTGCTGCGCCAGGTGCTCCCGCAGGACCTCAACGCCTTTGGCATGATTCCCGAGTTTGTGGGACGTACGCCCGTGGTCACCCAGACGCAGGCGCTCGACGAGGACGACCTGGTGTCGATCCTGACCGAGCCCAAGAACGCCGTGGTGCGCCAGTACCGCAAGATGTTCCAGCTCGAGGACGTTGAGCTTGAGTTTGAGGATGCCGCCCTGCACGAGATCGCCCGCATGGCGCTTGCCCGCAAGACCGGCGCCCGCGGCCTGCGCTCCATCTGCGAGGACGTGCTGCAGCAGACGATGTTCGACCTCCCCAGCGAGGAGGGCGTTTCCAAGGTCGTCGTGACCGAAGCCTCCGTAAAGGGCGAAGAACAACCCCAGCGCATCTACGGTTAAATAGCTTGAATCCAGGCCCCGCGGCAACCACCGCGGGGCCTGCCATTTAGGGACAGGTTTATTTTGGTCGGTTTTATATGGGCAACTGTCGTTTCCCCTGATAAAACCTACCAAAATAAACCTGTCCCTTTTCGGCAGGTATGCCTGTGCTATTCTGTGAGATTGTCAAGTTAGTACCTTCAGACTGAAGTAATCGATACCTAAGGCGTGTCCGCCTGCTTGGTTTTCGTAGATTCCGCACGAGCCGAAGAGCACTAAATGTGCTCTTCGTGCGAGCCCAGGACCTGACCGAGCGAAAACCAAGCAGGCGGACACGCCGACGGGCAAGGGAGAGATATATGGAAGAAATGCCCAAGAACTACGATCCGTCGACCAACGAGCCGGCGATCCTGCAGAAGTGGCTCGACGGCGGCTACTACAAGCGCCGCGAGGGCGTGGGCGACTGCACCGTAACCATTCCGCCTCCCAACGTGACCGGCAAGCTCCACATGGGTCACGCCACCGACGACTCCATCCAGGACGCCATCATCCGTATGGCCCGCATGCGCGGCAAGTCCACGCGCTGGGTGCTCGGCACCGACCACGCCGGTATCGCCACGCAGACCAAGGTCGACAAGAAGCTTAAAGAGGAGGGCATCAGCCGCCTGGAGATCGGTCGCGACAAGTTTGTAGACGCCTGCTGGGATTGGACCCACGAGTACGGCGGCATCATCGTCGAGCAGATCAAGCGTATGGGCTGCTCCGTCGACTTTGATAACGAGCGCTTCACCATGGACGAGGACTACGCCCAGGCCGTGCGCAAGGTGTTCTGCGACTGGTACCACGATGGTCTGATCTACCGCGGCAAGCGCATCGTCAACTGGTGCCCTAACTGCACCACTGCTATCTCGGACGACGAGGCCGAGTACAAGGACGAGAAGGGCCACCTGTGGCACCTGCGCTACCCGCTGACCGAGCCGGTCAACGGCCAGGATTACATCGTCGTCGCCACTACGCGCCCCGAGACCATGCTCGGCGACACGGGCGTCGCCGTCTCCCCGAAGGACCCCGAGAAGGCTGCCTTTGTGGGCAAGACCGTCAAGCTCCCCATCGTCGACCGTGAGATCCCCATCTTTGAGGATTGGCATGTCGACGCCAACTTTGGTTCCGGTTTTGTCAAGGTCACCCCGGCCCACGACCCCAACGATTACGCCATGGGTCAGGCTCACGACCTGCCGCAGATCAACATCTTTGACGAGCACGCGGTGGTTGTCGAGGGCTACGGCGAGTTCACCGGCATGAACCGCGACGAGTGCCGCGAGGCCGTCATCAAGTGGTTTGAGGAGCACGACCTGCTCGATCATGTCGACGAGCTCGATCACTCCGTCATGCACTGCTACCGTTGCGACTCCGCGCTGGAGCCGTGGCTGTCCGAGCAGTGGTTCGTGGCCGTCGACAAGCTCAAGGGACCGGCGCTCGACGCCGTCAACTCCGGCAAGGTCACCTTCCATCCCGCGCGCTGGACGCAGACCTACACCACTTGGATGGAGAACCTCAAGGACTGGTGCATCAGCCGCCAGCTGTGGTGGGGCCACCGCATCCCCGTGTTCTACTGCGAGGACTGCGGCTGGGAGGACGCCCTTACCGAGGACACCGACGTGTGCCCCAAGTGCGGCGGTCATCACGTGCATCAGGACGAGAACGTGCTGGACACCTGGTTCAGCTCGCAGCTGTGGACCTTTGCCACGCAGGGCTGGCCGCAAAAGCCGGAGCTGCTCGAGGGCCATCACCCCACGACGGCGCTCGTCACCGCGCGCGACATCATTGCACTGTGGGTCGCCCGCATGGTCATGAGCTCGCTGTACTTCCTGGACGAGGTGCCGTTTAAGGACGTCGTCATCTACCCGACGATTCTTGCCAAGGACGGCAGCCGCATGTCCAAGTCCAAGGGCAACGGCGTTGACCCCATGGACCTCATCGGCATGTACGGCGCCGACGCCATGCGTTACAACCTGCTGACGCTGTGCACCAACAACCAGGACGTCAAGTTCGACGCGAACATCGACAAGAAGACCAAGAAGCTCATCGACAGCCCGCGTACCGAGCAGGCCAAGTCGTTTGTGACCAAGATCTGGAACGCCAGCCGCTTCCTGCTTATGAACATGGAGGGCTACACGCCCGGCGAGCCCGTCGTGGAGACGCCGGCCGACGCCTGGATGTTCAGCCGTCTGGCCAAGGCCGTCAAGATGGTCACCGAGGGTATCGAGAAGTACACCTTTGGCGATATGGCTCGCGGCGTGCAGCAGTTCTTCTGGAACGAGGTCTGCGACTGGTACGTCGAGGTCACCAAGGCCCGCCTGAAGGGCGAGGGCCGTCTGCAGGCTCAGCGCAACCTGATCTTTGTTCTTGATACCTCCATTCGCCTGATGCACCCGCTCATGCCGTTTGTGACCGAGGAGATCTGGGACAACATGCCGGCGAGCGTGCTCGACCTGGATGCGGAGGGCAACGTCGACCGCCCCGAGGCACTCATGATCGCCAAGTGGCCGGAGCCTGCCGACTACGTCAAGTATGTCGACGAGGACGCCGAGCGCGCGTTTGAGCTGTGCCGCACCGTCGTTTCCGCCGCCCGCGCCACGCGTTCGCGTTACCGCTTGAGCCCCAAGGCCGAGCTCGACGTGGTCGTGCGCGCCGGTGCCGAGGACATCGAGAAGCTCGAGAGCCTGCGCTCGACCATTGAACCGCTGGCGAACACCGCCTCGCTGGTCATGGGTACCGACGTCGAGAAGCCGGCTGCGAGCATTGCCGTGGTCGACGGCGGCGTCGAGGTCTTTGTGGTGCTCGAGGGCAAGGTTGATCTTTCGGCCGAGAAGGCGCGTCTGGAGAAGGAGATCGCCGCGGCCCAGAAGGAGCTCGCCGGCTGCGAGAAGACGCTCGCCAACGAGGGCTTTGTGGCTAAGGCCGCGCCCGCGGTGGTCCAGAAGAAGAGGGACCGTGCAGCTGAGCTCAAAGAGATCCTGGCTGCACTGACTGCTCAGGTTGCTGACTTCTCGTAAGCGTTACTGGGGGACGCGGTTTGGGGCATTGCTCGCTACTGCGGACAGTCCTGCTCGCACGAAGGCCACATTAAGTGGCCTTCGGCTCGTGCGGAACTTGTATCGAGCAAAGCCCCAAACCGCTCCCATGGCGGTTACGGGGGCGTCCGCTGCCTGCCGGTTAGGGCCACTTGGTTGTGGCCTTGAGCTCGCTGCAAGCGGTGTTTGGCTGATATTTTGAATGGGAGGGGCTCGTTGTTGCTTACGGGCCTCTTTTTATGTTGAGGGGACTTTGGTTATGGCGAAGCGTTCTGGGTTGTATTCGGTGCCGTTTGAGGTTCCGGAGCTTTCTTTTGATGAGGCTGTTGCACTTGCGGCCGATACGGGCAAGATTGCGCGTTATTCCACGCCGCTGCTCGAGACCGTCGTCGAGATGCTCGATGAGCTTGGTCGTCCTGACGAGTTCTATGATTGCGTCCAGATAGCCGGTACCAATGGAAAGACCTCGACAACGCGATTCTCGGCTGCCATTCTTCGTGGCGAGGGCCTTAAGACGGCACTCTTTACGTCGCCTCATCTGGTGCGCTATCCCGAGCGTATGGAGATTGACGGAAAGGTCGTCTCAGACGAGGTCTTTGCCCATGGTGTCTCTGCGGCGTATGAGGCGGGCCGTCGTCTCAATGCGCGTCGTGAGGCGGCGGGCGAGGAGCTCCGTGCTATTACGCCTTTCGATCTTTTGTCCGTGGCCGGTTTGACTATGTTTGCCGAGGCTTGCGTGGACGTTGCCGTGCTTGAGGTTGGCATGGGCGGACGCTGGGATGCTACGAGTGCGACCGATCCCGTCGCCGTCGCCATTACGGGCATTGGACTCGACCATACGAAGGTCCTTGGCGACACGCTTGAGGCTATTGCGGGGGAGAAGGCTGCGGTTATTAAGCCTGGGCGTTTGGTTGTTTTGGGTGAGGGTACCCATGAGGCGAGCGTTCAGCGCGTGATGGATGCCCGTTGCCGCGAATGCGGTGTGGTGCCGCTCGTGGTGAACCATGCCACAACAAAGGTTCCGGCACACGTTGGTGATACGGTGGAGTTTAGCTGCACCACGCCGCGTGCGATCTATACGTCGAGGATGGTTAAGCCGGCGTATCAGCCGCAGAATGCCGCGTGCGCGATTATGCTGTGCGAGGGCTATCTGGGCCGCGAGCTCGACCACGACAAGCTCGATGCATCGCTTATGGGCTGCCCCACGCCGGGTCGCTTTGATGTGCTGGGAACCGATCCGCTCAAGCTGATCGACGCCTGCCATAACCCCCAGAGCTGCGAGAACTTTGTGGGCGCGCTGGATGAGATCGATCCGTTCGTAGAAAATCGGCCCACGCTGCTGTGCGCCGCACTGGCAGACAAGGACGTGGCGGGCATCGTCGACGTGCTGATCCCGGCCTTCCCGCGCGTGGTTGTGACGCAGACCGATTCCGACCGCGCTCTGCCGGCGGAGGAGCTCGCTGCCCTGGTGGACGCCGATAAGCTCGCTGGCGTGTATCCCAGCGTATCCGAGGCCCTCGCAGCCCTCGATGCCGCGGGTGAGCCCTTCGTAGCCGCCGGCACCATCACCCTAGCCGGCGAAGTAGCGGGGCTGCTCCGTTAACCCATCCCCTCATCAGTTGCGGTGAAATACGGACTGTTTTACAAGCCAGAAGCCTCAAACAGTCCGTATATCACCGCAACTCAAAAGCAGCCAATTTGGGACGGGGCTTTTTTAGCTGTCTTGTGCCCCGAGTTGACTCGCTTGCCTCGAAATGGGCCTATCTACTACGTTTTGGCGACTACCCTCGACCAGACGGAAAATCGCAAAATTAAAACCGCAGGTAGACGGCTTGCTGTTTTTCAAAAAAGACCCGCATGGTCGACCCATGCGGGTTAAACGTAGTAGATAGCCCGTTTTTGTGGCGCGACGTAATCGCAATGTGACAAAGGGGCTGTCCCTTTGTCACATTGGCTAGTCTAGGCGGAGCGGATCGTGGGGGTAGGCGTTGAGAATCTCGACGCCGGACTCGGTGACCAGGGCCAGGTCCTCGATGCGGACGCCGGTGCGGCCGGGGAGGTAGATGCCCGGCTCGATGGAGAACGTCATGCCCGGCTCTACGACCTGCTCGTTGGCGAGTGAAACGTCGCCCGGCTCGTGGTCCTGCAAGCCGATCGAGTGTCCCAGGCGATGCGTAAAGTACTGCCCATAGCCCGCATCCTCAATCACGTCGCGTGCGGCGCGGTCCAGGTCACACATGCGCACGCCCGGTGCGATGAGCGCCTCGGCGGCCTCGTTGGCGCGGCGCACGATGTCGTAGATGCGCGCCGTCTCCTCGTCTGGCTCGCCCCAAGAGAACGTGCGCGTCATGTCCGAGCAATAGTTGCAGTGACGTCCGCCAATGTCGAACAGCACCACGTCGCCGCGCTTGAGTACCGTATCGTCGGGTTCGTGATGCGGGTCGCCGGCGTTGGCACCAAAGCTCACGATGGGCGGAAAGCTAAAGCCCTCGCAGCCGTGCTTGCGATACAAGCCGAGCATCTGGTCGGCGATCTCGCGCTCCGTCACACCCTCGTGGACGAGCTTGATGGCGTCGGCCATCACGGCGTCGTTAGCGGCCGAGGACATGCGCATGAGCTCCTGCTCGGCGGCATCCTTGTGGGTGCGCGCGGCGGTGACGGCAAAGTCGCCCAGGAAAAACTCGCTTGCGGCGTGGCGCTCCATGAGCGGCATCAAAAAGCCGGAGCGCATGACGGTATCGATGCCGAGTGGTTTGGTCGGATCGACCTCGCGAGCGATGGCGTCGGCCACGACGTCGGTATCGGTGTGGTAGGCAACGCGCGCATTGTCATACTCGGGCAGCTGATGCAGCGCGTTGACCAGGATCACGGGCTCGCTACCGCGTGCGAGCAGCACGCCGCAAAAACGCTCGAACATATCGGCATAAAAACCGGTCAGGTAATAAATCGACCACGGGTCGTTTACGAGCAGCTGCGAGCCGGGGTGCTGAGCCTCGAGCGCATCGAGCACGCGCGCCACACGCTGGTCATCGACATGTGCCATACATCGTCCTTTCGCTAGGGTGCCACCATGGTATCCCAAGCCTGGCACATAGGGACACTCCTTTGCATCCCATGCGGCCCTCATAAGCTGCGGTGAAATACGGACTGTTTAGCAGCCTGAAGCCATAAAACAGTCCGTATTTCACCGCAACTGAGGAGGGCGGGGTGGATGGCGGGGTAGCTAAAAGAGCCCCGTCCCTAATTAGCTACTTGGGCTCGGTCGATGTCCATGCTGGCGATTAGGTTGATGTTGGTGTTGAGGAGGTCGGGGAGGACGACGTCGCCCATGCGGATGGGGGCTTTGACCACTAGGCCACGGAGGAGGGCCATGGCTTGGGCGTGGAGGGCCAGCGGGATGGCTTCGGCCGTGCGCACGGGCAACAGAGCCTCGTCGCCGCCGGATACGGCCACGGTGGTGGTGAGCACGCGCATGGGGCAGGTGAGCTCCTGATGCGCGAACTTATCGCCGCGCGGGCAGCTGTTGCCGGCCACGGAGCGCACCTCTACCACGGCACCGTCTGCGTCGCGCTCCACCTCAACGGTCAGGAGGCATTCGGAGGGGCACGTGGTGCAGTTGAACTGCAGCGTTTCGATCGCGTTTGTGCTCATGGCTCTACGCCTCCTCGACGGGATCGACGGAAAGGGCAATCTCGCTGAAACCCAGGTCGAGTGCGCGCTGAATCACCTTTGCCGGCAGTGGGAAGCTTTCCATTAGGCTCGGTTTAAACGGGCGGACCTTGCCTGCGAACAATTCCTCGTCGCCTGCCAAAATGCGCACACGGGCGGCATCGACCGGTCGGCGCACACGGAAGTTGAGTTTGGTAAGTGCCACAGCCGTAATGCGTCCCGGCAATGCGTAGCCCGCAATGCCGGCAGGGGAGACTGTGAGCTGGCAGCCCGGGTCCGCAGTGCCCGCATCGGCCCCAGCACTACAGCCCAGCGCGTATGCCGCCGCAGCCGCGCCGGCACGCTCGGACTCGGTCGTCACGTTGTCGGCCAGGTCGTGTACGTGTAGCACGTTTCCGCAGGCAAAGATGCCCGGCACGCCCGTTTGCAGGCTCTGGTCCACCACGGCGCCGCGCGTGCGCGGGTCAAGTTCAACGCCCGCGCCCACCGAAAGCTCGTTCTCGGGAATCAGACCCACCGAAAGCAGCAACGTGTCGCACGGAACAACGCGCTCGTTCCCCGGAATGGGTGCCAGGTGCTCGTCGACCCGACTCACCTCAACGGCCTCCACGCGATCGTGTCCGATCACGCGCGTCACGGTTGTGGACAGGTGCAGCGGAATGCCAAAGTCGTCCAGGCAGTTCTTGACGTTGCGGCGCAGGCCGTTGGCGTACGGCATGAGCTCGTACACGCCCTCGACCGAAATTCCCTCGAGCGTACAGCGGCGCGCCATGATCAGCCCGATGTCGCCCGAGCCCAAAATGACGGCGCGCGAGCCGGGCTTGAGGTTTTCGATATTGATGTATCGCTGCGCCAGGCCCGCCGTAAACACGCCGGCGGGACGGCTGCCGGGGATCTTGATCTCGCTGCGCGTGCGCTCGCGGCATCCCATAGCAAGGACGACCGCACGCCCGGTGAGCTGAAGCATGCCGGTACGGCTCATGAGCGTGACGGTATGGACTGCGGCATCTCCTGTACCTTCGTCCGTGTCCGGGTCGCCCACACACGCGCCCTCGCTCGAATCAATCCCAAGCACCATGCTGCCCAGGGACAGTGCAATATCGGACGCGCGCACCTGGTCAATAAAGCGCTGCGCGTACTCGGGACCGGTGAGCTCCTGTTTAAAGTGCGAAAGGCCAAAACCGGGGTGGATGCACTGGCGGAGGATTCCTCCTAGATGCTGCTCGCGCTCCACGATGGCCACGTGGGCGCCGACCTTATGCGCGGCAAGCGCGGCCGCCATGCCGGCAGGTCCGCCGCCGATAACAACAACGTCGAACGCCTGCGTCTGCACCGCCTCGGTAGCTCCGGCATCCGCGCGTCCGTTGAGCGAATCAAACGTCGCCATCCTAGCGCACCCCCTTCAGCGGTCCCTCTACCAGCCAGGATCCGGCATCCTCCAACAACACCTCGCTAGGGTCGCAGCCCAGCTCGCGCGCCAGGATCGCCACCACGCGGCTCTGGCAAAAGCCACTCTGACACCGACCCATGCCGGCACGACAGCGGCGCTTGACGCCTTCGACCGAAACCGCACCCGGGCGGCGTCGGATCGCGGCCACGATCTCGGCCTCGGGCACCGTCTCGCAGCGGCAGACAATCTGCCCCCACGCGGGGTCGGACTCAATGAGCTCTTCCTTGCGCACAAGCGGGGCGCGGTCAAAGTCATCCGGCGCGCGGCGTATCGGGTCCCAATCGTCCCGTTCGCGCAGGACCACGCCGGCATCGCGCAGTACCTGCTCCATGCGCTCGGCAATGGCCGGCGCGCTCGCCACGCCCGGCGACTGAATGCACGCCGCCTGGAACAGGCCCGGCACCACGACTGACTGCCCAATAAAGAAGTCGTTTGTTCCCTTAATGACCGGGCGTCCGCCGGCAAACGCGCGCACCACGCGGCGCGTGTCCAGGTCGGGCACCAGCTTGCGCGCGCCGGTCAGCAGTGCGTCGACATCGGTCGCGTAGGTCTGAGTATCGCCCGGCTCGCGTACAGCGGCGGTCGCGGTGATTACGGTGTTGCCGTGCACGGTGCCCGTGACGATAACGCCCTTGGAAACCGGCGTGGGAACAGGGTAGAGCGGCATGAGCGCACGCGGCTCCTTGTCCAGCACCACAATATTGCCCTGGCGCCAGACCATCTGGAACTCCTCGGCGCCGGCCATGTGCGAGATGTCCGCGGCTCCGTTGCCCGCGGCATTTATCAAGTAACGGCAGCGCACGTCTCCGGCGGGCGTTGCCAGCGTAAAGCGTGCAGCCCCGTCATCCGAGTCGGCAACCTCAATGGCCTCCACCGGTGCGGAGCGCATAAACGTCACGCCGTTGGCAACCGCGTTCTCCAGCGCGGCGATGGCCACTTCAAACGGGTCGACGTAACCGGTCGAAGGGCACCACAACGCGCATGTTGCGTCGGCGCTGGCACGCGGTTCCAGCTCGCGGATACGCTTGGGGCCAATGATCGCCAGCTCGGGCACGCCGTTGGCAAGGCCATTCTGGCGCAGCTTCTCCAGGTGTGCGCGGTCTTCGTCGTTGAAACCCAGCACCATCGACCCGGTGCGGCGGAACAAAAATCCAAGCTCCTGGGCCCACGTGCTATATAGCTCGCAACCGCGGGCGTTGACCTGCGCCTTTACCGTGCCCGGAGCCGGATCGTAACCTGCGTGCACCAGGCCGCCGTTGGCCTTCGAGGCGCCCAGCGCGATGTCGTTGGCCGCCTCGACCACACAAATGGACAGGTCAAACCGCGCAAGCTGCCGCGCGATGGCGCACCCGGTGATGCCCGCGCCCACAATTGCGATATCAAACGTTTCCGTCACAGTGCCTCCCAGACGAGTTGACAGGCTGTCAATAGGACTATCCTACGGTCTGCACACCCCCCCGGTGCAGCGGCAATGCGGCGAACAGCCCTGCTGTATCCGCCAACGGCAGGCGAGGGGAGACACGGGACCATCGGTGACATCGTCTGTCGCCCCTGGTGTCAGAGGTTTGTCTCGTTCTGTAACAGTAAGCAGAAGAACTGGGTTCTAGATGTTACAGATCGAGATGTTTGCCAGACGGCCCCTCCGTTTGTCTTGATTTGTAACAGTAAGAGGGGGAAATCGGGCCTACGTGTTACAGATTGAGATTCAAAGCCAGGGAGAGATCTTCTGTCTCGATCTGTAACATCTAGGGATCGTTTTGGGGTCTAGATGTTACAGATTTAGATGAACCTATCAGTTGGTTTCGAATGTCTAAATCTGTAACGGTTAGACCTGTTTTTGCCGAGTTATTGTTACAGATTGAGATATTGAGATTGGACGTTTTCCTATGTCTTGATCTGTAACAGATAGAAGGGTTTTTGACCCCTAGTTGTTACAGATTGAGATATTTAACGGAGGGCTCACCGTTCATCTTGATCTGTAACAGTAAGAGGGGTTTTGGGGCCCAAGATGTTACAGATTGAGATTTAAGTCGGGGAGGGGCCCCTGTGTCTCGATCTGTAACAGCAAGATAGGAAATTTGGTCCAAGCTGTTACAGATCGAGACGTTTGCTCGGCGGCCCTCCCGTTCGTCTCGATCCGTAACACCTGGCCCCTTATTTGCCGAGTATCTGTTACAGATTGAGATGTTTGTGTCCGCGCCAGCCCCGCCCCTAGCCGTGGTCCCATATAAACAAACCCCGTGGTAAACTTGACCGGACTGTTATTATTCCGAAAGGTACCCGTAATGTCCAAGTACATCTCCGAGCTCATGTCGCCGCAGCTTATGGGCGTCGTCTATGCCTTCGTTGGCTTTATCATCGCCTTGTATGTGCTGTCGGTCGTCTATGTGTTCATCGACGCTCGCCGCCGCGGCGCCAGCGCCTACGTGGCATGGGGCATCATCGCCCTCATCCCGTTTGTGGGCCTCATCGCCTACCTGGTCCTGCGCCCGCATTCCTACGCGTCCGACCGCGAGGAGCAGGAGCTGGACATGGCCCTGCGCGAGCGCCAGCTTGCCCAGTACGGCACCTGCCCGCAGTGCGGCGCGCCCATCGAGAAGGACTTCGTCGTCTGCCCGGTGTGCGATACGCAGGTTCGCAACGTCTGCCCCAGCTGCCATCGCCCGCTCGATGCGCACTGGAAGGTCTGCCCCTACTGCCGAACTCGCATCCAGTAACGCATCCATCGCCGGGCCGGCCGCAAACCACGGGCACCGCGCATCCTGCGCAATCGCCCCGCGCCACGGGCACGCCGCAAACCACGCGCGCCCCACACCCCGCCCCGCCCCACACGATGAAGCATGCGTAGAAAATCGCCCGCCGTGCCATTAAGGTGCGGCGGGCGCTTGTATACCAAGGCAACCTGCCTATAATGATGCAAGTTAAAACGCCGAGCGCATCGCACGCACTTGCATCAGGCATCCGAGAGGAGAAAACATACCCATGAAGGCACTCTACAATGACGGTTCGGTGGCCGAGCTCCCGCAGGACGAGGTCACGCACGTCATCCGTCACTCCGCCGCGCACATCATGGCGCAGGCCATCAAGCGCCTCTATCCCGAGGCCGACTTTGCCTACGGCCCCGCGACCGACAATGGCTTCTACTACGACGTCGATCTGCCCGAGGGCGTCAAGATCAGCGAGGACGACTTCCCCGCGATCGAGGCCGAGATGAAAAAGATCGTCAAGGAGAACCTCAAGTTCTCCGTGTACGAGAAGCCCCGCGCCGAGGCCATCGCCCTTATGGAGGAGCGCGGCGAGAAGTACAAGGTCGAGCACATCGGCGACCTGGACGACGACGCCCGCATCACCTTCTACCAGCAGGGCGACTACATCGACATGTGCGTCGGCCCCCACATCTGCTACACCAAGGCCCTCAAGGCCTTTAAGCTCACCGGCGTCTCGGGCGCCTACTGGAAGGGCGACAAGGACAACAAGATGCTCACCCGCATCAACGGCGTCGCCTTTGCCACCAAGGAAGAACTCGACGAGCACATGCACATGCTGGAGGAGGCCAAGAAGCGCGACCACCGCAAGATCGGCCGCGAGATGGACCTCTTTATGATGCGCGACGAGGCCCCCGGCTTCCCGTTCTTCCTGCCCAACGGCATGATCCTTAAGAACACGCTGCTGGACTACTGGCGCGAGATCCACCACAAGGCCGGCTACGTGGAGATCTCCACGCCGCTCATCATGAACAAGCAGCTGTGGAAGACCTCGGGCCACTGGGACCACTACAAGGACAACATGTACTCCACCGTCATCGACGACGAAGAGTACTGCATTAAGCCCATGAACTGCCCGGGCGGCGTGCTGGTGTACGCCTCCAAGCCGCATTCCTATCGCGAGCTGCCCATTCGCGCCGGCGAGATTGGCCTGGTGCACCGCCACGAGCTGCGCGGCGCCCTGCACGGCCTGTTCCGCGTGCGCTGCTTTAACCAGGACGACGCCCACCTGTTTGTGCGTCCCGACCAGCTGACCGACGAGATCGTGGGCGTGGTCAACCTCATCGACTCCGTGTACCAAAAGTTTGGCTTTAAGTACCACGTTGAGCTTTCCACCCGCCCCGAGGACTCCATGGGTTCGGACGAGGACTGGGCTCGCGCCGAGGAGGGTCTGCGCACCGCCCTGGAGCAGCTGCACATGGACTACGAGGTCAACGAGGGCGACGGCGCTTTCTACGGCCCCAAGATCGACTTCCACCTGGAGGACTCGCTCGGCCGTACCTGGCAGTGCGGTACCGTCCAGCTCGACTTCCAGATGCCGCTCAACTTTGACCTGGAGTACGTGGACGCCGACGGCACCAAGAAGCGCCCCATCATGCTGCATCGCGTGTGCTTTGGCTCCATTGAGCGCTTCATCGGTATTCTGATTGAGCACTTTGCGGGTAAGTTCCCCACCTGGCTTGCCCCCGTGCAGGTCAAGGCGCTTCCCGTCTCTGAGAAGAGCCGCGACTACGCCCACGAGGTGTGCGCCAAGCTGGAGGAAGCTGGCATTCGCGTGGTCTGCGACGACCGCGACGAGAAGATCGGCTACAAGATCCGCGAGGCCCGCAGCATCGACCGCGTGCCCTACATGCTCATCCTGGGCGAGAAGGAGGTCGAGGCCGGCAACATCTCCGTCCGCGATCGCTCTAACGAGACCGTTCAGATGAGCGTTGACGAGTTTGTTGCCAAGGTGACCGAGGAGATCAAAACTCGCGCCTAGCACAAACAATACAAGAATTAACAAAGGCGATCGTCCTATAGGGCGGTCGCCTTTTTTGTTGTCTATAGAAGAAAAGCCGCTGGTTAGAGCGGCTTTTTTGTTGTGCAAAAAGGTACAGGTTTTTGTAGAGGCGTATGGAGATGCGCCTATTCGCGGCGCATTTTGTGTAATCTGGGAAAACGCGAGCAGTTTGCTCGTATAATGAGCTTCGTCGAAAGATACAAAAACCTGTACTTTTGCGACTGCGCCTAGCTGCGAGCGAGAAGCCTGTTCTTAACGCCCCTGCATCCGCGTGCGTCGCGGATTCAAGTTAAGGGGGCGAGAGATGGAACAGACAATGCGGCGCCAAGAGCAGCTGCCCGGTGCCTTTAGTGGCGCCATCACCAACAGTCAGCGCGGCCGCGTCCACTGGTATCTGGTCCACACCCCCAATGGAAAAGAGCGCGAGACCTGTGAAAAGGTCCGCCGCATTATCCCGCACGAGCTGATGCAGGACGCTTTTGTGATGCAAAAGGAGTTCTGGTTTAAGCGGGACGGCGCCTGGTCACTCCAAACCAAACCCATGTACAAGGAATACTTCTTCGTCGCCACGCGCGATGCCGCCCTGCTCGATAGGGCTTTGGCCCAGTTGAGCTTTGGCTGCCGCATTGCCGGCAGCGGGGAGCGGGCCTATGCGCCCATGCCGGACGATGCGCAGGACTGGTACCGCAGCGTGCTCGATGACGACGGCGTGGTGCGCAACAGCGTAGCCCGCATAGAAGACGGCGTGCTGCACATAGAGCAGGGGCCCTTGGTGGGGCAAGAGGCCCGTGTAAAGAAGATCGACCGTCATAAACGCTGGTGCCTGGTGGACGTGGGCGAAGGCGACTCCGCATTTAGGGAGCTGCTTCCGTTGGACGTTCCCAGCAAAACGTAAGGGGACGTCGCACTGGTAATTCATTCGTATTTTGAATTCATCGATGGGGGGGGGTCCTGGGAACAGGGACGTGAATTTGAACTTGACTGTTGAAGAGAAGACTGAAAGCAGCGCATCCATGGGGGAGACACTAGCTATTCAGAAGATACAACCGAGCGGTACGCTGGCCTACCGTTTCTTGAAGAGACTGTTTGATCTTGTCTTCAGCCTTTGCGTGAGTGTGGTGCTGTTCATTCCTGTTGCTGTCGTGTGCGTGCTCATCCGCCTCGAGTCTTCGGGTAGCCCTGTGTATGCGCAAGAACGTGTTGGCAAGGGCGGTAAGGCTATCAAGATCCTTAAACTTCGCAGCATGGTCGCCGATGCCGGCAACGTGCAGAAGTACTTGAGCCCTGAGCAGCTGCGTCAGTGGGAAGTCGAGCGTAAGGTCGACGACGACCCCCGCATTACTAAGGTGGGCCAGTTCATTCGCAAGTGCTCCATCGACGAGATGCCGCAGTTCCTGAACGTGCTAAACGGCGATCTTTCCGTCATCGGACCGCGTCCCATTACAAGAGACGAACTTGAGCAGCATTTTTCCGATGAGGAAAAGGCCGAGCTACTTTCTGTCCAGCCTGGCATCACGGGCCTGTGGCAGGCGACCGATCGCAACGCTGCGACGTTCGAGAGCGGCCTGCGTCAAAAGATCGAGCTTCATTACGTGCGTAACCGATGCTTCCGCATGGATTGGAAATGTTTTACCGGCACCTTTGGTGCCATGTTTGGCAGGAAGAGGACGGGGCGATAAGTGGCTATTGAGAATGGACCTCTGGTTAGCGTTATTGTTCCAACTTATAAAAGGGCAGATCGGCTGACAAAAGCGTTAAATTCTATTTCTAATCAGTCTTACAAGAATCTCGAAATACTTGTCGTTAACGACAACGAAGTGAATTCCAAGTGGGATAAGGAAACAAATAAAGTACTTTTAGCATGCGAAGATTCGCGTCTAAGGACTATCCATACTGCTGGTCGTACGGGCGGGGGTTCCGCGCGTAATTATGCATGTCGTCAAGCTATGGGCGATTACTTGGCATTTCTTGATGATGATGATGAGTTTCTCTCAGATAAGGTCGAAACGCAGCTTGTCTATATGCTGGAAAACGGCCTCGATATGTGCTGGCAGGATGTCTCTTGGTATAACGAGTCGGGTAAACTCGTGGAGCATCGCCGGCTCAATCATTGTGATGATTTCTCAAAACAGGGTTTGCTCAGAGCGCATCTATTAACGCCAATAGCACCCACATCAATCTACATGCTAAAGAAGAGTCTGTTTGACGTGACCGAGGGATTCGGCGAAGTTGCTACGGGTCAAGACTGGTGGCTAATGCTTCGTTGTATTGAAGCTGGCGCGCGTATTGGCTATATGCCAGAAGTCCACGTGCATCAGTATCTGCATTCTGGCGAGCGCCTTTCTCTGGGAAACAACAAGATCGAAGGCGAAGTGGCGAGACACAAGGTCGTTCAAAGTTATTACCCACAGCTCGATAAGAAAGATATCAACTATATAGAGTTTCGACATAACGCCGTTTTGGCATTTGCAATGAAGCGTAGTCGACGATATGTGGATGCGTTCGGCTATGCGATCAAGGCTTTCTTTGCGTCGCCGAGTGCCTGCGTTACCGAAGCTTTTGGATTCTTTAGGAAAAGTAAATCTTAGCTACGAGTTATGAACCGTAATTTCAATTTTTCTCAGGAGTCGTTTTATGACTGAAAAATTAAAGATCGCTGTCGCCGGTACCGGCTACGTCGGCCTGTCCCTCGCCGTCCTGCTCTCGCAGCACAACGAGGTCCACGCGCTGGACATCGTGCCCGAGAAGGTCGAGAAGATCAACAACTACGAGTCGCCCATCCAGGACGACGAGATCGAGCGCTTCCTGGCGGAGGCTAAAGCGGGGGAGCGCGAGCTCGACCTGCACGCCACGGTCGACGTGGCCGAGGCCTACACGGGCGCCGACTACGCCGTCATCGCCACGCCCACCAACTACGACTCGGACAGGAACTTCTTCGACACGAGCTCCGTCGAGGCCGCCATCGCCGCAGTGCGCTCGGTGAACCCGGACGCCTGGATCGTCATCAAGTCGACCATCCCCGTCGGCTACACCTCGGGCCTTCGCGAGAGGCTGGGCGACAGCAAGATCTTCTTCAGTCCCGAGTTCCTGCGCGAGAGCAAGGCTCTCTACGACAACCTGCATCCCTCTCGTATCGTGGTCGGCGCGCCGAAGGATGACGCCGAGGCCGTTGTAGCCGCCGAGAAGTTCGCCGGCCTGCTCGCTCAGGGTGCCGATCCTGCCGAGTTGGAGCGCGTGAACGCCGACGGCACCGTGGGCATCCCGGAGCTGGTGCTGGGCACCACCGAGGCCGAGGCCGTGAAGCTCTTCGCCAACACCTACCTTGCCCTCCGTGTCGCCTATTTCAACGAGCTCGACACCTACTGCGAGGTCCGGGGCCTAAACACCCGCGACGTCATCGACGGCGTCTGCCTGGAGCCACGCATCGGCAGCCACTACAACAACCCCAGCTTCGGCTACGGCGGCTACTGCCTGCCCAAGGACACCAAGCAGCTGCTCGCCAACTACAAGGACGTGCCCCAGAACCTGATCGAGGCCATCGTCGAGGCCAACCGCACCCGCAAGGACTTCGTCGCCGACGAGGTGCTCCAGATGGTGTGGGACCGCGTGTACGCCGGCAAGGAGAAGCCTGTCGTGGGCGTGTACCGCCTGACGATGAAGTCCAACTCCGACAACTTCCGCGCGAGCTCCATCCAGGGCGTCATGAAGCGCGTGAAGGCCAAGGGCGTGCCCGTGGTGGTCTACGAGCCCACGCTCGACGCGCCGGAGTTCTTCGGCTCCGAGGTGACCCACGACCTGGAGGCCTTCAAGGCGGAGTGCGACGTGATCGTCGCCAACCGCTGGAGCGACGAGCTCGCGGACGTGGCGGACAAGGTGTATACGAGGGATTTGTTTAAGAGGGATTAAGTTGATCGGGAAGTCCGGTGTAGCCAGACAGAATACGATTCTGTATTTTGCTAATTGTAACAATTATCATACCATAAAATGGTGTTCATACTTTTCTTCTGTAGGCTATGATGTACACGTCGCAAGCTTAGAAAAGCCGCTTGCTGGAAATGCCGGTACAATCGATCGTGTGTCTGTTCACTGGCTTTCTAATGACAGCGAGCGCCTGGGCTCTGATATTCAAAAATTGTCCTATTTTAGAACCATTTCCCAAGCAAAGGCTCTTATTAAAGAGGTAAATCCTGATATCGTTCACGCACACTATGCTTCAAGCTATGGAACTATTTGTTCGTTTGCGTGCAAACGTCCTTACTACCTTTCTGTCTGGGGCAGCGATGTATATGAATTTCCGCATAAGTCTTTCTTGCATAAAGCCATATTAAAACGTTCTCTAGATAAAGCAACTTGGATTATGTCAACCAGCCGAGCCATGGCCGTTGAAACTCATAAATACACATCCAAAGAGATTGCAATTACGCCTTTTGGTGTTGATATGAGCCTGTTTAATCCTGATAAGGCGGTTCCGCATGAGGGATTTGTTGTCGGAACGGTAAAAGGTCTTGAGTCGAAATATGGAATAGAGACTCTGCTTCACGCATGCAGTTTGGTGCACCGCAATAGACCTGATATCAACCTTAAGGTTCGCATTGCTGGGGCTGGTACGCAGGAGAAATATCTTCGAGATACTGCCAGCTCTCTTGGCATGGATGGTTATTGTAAATGGCTCGGGTTTATCACTCAGGAAAACGCAGCTTGCGAATGGGCTTCTTTTGATGTCGCTTTGGTTCCGAGCGAGAGCGAGAGCTTTGGCGTTTCTGCTGTCGAAGCGCAGGCTTCCGGTACTGCTCTTGTGATTTCGGATATCCCCGGCCTTATGGAAGCGTGTGATGATGGCAAGACCGCCATCGTGGTACGGCGCGGTGACGATGAGGCTCTCGCAAACGCTGTCGAACAACTGGCCGACGACCCCGAGCGCAGGACAGAACTTTCCTGTTTGGGGCGCGCCTATGTAACCCAGGCATATGAATACACGTCATGCTTCCGTCGTATTCAGTATATTTATGATTCAAACGAAAGTGTGCGTGCGTATTAGATGAAAACCAAGTTACTTCGAGGGCTATATTGCGCTTTCGGAAAGCATTTCCCTGTTTCTCGTCGTTCTAGAGCATCGATGAAAATTCGAGTTTTTTGGGCCAGAAAGATGGGATGCGCCATTGGACAGGCTGTAAATATCGAGAGCGGCGCCGAGTTTGACGAACATGTGACGATTGGTGATCGATCGAGCCTTGGCGTTGATTCTCAAGTATTTGGCCCAGTCACTATTGGCAGCAATGTGATGATGGGGCCTGAATGCTGCATTCTAACCCGCAACCACCAGCACGACCGTTGCGATATCCCGATGATTGACCAAGGTTATGAAGATTATCGCCCCGTAGTTATCGGTGATGACGTCTGGATAGGAAGGCGCGTGATCATTCTTCCAGGAGTTACCGTTGGGGGGGGGGTCGATAATCGCTGCTGGAGCTGTTGTTTCCAAGGATGTCAAACCGTATAGCATTGTGGGCGGCGTCCCAGCAAAGCAGATCGGAAATCGAAAATGCTAAAGGAGAATAGTTTGTCTCCAAATAACATCTCATATAACGGCCTACGAGACGAAGGGCTATGGGAAGAGTCAATATTGATGGCTCTTATCCTTGGGTGCATTCTGTTGCTGCCAATAAAGGTGATGGCACCATTGACTTCGCTACTTTATTGTGCCGTGATTGTATTTGAGCTTTTATATATGTTGGTAAGCGCAAAGCGAATTAAAGGGAATAGGCTAGATATCGGTCTTTTGATTTCCGCAGCTGCTTTGTTTTTATATTTACTGGGTCTTTATTTTGGCTTCGGCCAAAAAGGTGAAGAGAGATTAATTCAAACAGCTTTATTTCTTTTGACGCTTATCTCGTTTTCTCGTTATCAATGGACAGGCAGGAACGTCCATCGATTGTTCCTAATTATGCTAGTTCTTATGAGTTTGTGTTTAGCATACTGGTTTGTTAGCGGGAGGATTACAAATTACTATTCCGCATTTTATGGGCACGGAAATGGCTTTGCTGTTGTCATTTTGGCTGCTATTGCTATTACTTTTTTAGATTGCCAAATGAAATTAGAAAGCCTGCATGTCTTGTCACTCGTTCTCTGCGGCATTCTTTTAAGCTTTACGAATAGCCGTTCGGCACTTCTGACTTGCCTCATTTTTATTATCCTAGTATTGGCATTAAAGAATAGAGATGAATCTGGTGCGCGTTTTCTGACGAATGCCGTATTTATCTGTATCTTAATTGGGGTTTTAACATTTTCAATCGTCTATCCATCTCTTTATGGAACCAATCTCGGATTTCAATTGGAATCCCTATCTCGCGAGTGGTTAAATAAAAACTTTTTTAGCGGGCGAGAGCTTGTGTGGAAGATGGTTTTATTGGCGGTTCATGGAAATGAGGCTCTAGGCTTAGGGCTTCAGATGACACCTTCAATGATTTATAACACTGATTTCTCTTCTCACAATATGTATTTGCAGACAATACTTCAGTCCGGTGTCGTGGGATTACTACTTCTGCTTTGTCTATTTTGGATGATTCGAGGGAAACTCGTAGAATGCGGCGACTTCAGTTCCCGTGTGGGCGTCTCTCTCCTTCTTGCGATGTTGGTTCACGAGTGCCTAGAGGTGTCCTTGACTCAAAACAACTTTACATACGGTTTGCTAATTTGGACAGTTATCGGCATAAGTCTAGCCCTGGGTCAAAGTTCGAAGAGCGTACTTAATGATAGGGAGGGAGTATGCTTGTCGACTCCTCTCTAAGCGTGATTATTCCGGCATATCAGGCTGAAAAAACGATTGCGCGTGCAATCAAAAGCGTATTGACTATTGACGTTGATTCGCTTGAAGTGATCGTTGTAAATGATGGGTCAACCGACTCTACTTCAGAGATGGTTCGCAGCATCGTTTCATTCGATAAGCGCGTCAATTTGATTGAGCAATCGAATAGCGGTAGGTCCGTCGCGCGTGATGTTGGATTTCGCGCCGCAACCGGTGATTGGATTATGTTTGTTGATGCGGATGATTTTCTTCTGCCGGATGTGTCTTCTGCCGTTCAACAAGGCATGAATTCTGGATCGGAAATCGTTTTGTTTCCGTTTGTACATAGCTTTTCTCAGATTGGCACCAACCGTTACTTTGGTGGCAAACGTGCGCTGCGGGCTGTGAGCGCCTTGTCATTTGGAGACTTGAGGGAAGCATGTCTCAATTTCAATTTTGATTGCGTGCCATATTCTAATGAGTATCAATTTAATGCTGTTTGGTCGAGACTTTATCGTAGGGATTTATTGCTGGAATTCTCATTAAAAAGCCCTTGGAATAAATTGTTGTTTCCGGCTGGAATAAAATTTTCAGAGGATAGGTTGTTCAACATTGCCTTATTGTCCGTATTTCCTGGCGGCACCGTATCTCTTTCTGATACTCCGTTGTATTGCTGGGATCTTGATGCATCTGGGACTACGGGCATATTCCGCGAGACAGACGTAGCCAGGCTGGTCGATTATTCGCTTGCAATAAATCAATTAATTACTGCAAATTTCTTGTCCCAGTCTGAGGGCAATCGCGTTCTCGCGGCCGAGATTTCAAATCAATTCAAACGGTTTGTTCGCCTTAATGATGTCTTTGCTAGTAAGTTTCAAGATCTCTGGATTGATGCGCTTGCTGCCCTGGAGACAAATCCTAAACTAAGCGACTTTCCTAGTGCTGTCTTGGGGCCTTTTCAAATTTTGATACCTTCCATTCTACTTTTACTAAAGGGACGCATTAAATGCGCTTATTGGTTGGAGAAAGCCGTCTTTAATTTACAGAAATTAATAAGCTCGCAGTTCTAGTTTTTTCCGTTCTCGCCCGTTCGGGTTTCAATAATTGATTGGTGTTATATTATGAAAGTTGGAATACTTACAATCCAAAGTGTTAATTTCGGTAATAGGCTTCAAAACTACGCACTTCAGCATGTTCTTGAAGACTATGGCTGCCAAGTTGAGTCTCTACGACGTGATGGTTCAATTATGGGCCCACTATCATCTAAAGCTAAATACTTTAAGAAATGCATGAGTCTTTTGAGACATATCAATGACCGTAATTCGCTGTTCAGGGCCTTTAACAACAGTTTTATCAATTTTTCAAATGGTACGGTTACAAAGGAATATATTTCTCCGGGTTTGCTTGATTCTTATTCATGTTTTGTTATCGGCTCCGATCAAGTTTGGAATCCCGATTTTGTCTTTAACAGTGAGCTTGAGTATCTTCCGATGGTTGCTTCTGAAAAGAAGATTGCGTACGCCGCTAGTTTTGGGGTGAGCAGTATCGTTTCGAACAGGGATGAGACCGCTAGGCTGCTTAATGGCATTTGTTCCATTTCTGTACGTGAATCCGCTGGCTCCAATATTGTGCGCGATCTCACCGGTCGCGATGTGGCTGTTGTTCTTGATCCGACTTTATTGCTCGGCGCCGCTGATTGGGAAGCTGTCTCCGTCAAACCCAAGGGCGTCGCCTGCGATCAACCGTACCTATTCAAATATGTTCTCGGCAACGACGTTAACAATGCGAAGATTGAAGAGCTTGCGGCTTCTCGCGGCATTGCGATTATTGACGTAATGGATAAATCGCTGAAAATTGGACCTTCCGAATTCGTCTGGCTTATCTCGCATAGCGATCTTGTTTGTACCGATTCCTTTCACGCCAGTGTTTTTGCGCTTCTGCATCACAAACCGCTTGCAATTTTCGAGCGTGTTAGTACTGACGCTGATATGTCTTCCCGTTTTGACACGCTTTGTTCAAATTTTGGCCTCGTAGGTCATCGCTCTTCAGAGTCTTCTTTCGGACCTAAATCCATTTTTGGTACCGATTGGGATGATGTTGATTCTCGACTTGCGATGTTACGTGAATCTTCAAGAAATTGGTTAGCTTGCGCTTTGGAGAGTGTTGCTCGTGACTAGCCAACGTAAAGCGGGGGCTATTCTTGGCTACTTGAATATCATCGTCAAGAACCTTGTGAATCTTATCTACACACCTATGCTTCTCTCTTTTGTGGGGCAGGCTGACTATGGTGTTTACCAAACCTCGAATTCGTTCGTGTTTTCGCTTACGTTGCTCACGTTTGGATTTTCAGAGGCATATGTACGCTTCTATACGCAGAGGAACGCGCATGGCACGGAGGATGACATCCGCTCACTCAATGGAATGTACCTCATGCTGTACCTTGCCGTTTGCGCTGTCGCGCTTTCGCTGGGGCTGCTTTTCGCCGCAAACGTGGAAACGTTCTTTTCGGGAAGTTTCACTTCCGGACAGGTAAGACTTGCCGGGGAGCTCATGGCGATTATGGCCGTCAATGTGGCGTGTACGTTGTTCTCCACCGTCTTCGATGCCTATATCATCGCGCATGAGCAGTTCAAGTATCAGCAGACCAGGCAGATGTTCACCACTCTGGCAACTCCTGGCATAGCGTTTCTGCTTCTCTGTGCTGGCATGGGTGCCGTGGGCGTTGCAACTGCTCAGCTGTCCGTCACTGTTATCCTTCTCTTGCTTAATGCTCGTTTCGCTTACTTTAGACTCGGTATGAGGTTCAGCTTCAAGAGATTCGACACGGCACTCTTTCGGGCAATCGCGTCGTTCTCCGCTTGGATTTTTGTGAACCAAGTTTGCGATCTCATCAACCAGAGTGTCCCCAACATGATGCTCGGCGCACTTGCAAGCGCTGTGACGGTCTCTGTGTTTGCGGTGTCGCTTCAGATAAGGCAAGTTTTCTACTCGCTTTCGACCACCATGTCGAGCGTCTTCGTTCCCAAGATTAACCGCATTGTTGCCGAATCCAATGACAACGATGTGCTTACTAGGCTAATGACACGCGTTGGCCGCTACCAGATGTTCCTGTTTTGCTGGGTCTATTGTGGATTCGTTCTTTTGGGCCGATTCTTTATTACCAAGTGGGCGGGCGCAGGGTTCATCGATGCGTATTATCTCATCTGTGCGATGACGCTTCCCGTCGGCGTCCCACTCTGTCAGAACACTGGTATTGAGATTCAGCGTGCCAAGAACAAGCACAAAGCACGTAGCGTCGTCTACCTTTGCATGTCCTTGTTGAATGTCGCCTTTACCTGGTTTGCCTCTCCGTATCTTGGCTACTGGGCTCCAGCTATCGCCTACATTGTGAGCATTGCGCTAGGCAACGGTCTCTTCATGAATTGGTACTACCAGAACCGCATCGGGCTCGATATGGCTTTCTTCTGGAAGCGTAACCTACCGGTAGCGCTGACGGCCGCATCTGTCCTTGTCGTCTGCAAGTCACTAAGCTTCTTTTTGCCTGTTGTGAGCTGGCCTTTGTTTCTCGCGTGGGGTGCGGCTTACACCGTGTTTTTCACAGTCGCCATGTGGCTATTCGTGCTCGATTCAAATGAGAAGGCGGGGATTACCACCCGTCTTCCGCTCCTTCGTTAGGATAATTCTATGTCAAATACGACTATTTCTGCTCTTGGTGACACTTGCTGTGGCTGCGGCGCCTGCGCTGCCGTCTGTCCCAAGGAGTGTATCTTCATGAAGCGTGACAGACTTGGTTTTTCCTATCCTATAGTGGATTCCGATATTTGCGTCGGATGTGGCGCCTGTGAGCGGGCCTGTCCCGCGTTGGGTGAGCACCGGGATGACCTGCTGCAATCCATATCGTGGGCAAAGGCCGATTCTCCAGATTTGCTTGAGCGGTCTTCTTCCGGTGGTATTTTCGGGCTCCTTGCTCGCAAGGTGCTTGCCGATGGCGGCGTCGTCTGCGGCGCGGCCTTCGATGAGGGATGCCGGGCTGTCCGCCATGTGCTCGTCGACAACGAAGCTGGTCTCGATGCCGTCATGCGTTCCAAATACGTGCAGAGCTCCGTCGGGAAAGAGGCGTACAGGGGCGTACGCGATGTAATCCGTTCTGGACGATGCGTCCTCTTCGCCGGCACCTCCTGCCAGGTCGCAGGCATGAGGGGGTATCTCGGGGGCCTCGCCGACGGCGATCTTTTTCTGTCCGTCGACGTTATCTGCCACGGTGTCCCCTCTCCCGAACTCTGGTCGCGCTGGGTAGACTACCGCGCTGAGGGCTTCGGGTCGGATGTCTGCGACGTAAATATGCGGAGTAAGACAACCGGATGGTTGTCTTACTCCGCTATGTACAAGCACATAGCGGAGAAAGACAACACCGAGGACACCGAGTCCCAGGTGTTTGGGAAGGACTGGTACATGAAGGCTTTCTTGGCCAACGCAAGCCTTCGTTCATCTTGTCTCGCATGTCCTGTAAAGCGCTCGAGCGGTGCCGATATCACGCTTGGCGACTTCTGGGGTTTTCAGAATATTCATCCCGAGGTCGACTACTCCAAGGGCGTATCCGCCGTCCTATGCAATACGGAGAAGGGCGAGCGGGCATTCAAGGCTATCTTTGGGCTCACTGTAAACGGCCCGGCCACGCTTGAGGAGGTAATCGCGGGCAACCCCAGCCTCGTCCGTTCTGTCGCGCCCTATCCAAGGCGCGACGAGTTCTTGAATGACGTGTCTGCGGGGTTGTCCATCCCGGATCTCATGGTCAAGTGGGATTTCCGTTCTTCTCTCTGGCGGCGAGTTCGCGGCATACTTTGCGGCATTAAACGACGACTTAAGAAGTTTGTTTGCGGCGATTCACAATAGTCTTGCTTTGCATTTGGAGTTTATTTATAAGGCAATGGATGCTCTTCGGTTATTTACTCCATAAACAATTAATTTGGTATCGAAAGCAGTATGCATAAAGGTTTGCGTTTAGGGGGTCATTAATGACGAGGCGCGGACGTCGCCAGCGAGATGAAGAGTGGACTTGTAAGTTTTCCAAGCTTCTTCGTTTGGTTGTTGAGAGCAATAATATCAAGCTCGATCATCTTGATAGCGATGCTGGCATATTATTGAGTGCTTTCCGGACCTGGGTGTCGGGGAGAAATTTGCCAGGTCCATCGTATTTTAATTTGCTACTGTCATTCATTGCTCCTAGGGTCAGTGATTCATCTGGACCTATAATTCTTGAACGCGTTTTTTCGGACTGTTCCAATACGTAAGCATGGGATGCGGTTGAGTCGTATTCCGTGTTTGAGGGGGATATGCAGCGATATATTCCTGCGTTGTTAGAGATTTATTGGCGTATGGGCAGAAAGATGGTCCCGTTGCCTTTAACTAGCGATAACGCCGCTGGTCCTTCTGGAAAAACTGTTGCAGTTGTGTTTGATTTTGTGGGCACTCTTTTGCCCAAGATCGATGCTGACAGTAGCCTTCGTTATATCTGGCTCGAATCTGGCCAAGATAAAGCCCGATTCCAGAATATCCTTGCGCACTATTCTCACGATGCTGATGATAGGCGAAGCTATTTTCAGCAGGCTACGGAATTATTCAGGGAAGCGCGTATTACCAAAGATGACATCACTCGCATCGGAAATGGCACTCGGCTAATTCCGGGTATTTGTGACGTGTTTAAGGTGCTTAACGATGCGGGCGTTCTGATCTGGATTGTCTCTCGCTCGGAGAGGCAGTTTATACGCGCGGCCCTTGGTGACCTTGCTTGCTACGTGGAGGAAATCAAGTCCAATCAGTTTCTGTTTGATTCTGAAGGCGTTGTTGATGGCATCCGCATTAGTCCTTTTGACTACGAGGGTAAGCGCAGATTTGTGAGCAGGGTCGCGGGCGATCTGAGCGTTTCGCCCCAAGACATTGTGTTTGTTGGAAACTCGAATAACGACGCATCCGTGAGAGGCAGCGGTGCAGTTACCGTTTGCGTGTCTCCCTCTAATACTACGGGGACAGATCGGTCGTCTTGGACCCACTGCTGCCAGTGCTGCGATGACCTGAGAGACATCCTTCCGTTTATTAACTTACAAAGTACTACAAAGTGAAGCGAAACCTGAGTGCTTTGTCGCGGACTTTGTATCTGCTTCTCGGTTGGCTCATGTACTTGGTTCACTGGACTTGATCAGCTTCGTCACTCAATACCTCGGTCGCCCGCGGCATTATGTAGACAGGGCAAACGACGGAAGGCAGGGTGGTTGCTATGGGAGCGATATCGCTTGGACCAGTAACGGATACCGAAATCAAGCTCACGAAGGAGGTGCTGAACGCGGTCGTAAATGCTACGTGGACTTATAGGTGCTCTAGGGAGTTTAAGCGTGGCCAGGTAGAAAGCATTCGCATTGCAGTCGAATACTTCAATGCTGCGGCAAAGATGAGCTATGTAGATCAGCTTACGAGCGTGATGATGTCTACGTTGGCAAACTCCGCTAGGTTGTACCAGCGCTACGATAGCGAGGGAATCATGACCGACCTCATTAAACAGCAGTTTAACCAGACGCTTGAGGTGCAAGCCAAGTGCCTGAGTTCTATTCTCGAGCAGTTTGCTAAGTAGCCTCTGCATTGAGGCCGAAAAAGTCGCAATTTGGTTGGGGTGCGTATTATGTTCTTTCGCTATTTGGCCGCAAGAGCTCATATGGGTGTCATCGGTATTCGCGCTCGGTTTCGGATTTGGTTGGCTGTGCGATCTGGTGCGTTGGTATTCTTCTCGATGCTTTTATTTCCAGCCATTATTGCTGGGGTCATCACTGCGGTAACGGTTAAATCTATGCTCGCTGCAGTTTTCGCCGGGGTCTTCTGCTTGGCGGTTGAGGTGTACAAGATATTTCAGCTAGATTAGCGGAATGGGCTCATGTCTTATGGGCTACTCAACTTAGATTGAACCGTAGCCTCTTGACTGATTGTGTTTTGTATCAAGATGTTATTCGGGACACCGGGGCCAAAAGTCCCGGTGTCTTTTGTTGCGGGTGATGAGTCCTGTTGGCGTTTCGTGCGTCGTGATCGCAGTGACGTTGCTCGCATTTTTATAAATGATGACTATCGAATTGCTTTAATCATTAGGTGTCGTTATGGCGACAGGTAGTAATTTTTCTTAAGTACTCACTGTCTGGAGCATGGCGTTTGTTATTTACGGATTAACTCGTATTTATATGTTTGACAGTTACTGGGCTTGATATGTTTCCAAGGTGAATTAGCTGGACTGGTTATAATCGATTTCGGGGAAACACCTGACATGCACATTAGCTCTCATTTGCTAAAATGAGTAAAAACATCTTTCAAAGTTTAAATGAGGGATCTATTGTTTCAGCTCGCCCTAATTAATGGTGCAACTCTAAAGCGTCTTCGTGTCATAAGGGGAGTTTCCGAAGACTTTCTTGCTGCTAAAGTCAGAATCTCCATTACGCAGCTGAGGGGCTGGGAGCATGGTGATCCTGGTGATTATCCGACAATCAATCAAGCCGAAGCTATGGCTAATGTGTTGCTTTGCCCATTGGCGGGACTCTATCTTGAACCGAATAAGTTGAAAGAGACGCGAAAACCTCCAATTTCCAACAAGCGAATTGGATATAAACCAAGTTATTCCGATGACAGTGCGTTGAACCTTGCCGTAGAAGATTTGCTCTTGCGCCGTGAGGATATTTTGGAGCTAGCAAAAAAGACGGGTCCCGAAATTCTAAGCTGTGATTTGCCTTATTTAGAGAGCGATATTGTTGAGGCTGCCAAGCGTTTGCGAGATTGGATTGATTATCCGCTTAGCAACCAGATCTCTTCTGCTTCGTCGCGAGTTTTGTATAAGAGTCTTCGTTCTCTATTGGAAGAACGCGGCATTTGCGTTGCTCAGTTTTCAGAGCCATCTGTCGATGAGGCGAGGGGCATATCTCTCTATTTTGAGATGCTCCCAATTGCGGCGGTAAATCAGTCGGATCGATGGCCAGCGAAGTGTTTTAGTTTGTTACACGAGATGATTCACCTATGCTACAGGAAATCAACCACCTGTTCTTGTATAAATGCTGAATGCGATGATGCCGAAGAGGTATATTGCAATGCAGTTGCTGGTGAGTTTCTTTTTTCCAGACAGACTGCACTTCACGAAATAAATAATGGGCTTAATCCTTCTGACTTTCATTCGTTTGATGTGATAGCAAATAAATACTCTATTAGTCGTGATGTTGTTGCAAGGCGTGTATACGACATCGGTCAAATGTCCCGCACTGACTATGAGGAATTATTGGATTTATTTCGGCGTGAAGCCATTGAGTCTAGTTTGCGAGAGAAAGCAAAAGCTCAAGAGTCTGGACGCGCCATGGGGTATATGCCTTACGAAAAGAAGATGGTTGATTTCCATGGGGCCTTGTATTGCGCCTATGTAAATCGAGCACTTTCTTTAGGTGTTTATAGCGAGTATGAAGCAGCTTCGGCATTAGGAGTTAAACCGGATTCTCTTGGATCCGTGTTCAAGGAGGCTTTCGGGTGAAATTTACCAAAACGCCTCAGCAGCTCGACTTAGAATCACTTAGCTATCAGTACATTATTAAGACAATATATCAGTAGCAATTATTATTTGAAAAAGGCAACGAACGTTTGTGTTTGCTATCGTCGCGCTATTCATACATGGATCGGAGATTGATCACGGGTGTCTGATTACAATTTCTACTACGACGAAAGTCAGCATAGTCGCTCACTCAATCTCGAGACCGTCAAAGCCGATGAATTCTACGATGGATTTGTTGTTGCAATAGTAGGGTGGGACTCCCGGCGGGAATCCGATTTGGCTGCCCAGTATTGTGAATTCGAGAAAAAGTATCTTTCTCCAAACGCTAAGGAGTTAAAGAGCACCGTTCTTAAAAAGAGCCATTTCAAATATGGATTTAAATCCCTTTCTCAACACAACGCGCGCTTGATCAGTGATTATCTCGATCTGATTGATAGAGAAATGTATGTCTATTGTTCCTTCTCAAGTAAGGTCGAATTTCTTGTCGATAGACTGTTCAGCCAATATCAAAACCAACCTTGCTTTAATGCCGATTTAATGAAGTACTCTCTTGCAAAGCTATTGGTTCAATATAGGCCCCTCGAAGTAGTTGAAGCGATATACCAATCGCCCGACGATTTACTAGACGCTTTACGGTGCTTTCTCATAAATAGAATCGAAGATGACAAAGCGAATCCAGAGCTTAAGTGGACCGAAATGGATCAATGCAGATCGATCTTGGAAGTTATGGACCGTGTGATGCCGCTGGATGATTATCAGTGGGAATACTATGCGCCCCTTGCGGGATTTGGTCTATATCTGAGCGAGCATAATGAGGTCGATAGCTGCACGCTTGTCATTGATCAAGAAGAGAATACTAGAGCTGCTGCAGAACGGCTTGGTTTTGATAGGGTGCGTGAAGCTGATTCTTCTGAGTGCTTCGGTGTCAGAATGGCTGACATGCTTGTTGGAATAGTGGCAAAACTCATGAAAGCTATTCGTGATTAACTTACCTATCAGTCGCGAGAGGATGAGATTAAAAAGAACCTTTTTGATGTAGAGTGGTTCAACCTAAATGATGAGCGGCTCGAACTGTATAAAAAATTATGTCGAGTGTTGAATCAGTATGATAAATGCTGGTACAAGGTTTATGGAAGCGGTTTCTCTGATGACCTTGTCGTTTTAATTGCGCTGCTAAAGTACCTCAACAGTTTCGATAGTGCCGCTCAGGTCCACGAGCTTGGCGCTAATAATGCGGAAAGATTCAACGCCTTCTGCTGCTACAGCCTTACGGAGCATTTTCAATTGCTAAGCGATGACCCTTTGCATATGGGCGATTTGCGCGATTCTAAAAACCTATTCCGCCCTCGTCTTAGGATCACCGATCGGCCCAGAACCTATAAGGTGATGGATGTTATGTTTGGTGAAGATGATGCTCCAATGGCTCTGATATCTGTGAATGGACATGAAAATGCCTATATATTGCCTGCTGACCTTGCTGGCTGGGTCAGTATGGTGCTTTCCAATGTTGATTTTAAAGATATTTTGTTTCCTGGAAAGGTGAGGTTTCAGTATTTCGAAGGCAGATTTAGAGCTGATTTTCTATAGTTAGGGGCTCCTGTCCCTAAGAGCTTAAGAAGGATGACATAGTGGATCTTACAGAAAAGCTAATGTACATTACGGTTCAGGTGCGCTGCGAACTCACCGACGGGGGAGTGTCTCGGGGGAGCGGCTTTATTTTCACTTATTCTAGGGGCGCTACAACGCTTCCAGTGCTTATTACTAATAAGCATGTGGTGAGTGGAGCGTCTAGGACACTCCTCTCGATTCCGTACGTTCATCGCGAGGGCGACATTAGTGAGCGTCGTTCATTTAACGTTGCCATCGGTGATGGTGAGGACGTTTGGGTTGGGCACCCCGATAATTCTATAGATCTTTGTGCACTTCCGCTTCATGGCGTTATCGAACTAATGCATGAGCATGACCCCAATGCGCATCATGTTTCCGTAGACGAAAGTCTTATCCCTTCTCAAGCTGAACTTAACAAGCTGAGCCCTTTTGAAGACGTCATTATGATTGGTTATCCGATCGGTCTTATTGATGAAGTGCACAATGCCCCACTTATGCGCAGGGGCATGACGGCCACCCATCCAAGATACGATTTCAACGGCTTGCCTCAATTTATGATAGATTGCGCTTGTTTTCCTGGGTCGAGCGGGTCGCCAGTATTTCTGTTGGATAATGGGCCATATGTCGACGACGGAGCGATTACTCTTGGCCAGCGGCGATTTAAATTTCTCGGAGTTTTGTTTTCGGGGCCGGTGCAACATGCAAGTGGTGAAATTGCTGTTATAGATATTCCCACGACCCAACAGTTAGTTTCTTCTACCGACATTATGGTGAACTTGGGAAACGTTATTAAGTCAAAGAAGCTAGAGGAGCTTGGGGCGGTTTTGTGGAACATGGCCGAGGGTTAAGTTCTATCCAGTTTCTTTGCGTTGGTTTAAGACCTTTTCTGTTAGGGTGCTGAGCGGCAAATCGTAAATATCATTCTCTGTTGGTGCTGCCTGCCCTCGGGCGACACTTGAAGAGGGTTGATGCGTCGGCCCTCTTTTTGGCTATTTCTTTACAGCATATTTGATATGACCGCACAGGGCCGTGTGGGGGAATGTCATTTTTAGAGTACTATTCCTATTAAGTGGCCGCTCAAAGCGGTCATGTCGCACGATGCTGATCCAACCGTCGAAGCACCTGAACTCATCGTTCATTCGCCTGGAAATCACGAAGGCGTTGTCAACGATGTCGTTCTCTCGTGCCGCGAACGTTACCGTCAAGATTCTTTCGCAAATTGATTTAGCCGTCCTCGGCCCCGTCCTCTTTCTAGCCCTCCACCTTTCACTTCGACTCGTCCATCTCCTCCAGCTTCGACATGTCCAGGTTCCTCCTCTTGCCCCACTCGTGCTCCACTATGTACTTCAGCCTCGCCGTCACTAGCATGAGGGCCGAATTGCCGTCCGGGAAGGTCCCGACGACCCTCGTCCTCCTCCTGTTCTCGCGGTTGATACGCTCGATTCCATTGTTCGTCCTGATCCGGCGCCAGTGCTCGGGCGGGAATTCCGTGTCGGCCAGCGTTTCGGCGAACCCGTCGCGCACCGTCCTCGCGGCCGTCCCGCAGAGCTTCAGAACGCTGAGATCGTCTTCCCCGACGCCCATGACGAGCCATCTCGCGTACTGGCCGCTGTGGTAGGTCTCCCGGCCCGCCGTCCTCTCGTAGCGCTCGGCCTCGACGAGCTCGGACGCCTCCTCGTCGAGCAGCGCGTTGACCGACCCCTCGTCTACCGATGCGACGTTCGCAGACACGGCCTGTGTCCCTTTCGTCGGTGATTTGTTGTTTAGTCGCCAGAAATCATACGACGGGGCGCGGGCCGTGTTCCGCTATGCGGTTGTCAATTTGCGAAAGAAATTATGCGCCACTTCGCTGGATCCATCGGAGCGCTTCGACTATATCGTGAGCATCTTTTCGAGGGTTCCCCGCGACGTTTCTCCGATTTCCTTGATGCGGACATCTCGATGATGACCGTTCACTCCGCTAAGGGACTCGAGTGGGACACCGTTTTCATTCCGGGCGTTACGCGTTTCGATTGGCCTGGAGGGATTTGCTCTCGTTGCGAAAATGCTGGTATATGCTTACGTTCTGCGCGAGGTTGCCAGATTGCTGATGCGGAGAAAATGCCAGATGGGCTTATTGAGGAAATAGGCCTGCTGTACGTCGGCGTCACTCGCGCCCGCAAAGCGGTATACGTCTCCGCTTCGATGCAGCGCAGAACAAATTACGGGAACTATCAGGTTGCCTGCCCCTCTTGCCTAACGTCTCTTCCGGGCATTGAACCTGTGAGATGGTCGGTCATGGACGGAGAGGGGTGATTGCCGGCGGGATGGGGCGTGTCCGCTACTGACGCGAGGTCCGGTTGCGGCTCTTGCTGTGGTCTCATGGAGTGTGCCCAAGCTGTTCTTTGGCTAGAACGGCTTGGGCACTAGCGTTTTGGTGGGATGCGGTGTTTGTTTAATTAGCCACTGTTGAATATTGCGAAACGGTTGCGCGGCATTGCCGATCATTTGGCACCGTGGGTTTAGTAAACTGCTATAAAAGCAGTTTGAAGTGGGGTTCTCATGATCCGAGTTCGAAAGTTGAAGTTATCGAATCATCCGGTATTGGGTAATCTGGAGTTGGACTTTACCGACTCCTCAAATAAAGCCGTTGATACTGTCATCATCGCTGGAAATAACGGCATTGGCAAAAGCAGCTTAGTCGAGCTGCTCTATCAAATCATGGCTCATAAGTATCACGACATGCCATGTTATGTTGATTCGATCGAAGTAGACTTTGACTCCAAAATACGAACATACGAGTTTTATGCCAAGGATATTAAGGGGCACGACTATCTCTATGTCAAAGATGGCTTAGGCCTCGATAATTGGGTGGGTTCGGATGAATTTGCCGAGATTTTTCCCACTTCCGCTATCTTTTCTGATGTCGATATTAATTTTAAGTCTGATCAAATAACTAGTGTAACAAGTCGAAATATTGATGAATCTGTTGAGAGTATTCGCTCGTCAAGTGATCTGCCCACTGAAATTAATCAACTTATTATTGATATTCAGGCGCTTGATGATGCTGATGTCGCTAGGGTTGCTAGGAACAATATGGAAACTGGGCTCTCGCGACTTCAAGTCCCTCAAAGGATGCCTAGGTTCACCAAAGCTTTTGATCTGATGTTTGACGACTTGAATTACGACCGTGTTGATAATCGCAACGGCCATAAAGAAATTCTCTTTAAAAAGAATGGCCATGATGTCCGTGTTGATCAGCTGAGTTCTGGTGAAAAGCAGATTGTCTATCGTGGGTGCTTTATGCTGAAGGACTCGCATGCGCTCAGAGGTTCGTTTGTATTTATTGACGAGCCTGAAATTAGCCTTCATCCTTCATGGCAGGAGAAGATTCTTCACTTTTATAAATCGTTGTTTCAGGACGAAGACGGGAACCAAACTTCTCAAATTTTCTGTGTAACCCACTCGCCCTTTATTATTCATGATGAAAAAAGATACAACGACAAAGTAATTGTATTGGCCAGGAATGAATCTGGCGATGTGGTCGCACAGGCTAATCCAGAGTTTTACGGTCCTGGTACGGTTCAAGCGGTGAAGGATGCTTTTTCGGTTTCGTGGTTTGTGAACGAAGCCCCCACTGTTTATCTAGAGGGGCCTACCGATGAGCAGTATTTCAATAAAGCACTTTCTTTTGCCCATATTAATAACCACTTGCGATTTAAATGGATAGGAAAGAAGAGCTCTGATGGATCATGTGAATTCACGGGCGCACCATCGCTTAATAAAGCAGCCGCTTATTTGGATGCAAATCCTCCTTCGGTCTTCACTGCTTTCCTGTTCGATTGCGATCAAAAGATTAATGAGTGTTTAAGCAACAATGTGTTGCGAACGAAAATGAAAACTTACGACTCCAGAAAGCATTTTAAGAAGGGAATCGAAAATGCCCTAGTGCTGGATGACGATTTCGATACGTCGGCTTTTTATCAGGAAAAGCAAACCTTTGGAGATTATGGCGATAAAAAGGTAATCTCCGAATTTCAAAAGCAAGCTTTTTGTGACCATATTTGCTCTCTGCCAGAAGGGGAGCTCAAACCTATTTTGACGCATCTAATTGATGCCATTGAGCGTATTGATAAGCAAATCACGATGGCTAAAGAGCAGAAATAACTACAGACATTACATCGCGCACCGAACGCTTAATGTAATTCACGTATGCACCGCATTAGCGATGAATTTAGGGTACTATACCAATAGTGATACAGTCGTCGTGGACTCTAAGTGAGGCGATGACAAAGAAGGGTCGTTGTTCGGAGGCTTCCGGCAACGGCCCTTTGATTTTAGGAGCTTGCTTTGGCAAAGGAATTTAAGACTTTCGCTCAACTTATTGAACTCCTAGAGAGCCGTGGGGTGGCGACTGATGCTTCTACGACAGATTGCCTGAGGCGTGAGAGTTATTATGCGGTCATAAACGGCTACAAAGCTCCGTTTCTTGATAAAAACGCTGCGCAGTCCTCGTCAAGTGATGTTTATAGGGAAGGCACTTCATTTAAGAACATTTACGATTTATTCTTGTTTGACAGGGAGCTTAGGCAACTTACTTTTTCATATCTCGCGAGGGCCGAAGCTGTGCTCAAGAACGCGGTCGCGTATTCGTTTTGCGATCAATATCGTGCTGCTGATGCCTATCTGAATCGGGCTAATTATGTCGATCCTAACGATATGCTTGTGCCCAAGGCATTTCGAGGTGATAAAAAGAAACAGCATTCGAAGAGGCTTGCTGACCTGATAAAAATTCTGAATGACAAGGTGACAGATGAACAGCGCATGCGTCCCTTCGTGAAGCATTATTTAAATAAATACGACGCAGTCCCGTTATGGGTTCTTCAGAACGATCTGACATTTGGCAATATCTCACATTTCTATCAGCTTCAAAAACACGGCGTTCAGAATGCCGCCTGTAAGTTGGTCAGCCAAACCGCAAATAGAAATCAAAGGCTCGAGCCGGTAATGCTGCTTCGCGTTATTCAGGTTCTATCTGGCTTTAGGAATATTTGTGCGCATGACGAGCGGCTCTATTGTGCGGTCGTAAGAGGGGCAAGGTTTTCCGATATGTACTCCCTGCTCTGCCGTGTCCTGCCTGACGACGAGACGAAAGCAATGCTTGATGAATTAGGTGAGCTTGTTGGATCTTATCGTGGGCTAATTGCACAAGATGTTTTATACAGCGTGTTTAAAGAGATGAACATCAGGGTGTAGAGAAAGCTTCAATAACGCCGATTGCAATTGGACCGCCGCATCCACGGTGTTTGTTCTGCTGGGAATAGCGATTCTCGGCGCTGTGCATCTCTGCGAGATGGTGTAGCATACCTAGCTATCATACAAAAGCTCTGTGGGAGCTTTAAGGGTGACGCTTTCGACAAGAGAGTGTTGCCCTTTTTTCATGCGTTTAATGTCTGATATGATGGCTAGGCGCCATTCCGGCAATGGAATGGCCGAACATGGGCGGTTTGGCACTTTATGCCTGTTGTCATTGGTGTAGCAAGTACTTGATTTAGCCTGCTTAAAGCCTATAATCAAAGAAAAACTCTGAAATATCTTTTCAAAACAATGAAAGGAATGTTGAGGACGATGCTTTGCCAGTTCACCTTCAGGAACTATAGATCCTATCGCGATGAGGCGGAGCTTTCCATGCAGGCGACGCCGATGAAGGAGTTCGAGCGCTCCCTCATAGTGTGCCCTGACGGGCAGGGCTTTCTACCAGTGGCCGCGGTGTACGGACCCAACGCTGGCGGTAAGTCAAACCTGCTCGAGGCTCTCGATTACGTTCGCTCGGCGGTAGCCAGACCGATTAGGCTGCTGTCTGCCAGTGCTGATGCACCAGGGGGTGATCGCCCTTCGATACCCCGTTGCTCTGCGTTCGAGTTCGATGACGTGTCGGCTGCTAAGCCCACCGAGTTCGAGCTCTACTATCGCGCGGGTGAGCATGAGTACCGCTATGCCCTGTCCGTGCATGCGGACGAGATCGTGTCCGAAGGACTGTGGCGGCGCAAATTGGGGGCGTCACGCACGGCGATGCTTTTCGAGCGCGAGGGCACGGGGGTTGAGCTTGGTCCCACGCTGCGTAAGCTCGTGACGGCCGCGAGATTCAACCCGAGCCTGCCATACCTGTCGTTTCTCTGCATCAACTTTGACGCGCCGGTGATCAAGGAGGCTGCCAGTTGGTTTCTTGATGGGGTGTTCCTGAACTACAACAGCTCCTATCTGGAGCAGATGCTCGAACAGTTGCTCGATGAGGATGACTCACCCGAGATCACGCGTTTTCTGCGTGCCGTTGACGTGCGTATCGATGGCTTTAGGGTTGAGAAAGCTCCGGAATGGCGGGGCCAGCGCGTCTTCGTAAAGCATGAGGTGGACGGTAAGGGCTATGAGCTGCGCCTGTCCGAGGAGTCGGCCGGTACTCAGAAGCTCATGGGGCTGGCGGCGTTTCTGCTGGCGGCGCTCGAACGCGGCGGTACCGTCGTTGTCGATGAACTCGACGCCAAGTTGCATCCGAAGCTCCTGCGCTACGTGATCCTGCTGTTCAAAGATCCCGAAGTCAACAAGAGCGGCGCGCAGCTCATCTTCTCGTCTCAGGACGTGTCCACTATGCGAAACGATGTTTTTCGCCGCGACGAGATATGGTTTGCCGCACGCGGCGAGGGGGAGGCGAGCCAGCTATGGTCGCTCGCCGACATCCACGAGGCAAATGGCAATTTAGTTAGCAAGAACGCGGCTTTTGATAAACAGTATCTGTCTGGTCGTTACGGCGCCGATCCGTATCTCACCCGCATCGAGGAGTGGGATTAGCATGGCGGCGAAGAAGTCGAAGGGCTGGCGTAGTGGCAAACGCGAGGTTCGACCGCGCATGGTGCAGATGACGCGCCACCTCGTGGTGACCGAGGGCAAGGAGACTGAGCCTCGATACTTTGAGGGCGTGCGCGCCGCTTTGTGTGCGGCAAACGAACGCAAGGTTGCCGTTATCGTTAAGGGAACGGGCAAACATACGCTTGACCTGCTTGACTTCGCCGTCGAACACTGCCACTATGCGCCCGAGATATTCGACCATGTGTGGCTCGTGTATGACAAGGATGACTTTCCTGCGTCCGACTTTGACGCGATGGGACGCAAATGCGACGAGCTCTCCGATGGTTCGAGGACCTTCCATGCGTTGTGGTCGAACCCCTGCTTTGAGCTGTGGCCCCTTCTGCACCTTCGATATACGACTGCTCCCATGTCGGCCGCAGAGTGCCAGCGTGGCCTCGCTCAAGCCATGTCTAAAGACCTGGGCATTGAGTACCGCAAGAATTTGGCAGGGCTGTTCGAGGTGGTGGACGGCAAACGAGGCGAGGCGTTGCAGCGTGCTGGACGCCTCGTCACATACCATAGGGGGCTGGGTAACGTTAAACCATCCGCGCAAAACCCTGCAACCAAGGTGGGCGAGGTATTCGATGCGATTGGGCCGTATCTGGTTTGACGGTCAAGTTCGATCGGGCTTGATAGGACTGGAGATTCATGAAAGATGTTGTTTCGGGCTGCCTGCCGTCTTTAACTGGATTGACCTTTTGGGACCCGATAGGATACTAGGCCGAATCTAGCGATATTGACGCAGTCAACCTACGGGCTCGCACGTTGCTGCTGCTAGCAGCGGATCGGGTGAGGACTGCTGCTTCTTTGGCCTGTACGCCTCCGATGGCCAGTTTGCCGTGGACGCCTCCTGGGTGGACGCGACCGGCGCCATAGCCGATGCTGCCTGCGAGAGTGGCTCACTTACGTCGGCGCAGTTTGTGACGCCGATGGGCGGGGCCTTTGGTACCGCCTGTGTTATGGATGCCAGCGGGGCCGTAGCTCAGCATGTGGTAATTGAACCCACAGGCGCCCAGCCGCCGGCGGGGAAGACCCAGCTCGATACCGATGAGCCCACCGGTGGCAATCCCGCGGGGGATACAAAGCCCGGTAGCGAAGAAAAGCCCGGTGATGAGACCAAGTCCAGCGAAAACCCGCCCCCACGCCTGATTCGTCGCCCAAGTCGGACGCAAAACCTGCGCCCGCGTCCTCCAAGACGCCTGCGACCAAGACTGCCAAGAAGACTTAGCCCGCAACAACGCAAACCGCCGCGCTCCCTAAGACCGGCCACGGTGACTGGGTGGTTGCGTGCCTTGCCTTCGTCTTCTAGGTATGTTGTTGGTCACCATAAAAGTTCGGGCACTTCGCTGGGGGCTTTATTTGACAATGTAGTTTCTGCCGCTTCTTTCCCACATTTCTCTGAGTCAATAATGCAGATTGCTTGAACACGGCTTGGGGCTTGCCATAAATTTGAATTTGACTAAACTTAACTTATAAGTTAACCATATTTGGTTTCTTCTGAAGCGGAGGGGGTGGCCTTTGGCTAGTGACTATGAGCTTGTCGAATATGCTGATCCCGAGGGACGACCTTTTTGGGAACTAACCACCTCCCCTGAGAACTCTCAGTTTCAGAAGATGATGTCTGATCCTAAAACGAAGTTTACCGCCCGTAAAATGATCAATCAGATTTCAAAAATCTATGATTACGGGCTAAAGGATGTCAGTGGAACGTCAAAGCTTCGATGTATCGAGCCTAAGATTGGACTATACGAACTCAAGGGTTTTGATGGGGTTAATCGAGAAATGGTCTACGCGATTTGCCAAGGCGTGGACAAGATTGTTTTGCTTTTTTGGTTTAAGGGCCATCAAGGCTCGGGAAATATTTCCAAAGAAATTAAACGCGCAAAACAGTTGGCCCCGATAGCAAAGCGGCTTTTGGAGTCATAGCGTCGGCTTTTTTGCCCGCTTACGAAACGGAGACTTGTAATGGTTAAGGTCGATTTATCAGACTTTTACGCGGAAACGGAAACGAGTGAAACCCGTGCCTATGAGCACGCACTAGATATTGAGTTTATTGTTCATCGCGAGATGCAGCGCTCGGGCTTGAGTAAAAGCGAGCTGGCAAAGCGTATGGGCGTGAGTCTTCAGTCGCTTTCGAAATTGTTGAATTCTCAGCCCAACATGACGCTGAAAACAATCGCAAAGTTTGAGCTTGCGCTGGGTGTCAAAATTATTCCACAGGTCATTTCCAGTTATTCGAATGAGGCGCCGTTTTCTTCGTCTAATAACTCTGTCCGAGAACAATGGTCTTCATTTAACAGCGACTGCTCGGCTAAACGATTGGACTTTGAGATGATTCCGGGAGGTTTGGCTGCATGAGTAAGGATTTCATTGCGCCTATTCAGGTTGTTCATTTGTTTGTTGTCGACTCAACTTTTCATATTGAGAATGAGCCCTCCCAGAATATGGATTTAAAAGTTGACGTTAGTTATCAGGACGTCCATCTATTGAGGAACAAGGCGGGCGAGCGTGCAGACTTAAAGCTGTATGTGTGTGGCAGTCTGATTGATAGAGACGATGCAAAGGAAAAAATGCGCGCTGATGTGTCGGTCGCTATTTCGGTGTCTACAAAATTGCCGTTCGACATTTCAGACGATGAAGCGCGCCGTTATCTTCTCTCTAATGCGATTTCCATGGCGTATGGTCACGCTAAGAGCTATCTGATGGTCGTTACTGGACTTTCGCCCATGGGGGCTTTGACGCTGCCGGCAATTCTTCCTTCGGAATTGGCAGCGGACAGCGATGCGTCTTTCCAAAGTGAGTAAGTTGTTCTCGAGTTGGATTTTGCCTGCCACTGTGTGCAAATATAACGAGGTGCCGAATCGGTAGTTTGACCGATTCGGCATTTAAATTTCGAAGTTTCTAGTTGAAGCCCTGCGATGCCCGTACTACGACAGCTAAATTGACCGTGACGTCCTGTCTTGCGATATGCATGTAGCTCCACACGGGTATCATGGTGAAAGCGATTTCAATGACGGGGGTGCTCGTGGTAAAGATGAAAGATGTGGCCGAGCTGGCCGGCGTTTCGAGCGCCGCCGTCTCGCGCTACCTCAACGGTGGCTACATATCGACGGACAAGGCCGAGCGCATTAAGCAGGCGATTGAGCTGACCGGATACGTGCGGTCCAGCCAGGCTCGCGCGCTGCGCACCGGTTCCACCAAGCTCATCGGCGTCATCGTGCCTAAGATTAACTCGGAGTCCGTGAGCCGCATTACCGCCGGTATTGGCCAGGTGCTCGGTCGCCGTGGCTACCAGATGCTGCTTGCAAACACCGACAACGCGGCCGATCGCGAGCTCGAATACCTCGATTTGTTCCAAAACCACCCAGTTGATGGCATTGTGCTGGTGGCAACTATGATTACCGACGAGCATCGTCGGGCGATTGAGTCGTGCCGCGTGCCGATCGTGCTGATCGGCCAGAATGTCGAGGGCGCGGCGTGCGTCTATCACGACGATTACGAGGCCGCCTTTGAGCTGGGCCATGCGCTTGCGGGTCGCGTTGACGGCAAGATTGCCTATATTGGAGTTACCGAAGAGGACCGCGCGGCCGGTTATGACCGCCGTTGCGGTTTTGAGGCCGGCTTGCGCGCCGCGGGCGTGGCGCTTGATCCGAGCCTGATTCGCCAGGGGTCCTTTACGCTCGACTCGGGTTATGGCGCGGCCCGTGAGCTGCTTGCCGATAATCCCGATGTTTCGTTTATCGCCTGCGCGACCGACACCATGGCGGCGGGCGCGCTGCGTGCCATCGATGAGGTTCGCGGCATGGGCGAGGGCATGCACCGCGTGAGCGGTTTCGGCGACAACGCGTTTTTGCGCGCGCTGACGGGCGGCATTCCCACCGTGCATTACGGCTACCTGACCAGCGGTGTCGAGGCGACCAATATGTTGCTCAACACGCTCGATGGCGCGGAGGGGGAGAACGGCCTAAAGACGCTTAAGCTCGGCCATCAGCTGATGAATGTCTAGGTCTTGATCGTGCCTGCCCGCCTTTGAGTCCCCCGTTTTTTGTCCCAAAACTACCATTCGCCGGCTTTTTCCTACCGTTCACCCTACTATGAAAACGATTACAGACATATGAAACTGAAAACGATTACAGTGTAAGTGTCAAAGATGGCCGGGTGCAGATGCTCCCGTTGGAGGAAAGGGAAGTCATGGACTACCGCAAATCAGCCCAAGAGGTGCTCGACAACATCGGTGGCGCCGACAACGTTATTTCGGCCGCACACTGCGCCACGCGTCTGCGCCTGGTGGTTGCCGATAACGCCAAGGTCGACAAGGAGGCCCTCGAGAATGTCGATGGCGCCAAGGGCGTCTTTGAGGCCCAGGGCCAGCTCCAGATTATTTTTGGCACTGGCACCGTCAACAAGGTCTACGAAGAGTTCATCGCGCTCAGCGGCGTCGAGGCTGCCACCAAGGCCGAGGTAAAGGAGGCCGCGGCTCAGCAGCAGAACATCTTTATGCGTGCCATTAAGGTGCTCGGCGACGTCTTTGTTCCCATCATCCCCGCCATCGTGGCTTCGGGCCTGCTGCTGGGCATTATGAGCGCCCTCAACTTCATGGCCTCCAACGGCTTTATCGCGCTCGACACCAATAACTTTATTTATAAGATCGCCGACTTGGTCTCGGGCACGTCCTTTGGCATTCTGCAGATCCTGATCGGCTACTCCGCGGCTAAGGCCTTTGGCGCTAACCCGTACCTGGGTGCCGTCGTCGGCGGTGCGTTCATCAATTCCTCGCTTCAGAGCGCCTACACGGTTGCCTCCGAGGGCGTGCAGACCATGGTCACCGTCATCCCCGGCGTGTACAGCTTTGAGTGGGTCGGTTATCAGGGCCACGTGATCCCCATCGTTATCGCCTGCGCCATCCTCGCCTTTTTGGAGAAGCGTCTCCACAAGGTTGTCCCCGAGATGTTCGACCTCTTTGTGACTCCTCTCGTCTCCGTGTTCGTGACCGTGCTCGTGACGCTCGTTGCCGTCGGCCCCATCTTCGTGTGGGCCGAGAACGCCGTCCTCGGTCTGATTCAGGCCCTGCTGACCCTGCCCTTCGGCATCGGTTCCTTTATCGTCGGCCTGTTCTATGCCCCCACGGTCGTTACCGGTATCCACCAGATGTACACCGCCATCGATCTGGGCCAGCTCGCCCAGTACGGTGTGACTTACTGGCTGCCCATCGCCAGTGCCGCCAACATCGCTCAGGGTGGTGCCGCGCTCGCCGTTGCCTTTAAGACCCGCGATGCCAAGATCAAGGGCCTGGCGCTTCCTTCGGCCCTGTCCGCCTTCATGGGCATTACCGAGCCTGCCATCTTTGGTGTGAACCTGCGCTTCTTTAAGCCCTTCATCGCCGGCTGCATCGGCGGCGGTTGCGGTGCCCTGGTCTGCGCGCTCACTTCGCTGGCTGCCTCCGGCACGGGCGTTACCGGTATCTTCGGTATCCTGCTGTGCCTGGCCCAGCCCGTGCAGTACGCGATCATGTTTGCGGTCGCCGCGCTGGTTTCCTTTGCTATCTCGTTTGTCCTGTACAAGGACGAGCCCAAGGCTTCCGAGCAGGCCTAAGAGCTTTTGATTGAGGAGATGCCCGCGGGTCGTATGCTCGCGGGCGTTTCCCGTATCTGGTGCCGATCTCTGGTGCCTTGTTACTTTCGATCCGTTAGGACTTTGATATGTCTAATGCACTTGGTCGCGACCTTGCAAAGTTGGTTGCCGCTGTTGACGCTGCCGCCTCTGAGTGCGGTCATGGCGTGTATGGCCAGCACTTCCATATTATGCCGCCGGCGGGTTGGCTCAACGACCCCAACGGTCTCTGCCAGGCGGGTGGCGTGTTCCATGCCTATTTTCAGTATGCGCCGTTTGATGTCGAGGGCGGCGTTAAGACCTGGGGCCATGCGACGAGCCGCGATCTTATGACGTGGGACTACGTTGGCGCCCCATTGCTGCCCGACGAGCCGTTCGATTGCCATGGCGTGTATTCGGGCTCAGCGCTTGCCGAGGACGGTCGCATTCGCGTACTTTATACGGGCAACGTTAAGCTTTCCGATTCGGACGGGACGTACGACTACGTCAATACCGGCCGCCGCGCCGATACTGTTTATGTCGAGAGCGTTGATGGCCTTGCCGGTCGGGAGTTCAGCCAAAAGCGCGTGGTGCTGGCGTCCGAGGATTATCCCGAGGATTTGACCTGCCACGTGCGTGACCCCAAGGTGTGGCGCGATGATGATGGGCGTTACCACATGGTGCTGGGCGCGCGTCGTCGCGTGGACGGTCCGCATGTCGATAGTCGATTTTGCGCCATGCACGGCGAGGGTGCCGGGCGCGATGTGGGTGAGATCCTGGTGTATGGCTCGGCCGATATGCTGAGTTGGGAGCTCGAGAGCCGTGTGTCTACGCCCGAGCGCTTTGGCTTTATGTGGGAGTGCCCGGGATACCTTGAGCTTGAGGCGGATGGCGGTGTACCGGCAAGGTTTCTGTCTTTCTCTCCCCAGGGGCTCGAGGGCGGCCGTTGGGACCGCGGCAACGTATACGCTGCTGGCTACATGCCTGTAACGGGCGACATTGCCGGTGGTGACGGTGCCTATGAGCTGGGCGAGTTCCGCCTGTGGGACGCCGGTTTTGACTTCTATGCGCCGCAGGAGTTCACGGCCGAGGACGGTCGCCATATTCTAATCGGCTGGATGGGCATTCCCGATGAGCCGACCTATGGCAACGCACCGACCGTGGTGTGCGGCTGGCAGCACTGCATGACGGTGCCGCGCGAGCTTACGGCCGGTGACGGCGGCGTGGTACTGCAGCAGCCGGCGCGCGAGATTGAGCACCATTATGCCTCGGTGCGTGTAGGGGAGGGCTCGTTGGAGGTTGCCGGCGATACCTGCTTTGACGTTGTTGTCGACGGTGTTGACGGTGCGTTCACCGCGACCGTTGATGGCGAGCTGAAGCTGGCGTTTGTGCCCGCCGAGGGCGAACTGCCCGCGCGCTTTGAGATGCGATTTACCGATGAGGGCCGCGCTTCTGCCGGTTGCGGTCGTACTGTGCGCTGGGAGTCCGTCGACGAGGTTCGTAACGTGCGCATTGTTGGCGATGCCTCGTCGGTCGAGGTGTTTGTGAACGATGGTGCGCTCGTGTTTTCGACGCGCATCTATCCCGAGGCCTATGGCGTGACCGTTGACGCTCCGGGTGCGAGCGTGACCTATCACGCGCTCAATATCTAGGAGATTCGTCGCATATCGGCGCTATACTGCAGCCGTTGCCCACGATGCGGGAACATCCGCATCGTGGGTTTTTGTTAATGAAAGGAGGTTGCCGTATGGGCGTACAGCGGCTAGAAGAGGCCTGGGCTTTGAGGACCGGCGCGCGTGAGGCGCGGTTGCTTGCGGCTTCGCATGTTCCGGCGGCGCTGTCTCTGTTGGGGATTGTGCGTCCCGGTGACCGCCTGGTGGCCTTTGCGGATGACTTTACCGAAGCATTTGCGCACGGCTTTGATGGCCGCGATGTTGCGCTGGCGGGCTCGCCGTCCGCCGATGCGTTTACCGCCGCGTCCGAGGTCTTTGATGCTTCGTTTGATGCCGAGGGGCCGCACCTGTGGTGGTTCGTCAACTCCATCGGCGGGTTTGGACTGCGCGTGCCCGATCTGCGTACGCTGGGTCGAGCGGCTCGCGAGGCCCATGCGCTGCTGGTTGTGGACAACACCGTGGCGTCGGCTTTTGGCTGCGATCCGTTGCGCTTGGGTGCCGTGCTGTCGCTCGAAGCGCTCGACCGTGTGTGCGCCGGTAACGCTTCACGCAAGTTGGTTGCCGTATCGGTCGCGCGCTCGCAGTTCAAGCGCCATCGTGTGGATGCCGCGGCTGAGTGCGTGCACGTCCTGTTTGAGGGCTGTGGCTTGGGCAAGCTTGGTTTGCCTACTGACGAGGCTGGTGTGCTGGAGCGCGGGCTGGACTCGCTCGATACCCGCATGCAGGCACACTTCGACCGCGCCCGTGCGCTGGCCGAGTATCTGGCCGCCAACGAGATGGTGCGCAACGTGCGCTATCCCGGGCTGAGTTCGCATCCCGACCATGCGGTTGCAACGGGAATCCTCGAGCACGGCTTTGGCCCGGCAGTTGAATTTGACCTTATCGAGCGTAGCGCGGGCAAGCTTTTTGATGCTTTGCCTGAGGAGTTCCGCGCATCGCCCGCCGGCGGTGCAACGACGCGCCTTTCGGCCCCACGCGGCAAGCAGGGGAACACCATCCGCCTCTTCGCCGGCACCGACGACCCCCTGGTCGTAGCGTCCGCCCTAGACAACGCCCTTCGTAAATTAGCTACTCTTTAATGCTGGCGATGAGGTCGTTTGCTTTGTTGGCGATGACGTTGTTGATCTCTGCCTGCAGCTCTTCGTAGACCGCTATGGCTCGCTCGCCGGCGGGGGTGAGGGTGGATCCGCGGGCGCCGTCGCGCTCGATGAGCTTGCAGCCCAGCTGACCTTCTGCCTCGTTCACAATGCGCCATGCCTTGGAATACGCCATGCCCATGCTCTTGGCGGCGCGGTTGAGCGAGTGCTCGCGGGCAATACCCTGCAGCAGCAAGACGCAGCCGTGGCCGAACACGCCCGGCAGATCCTTGTCGCACGCTTGAATGACCAACTTTGCCGTCGTCTTGTACTCCATGTGCTCCACGTCTCCCCGCTAAAGTGTTTGCTGGGCAAACGCATAGCCTGCGTCAAACCCTCGTGTGCTCTTCTTAAATCATGCATTGTAGCAGTCAAAGTGCGTTAAGATACTTCCCCAGTATTGGGCGCCCAAGGTTGGGCTGGGTCCTACGAGGCCTGCAGCCGACCGGTCGCATGGAAAAAGGAGAAACATGGCTACGTTCTTTCCCGGTGAGTCCCACACGTTTTCGGAGTATCTGCTGGTCCCTGGCTACTCGTCCTCGCAGTGCATCCCCAACAACGTCTCTCTTAAGACGCCGCTGACCCGCTTCAAGCGCGGTGAGAAGCCGGCAATCACCCTGAACATCCCCATGGTTTCCGCCATCATGCAGTCCGTCTCGGGCGTCGATATGGGTGTCGCGCTCGCTACCGAGGGTGGCCTGTCCTTCATTTACGGTTCCCAGAGCGCCGAGTCCGAGGCCGCTATGGTCAAGGCCGTCAAGGATCACAAGGCCGGCTTCGTTCAGTCCGATTCCACGCTGACCCCCGACATGACCATGGAGCAGGTCATTGAGCTCAAGGAGAAGACCGGCCACTCCACCATGCCGGTTACCGACGACGGCACTCCCAAGGGCAAGCTCCTGGGCATCGTCACCAGCCGTGACTATCGCCCCAGTCGCGATGACCACCAGACGAAGGTCTCCGAGTTCATGACCCCGCGTGAGCAGCTCATCGTGGGCGACAAGAACATCAGCCTCAAGGTTGCCAACGACGTCATCTGGGATAACAAGCTCAACGCTCTGCCTATTGTCGACGACAACGATCACCTCATGGGCATCGTCTTCCGCAAGGACTACGACAGTCACAAGACCAACCCCAACGAGCTGCTCGATGGTGACAAGCGCTACATGGTCGGCGCCGGTATCAACACCCGCGACTATGCCGAGCGCGTGCCGCTGCTCATCGAGGCTGGTGCCGATGTCCTGTGCATCGACTCTTCCGAGGGCTTCAGCGAGTGGCAGAAGCGCACCATCGAGTGGATCCGTGCCAACTATGGCGAGGACGTCAAGGTCGGTGCCGGTAACGTCGTCGACGCCGAGGGCTTCCGCTTCCTGGCTGACTGTGGTGCCGATTTCATCAAGGTCGGTATCGGCGGCGGTTCCATTTGCATTACCCGTGAGACCAAGGGTATCGGCCGTGGCCAGGCCACTGCGTTGATCGACGTCTGCCGCGCTCGCGACGAGTACTACGAGGAGACCGGCGTCTACGTGCCCGTGTGCTCCGATGGCGGCATCGTCTACGATTACCACATGACGCTCGCCCTTGCCATGGGTGCAGACTTTATGATGCTGGGTCGTTACTTCGCCCGCTTTGACGAGAGCCCGACCGAGCGCGTCAACGTGAACGGTCAGTACATGAAGGAGTACTGGGGCGAGGGTTCTGCGCGTGCTCGCAACTGGCAGCGCTACGACCTGGGCGGCGCCGCGAAGCTTAGCTTCGTCGAGGGCGTCGACTCCTACGTTCCCTACGCCGGTTCCCTCAAGGATGGTGTGGGCGGCACGCTCTACAAGGTCAAGTCCACGATGTGCAACTGCGGTGCCCTCTCGATCCCCGAGCTCCAGGAAAAGGCGCGCCTAACGCTGGTCAGCTCCACCTCCATCGTCGAAGGCGGCGCCCACGACGTAGTCGTCAAGGATTCCCAGCAGAGCGTCAGCTACCGCTAAGTGGCTTTCCCAAGCACCGCACCTTGCCGTTCAAACCGTCGCTCGCATTCGAAAGTACGCGTCGCTCCTCTTTCACGGCAATCTGCGGCACTTGGAAAACCCGACCATGCTTGGGCGGGTAACAATTAGTGGTTGATTCACAACCACGTTATTTAGATAAAGCGAGATGCCTGCAAGTCGCAGGCATCTCGCTTGTCGTATTTGCTATCATCAGTCAAGTTAACCTTAGGGTCGGGCGGCTTGGCTTTGTTCGCTACAAGTTCCGCACGCAAAGAAGAGCACTTAATGTGCTCTTCGTCTTGCGCAGGACTGTCCGCAGTAGCGAATAAAGCCAAGCCGCCCGACCCCAGCTAAGATTAAAGGAGCTGATATGTGCGATTGCACAGATCATAAGGACGAGATCCCTGCCTACGACGCGCAGGCCATCGAGTCCCGGTGGATGAAGGCCTGGGAGGACTCCAACCTCTTTGCCGTCGACACCGACGACAGCAAGCCCAAGAAGTACGTGCTCGAGATGTTCCCGTATCCGTCGGGCGACCTGCACATGGGCCACGCACGCAACTATACCATCGGCGATGCCATGGCCCGTCAGGCCCGCATGCGCGGCTACGACGTGCTGCACCCCATCGGCTTTGACGCCTTTGGCCTGCCCGCCGAAAACGCCGCCATCAAGCACAATACGCAGGCTGCCGCCTGGACGTATAAGAACATGGACCAGGCGCTCGCCACGATGAAGCGCATGGGCTTCTCCTACGATCTGGATCGCATGGTCAAGACCTGCAGCCCCGACTACTACCGCTGGGGTCAGTGGATCTTTGAGAAGCTGTGGGAAAAGGGCCTGGTCTACCGCAAGAAGAACCCGGTCAACTGGTGTCCTAACTGCAAGACCGTTCTGGCCAACGAGCAGGTCACCGAGGGTAAGTGCTGGCGCTGCGGCACCGAGCCCGAGAAGCGCGACCTGGAGCAGTGGTACTTCAAGATCACCGAGTACTCCCAAGAGCTGCTCGACGACCTGGAGAAGCTCCCCGGCTGGCCCGAGCGCGTCAAGCAGATGCAGGCTAACTGGATCGGTCGCTCCGAGGGCGCCGAGGTCGACTTTACCCTGTGCGACCAGGATGGCGAGCCCATCGAGGGCGATGAGGGCAAGATCACCGTCTTCACCACGCGTGCCGATACCCTTTTTGGCGTCTCCTTCTTTGTCCTGGCTCCCGAGTACGCCGGCCTGCACGAGCTCGTCGAGGGCACGGAGTACGAGGAGGCCGTCACCAAGATCGTCGAGGACTCCAAACACATCTCTGCCGTCGAGCGTGCCCAGGGCACCCTCGAGAAGCACGGTGCCTTCACGGGGCGCTATGTGGTAAACCCCGTCAACGGCGAGAAGGTCCCCGTGTGGGTTGCCGATTATGTCGTTGCAGACTACGGCACCGGCGCCGTCATGGCCGTTCCCTGTGGCGACCAGCGCGATTTTGAGTTCGCCCGCAAGTACGACCTGCCGATCGTGCCGATCATCCTGGACGATGACGATCGCGCTGCCGTCGAGGCCAGCGGCGAGACCATCGATACCTTCCATGCCGAGACCGTCGACTGGGATTGCGCCCACGCTGCCGAGGGCACGCTCGTCCAGTCCGGCAAGTACACCGGCATGCGCGGCGGTAAGCACTCCGAGGGCGAGGCTGCGATCGTGGCCGACCTCGAGGCCATGGGCTGCGGTCGTCGCAAGGTCGAGTTCCGTCTGCGCGACTGGCTCATTTCCCGTCAGCGCTATTGGGGCAACCCCATCCCGGCCATCCACTGCGAGCACTGCGGTATCGTGCCCGTGCCCGAGGATCAGCTGCCGGTGACGCTGCCCGAGAACCTGGACCTGGGCGCCGGCGAAACCCTTGCCGAGTGCAAGGACTTCTACGAGACCACCTGCCCGGTCTGCGGCCGCCCGGCCAAGCGCGAGACCGATACCATGGACACCTTCACCTGCTCCAGCTGGTATTACCTGCGCTATACCGATCCGCACAACACCGAGCTGCCCTTCTCCCGCGAGGCCGCCGACCGTTGGATGCCCGTCGATAACTACATCGGCGGCATCGAGCACGCCATTCTGCACCTGCTCTACAGCCGCTTCTTTACCAAGGCACTGCGCGACCTGGGCCTGCTGAGCGTGGACGAGCCCTTCACTAACCTGCTGTGCCAGGGCATGGTCAAGGACGAGAACGGCGACACCATGTCCAAGTCCAAGGGTAACGTCGTGCCCCCGAGCTCGGTCATCGAACCTTACGGCGCCGACACCATGCGTTTGGCGATCCTGTTTATCGCCCCGCCCGAGAAGGACTTCGACTGGGATCCCAAGGCCGTCGAGGGCGCCAACCGCTTTATCAAGCGCGCCTGGCGTATCGTTTGGCAGCTCGTCCAGTCCGGCGATGCCAACGTGGCCTTCGACAAGTCCGCGCTCGATGAGGTTGCGATGAAGCTCTATCGCGAGCGTCACCGCACCATCGCCAAGTGCACCGAGGACTTCGATCGCGGCCAGTTCAACACCGCCATCTCGGCCGTCATGGAGCTCGTCAACGCGGCGAGCGCCTACCTCAACGCCACCGAGGGTACCGCCCGCGACAAGGCGCTGTGCTACGGCGTGGCCAAGGACATCGTGAGCGTCCTTGCCCCCATCTGCCCGTTCTGGGCCGACGAGCTGTGGCACGAGGCGCTCGGCTGCGAGGGCAACGCCTATACCGCCGCCTGGCCCGAGTTCGATCTGGCCGAGTCCGTTGAGGACACGGTGCAGATCGTGGTCCAGGTGCTCGGCAAGGTCCGCGGCCGCGTCGACGTTGCCCGCGATGCCTCTAATGAGGATATGCAGGCTGCCGCCGAGGCCGCCGTCGCCAAGTGGCTCGAGGGCAAGACGGTCGTCAAGGCCATCTGCGTGCCCGGTAAGCTGGTCAACCTGGTGGTCAAGTAAGCACTGCGCGCTTAGCTGACGTGCTATAGGCGAGGGGCGATCCGGCTAGGTCGCCCCTCGTTTTTCATGTACCTGTCCTGGTGCCTGCGGTCAATTGTTCTATTCTTGTGGAGAACCTGTGCTCCCGCTGACCTGCAGGTTCGTACTGTGCTTGCACGTTTCCGCAGCTATTGGTATAGTTTGCTTGCAAATGAAGTTGTAATTGAAAGAAGTGGGGTTTCGGCCCCGCTTCTTTTTTGTATGGATGGAGGTGCCGCAATGGTCAAGACCAAGACCGAGCAGGCGATCATCGACGCGCTCGAGGCCGTCGCTCCCCAGCACGATATCGATATCGTCGACGTCGAGCTCGTGGGTGCCACCAAGGCCCCCTGCGTGCGTGTGCGTATCGAGGGTGCCGAGGGTCAGAGCCTGTCGCTCAACGACGTCACGGCCAACACAAAGTGGGTCGGCGATGTGATTGAGGAGCTCGATCCCATCTCTTCGAGCTATACGCTCGAGGTGTCGAGCCCGGGCATGGCGCGCCCGCTGCGCCGCCCGTGCGACTTTGCCCGCTTTGTGGGCGAGAATTGTGAGCTCACCTCCACCGCCACCGAGGGCCGTCGCAAGTACGCCGGCAAGATTGCCGCCGCCACCGAGACGAACGTGACCCTCGAGCTCGAGGACGGCGAGTCCGTTACCCTCGATTTCTCTGATGTTAAAAAGTGCAAGTTGAAGCCCACCTACGACTTCAAGCCCGCGAAGGAAGGAAAGTAAGATGGCAGCATCCGACATGATGTCCGCCCTGATGGAGCTTTGCCAGGAGAAGCACATCGACCAGCTCTACTTGATCGACCGCCTGGAGCAGTCGCTCGCCAAGAGCTATGCCGAGATCCTGCATCTTGAGTGGGGCGCCAAGGTGACCATCGACCGCACCACCGGCAAGATCTACGTCTACCGCCTGGAGCCGATCGACGATTCCATGGACGAGGAGGGCAACTTCACCGAGTTCGAGGAGATCGACGTCACCCCCAAGAATACGAGCCGCATCGCTGCCCAGCACGCCAAGGCCGAGATCAACGCCATCGTGCGTAACTCCGCCCGCGAGCAGATCTACGAGGAGTTCTCCGGCCGCATCGGTGACCTCATCAGCGGTACCGTGCTGCAGTCCACGCCCGACTTCACGATCGTCAAGATTCGCGAGGGCGTCGAGGCCGAGCTGCCGCACTTCGACCAGCGCCGTTACGAGAACGAGCGCAACGAGCGTCCGATGGGCGAGCGCTACCTGCACAACCAGCACATCAAGGCCGTGATCATCGACGTTCGCGACCCCAACTCCAACCTGCAGCCGGTTCGTGGCGAGCACAGCCGTCCGCCGATTGTCATCTCCCGTACCCACCCCGAGCTCATGCGTCGTCTGTTTGAGCAGGAGGTGCCCGAGATCTATGAGGGCACCGTCCAAATCAAGTCGATCGCCCGCGAGCCCGGCCAGCGCTCCAAGGTTGCCGTCCACTCGCTCGACGACCGTCTGGATCCCGTGGGCGCCTGCGTCGGCCCCAAGGGCAGCCGTGTTCGCGCTGTCGTGGGCGAGCTCCGTGGCGAGCGCGTCGACGTCATCCTGTGGGATGCCGATCCTGCCGTCTACGTCGCCAACGCCCTGTCGCCCGCCAAGGTCACCCGCGTCCTCATCGACGAGGAGAAGGCCTACGCCGGCGTCATCGTGCCCGACGACCAGCTGTCCCTCGCCATCGGCAAGGAGGGCCAGAACGCCCGTCTCGCCGCGCGCCTGACCGGCTGGCACATCGACATTAAGTCCGAGACGCTTGCCGCCGACATCCTCAAGAACGTTCCCGTTCACGAGGAGCCCGCCGCCGACCTGATCGGTGACGAGGAGGACGAGGACGTCCGCCGCTGCGAGTATGTGTCCGAGGACGGCATCCAGTGCCGAAACCAGGCTCGTCCCGGCTCCCGTTTCTGCGGTGTCCACGACACCGACGCCTTCGATGATGCGGAGGACCTGATCTAGCGCGCGGTTGCGCCGGGCGGGTCCCGGCGCGTCTCCCACGCTCGTTCAGTCTCTAGGCACCCAAGGTGCCAGAAAGGGTAGGTGAAGTCATATGGCAAAAGTCCGTGTGTCCACCCTGGCCAAAGAGTTCGGCATGACCTCCAAGGAACTGATGGGTCATCTCGCCGATATGAAGATTCCCGCTAAGTCCGCTTCCTCCACCTTGGAGGACGCTTATGTCGCCATGGTCCGCAAGCAGCTCGCCTCGGTGATCGAGGCCCGCGCCCAGGAAGTCGAGGCCGCCAAGCAGGCCGAGGAGCAGGCAGCTGCCGCCGAGGAGGCCGCACGCGCTGCCGAGGCCGAGCGCGAGCGCATCGCCGCCGAGAAGGCCCGCGAGGAGGAGCGTCGCCAGTTTGCCGCAGCCCAGGCTGCCGAGGAGGCTGCCCGCGCCGAGGCCGAGGCCAAGAAGAAGGCCGAGCAGGAGCGCCTTGCCCGCGAGAAGGAGGAGGCTGCCCGCGAGGCCCAGCGCCGCGCCGTTCCCGCTTCCGACTCCGGTTCGCGTTTCCGTTCGCTGCTCGACCAGATCGCCGCACAGGAGACCGTGCTCAAGGAGAAGAAGGACGCCGAGGACAAGGCCAAGGCCGAGCGCGCCGCCGAGCGCGGTAACCGTCGTGGCGGCAACAACGACCGCCGCGGTGGCCGTCGTAACGATCGCAACGCTTCCGACAACAACTCCGAGCGCAACGCCTCCGAGAGCCGTCCGCACAGCCATCGCACCAACGCCAGCAACAACGTCGCTGCCGGCATGGACTTCCCCAACCCCGACAAGCAGGGCAAGGGCAAGAAGCGCAAGGGCGGTCACAACAACGAAGAGGACCACTACAGCCGCATGGCTCGCGAGGCCGAGGAGTACAGCCGCGAGAAGGTGCTCGAGGAGGCTCGTGCCGCCGTCGAGGAGGCCTCTCGCGAGTCCACCGGTCGCCGCAAGAAGCGCAAGGAGAAGCGCGAGCGCGAGGCTGCCAAGGCTCAGGAGGAGCGCAAGATAGAGGAGGCGCTGGCCCAGGGCGTGAACCCCGAGGACCTCGACGCCATCAAGGTCTCCCAGGGCGTTACCGTCCAGGAGCTTGCCGAGGCGCTCGACGTTCCGGCCAACGACATCATCAAGCGCCTGTTCCTGCTGGGTACGCCGCTCACCATGACGCAGTCCATGTCCGACGACCTCGTCGAGCTCGTCGCCGACGACTTGGGTCGTCAGATCAAGATCATCACCCCCGAGGAGGAGAACACCTTCTCGTTCTACGACGATCCCGCCGACCTTAAGCCGCGCGCCCCGGTCGTCACCGTCATGGGCCACGTCGACCACGGTAAGACGTCGCTGCTCGACGCCATCCGTCACACCGGCGTTGCTGCCGGCGAGGCGGGCGGCATTACGCAGGCCATCGGCGCTTCGCAGGTCATGATCAACGACCGCAAGATCACCTTTATCGATACCCCGGGTCACGCCACCTTTACGGCTATGCGTGCCCGTGGCGCCAAGGTGACCGACATCGTCATCCTGATCGTCGCCGCCGACGACGGCGTCATGCCCCAGACCATCGAGTCGATCAACCACGCAAAGGCCGCCGGCGTACCCATCGTCGTCGCCGTTAACAAGATCGATAAGCCGGGCGCCAACCCCGACCGCGTGCGCCAGGAGCTCACCGAGTACGGCATCATCCCCGAGGAGTGGGGCGGACAGAACATGTTCGTCAACATTTCGGCCAAGCAGAAGATCGGTATCGACGACCTGCTCGAGACCGTGCTGCTCCAGGCTGACGTGCTTGAGCTCAAGGCCAACCCCGACACCTTTGCCTCCGGTAACGTCCTCGAGGCCAAGCTCGACAAGGGCCGCGGCTCGGTCGCTACCGTGCTCGTGACCCGCGGTACCCTGCACGTGGGCGATACGCTGGTCGCCGGCCTTACCTACGGCCGCGTCCGCGCCATGCTCGACCCCAAGGGCAACGCCGTCACCGAGGCCGGTCCTTCCGACGCCGTCGAGATCCTGGGCCTGCAGTCCGTGCCCAACGCCGGTGACGAGTTCCGCGTTTTCGAGGACGAGCGCGAGGCTCGCGCCCTGGCCGATGAGCGTTCGCTCAAGGCCCGTATCGAGGAGCAGAGCCGCGTGAAGCATGTCACGCTCGAGAACCTCTTCGAGACCATCGCCGACGCCGAGGTCAAGGAGCTCAACCTGATCATCAAGGCCGACGTCCAGGGTTCCATCGAGGCCCTTCAGGACTCGCTCGACAAGATGGACCAGTCCGAGGTACGCATCAACACGATTCACTCCGCGGTCGGTGCTATCAACGAGACCGACGTCGTCCTGGCAGACGCCTCCAATGCCATCATCATCGGCTTTGGCGTGCGTCCCGACGGCAAGGCCCGCTCCGCTGCCGAGCGCGAGGGCGTCGAGATTCGTTGCTACGACGTCATCTACAAGTGCCTCGAGGAGCTCGACGCCGCTCGTATCGGCATGCTCAAGCCCACCGAGGTCGAGGTCTCCACGGGTACCGCGACCGTACTGGACACCTTCAAGGTGCCCAAAGTCGGCATTGCCGCCGGTGTCCGCGTCGAAGAGGGCGAGATCGCCGCGACCGACTCCGTGCGCCTGGTGCGTGACGGTATCGTGGTCTTCAACGGCAAGATCGCCTCGATGCGTCACTACAAGGATGAGGCCAAGAGCCTCAAGAGCGGTTCCGAGGGCGGCATTGGCCTGGAGAACTTCCAGGACATCAAGCCCGGCGACCAGATCGAGGGTTACCGCATCGACCAGGTTGCCCGTACCGAGTAGGGGGTAGCGCTATGAAGCAAACGCAGGCAACCCGCCGACTGGGCGAGCAGCTTCGCGAGAAGCTTGGTTATATCCTGCTCTTTGAGGTTTCCGATCCGCGCCTCAACCTGGTCACCCTGACTGCGGTCGAGGTCGCGGTGGACCGTTCGTTCGCGCGCGTGTACGTGTCGTGCGATGCGAGCCGCTACGACGAGGTCATGGAGGCGCTCGCCAGCGCCAAGGGCCGCATTCGCAGCCTGTTGGCCCGCTCGCTCGATTGGCGTGTCACGCCCGAGCTCGATTTTCGCATCGATCGCTCGACCGATGAGGCCGAGCGCATCACGCGTGCGCTGGAAAACGTTCCGGCCACGCTGGCGATCGAAAAGGACGAGGACGGCTATCCGATAGCGGATGCCGCCCAGGAGGCAGCTTTAGATGACTAATTCCGCCGACCTCGCCTCGTGCGAGTCTGCAGATATTCAGCGACGCATCCTCGAGCTCATCGAGGGTGCGTCCTCCATTGCGATTTCTGGACATACTTCTCCCGATGGCGATGCCTTGGGCTCCGTGTTGGGTCTGGGCCTTTCGCTCATGAAGTTTTTTCCCAACAAGGACATTGCGTTGCTGCTGGCAGACGATGACCCGGTTCCGCGCATCTACCGCTTTATGGAAGGCTCCGATCGCCTGGTGCCGGCATCTGCGTACACCGGCAATCCGGACCTGTTCATCTCGGTGGACGTGCCGGTCGTCGAGCGCCTCAACAACTCGGCCGAGGTGCTTCGCCGCTCCAAGCATGTGGTGTGCTTCGATCACCATCCGGCGCGCGAGGAGTTTGCCGAGCTCAGTCTGAGGCGCGTCGATGCTGCAGCCTGCGCCATGATCATTGACCGTTTCTTGGACAATTGTGGCATTGTCGCACGTGATGGCGTTGCGACCTGCCTGCTGTGTGGCTTGGTTACCGATACCGGCCGTTTTCAGTACCAAAACGCCGATGCCGCCGCGTTCCATGCGGCCTCGCGTCTGGTTGCCCACGGTGCCGATCCGGCGCGCGTTGCGCTCGAGGTCTACCAGAGCATGCGCGTTGAGTTTTTGCACCTCAAGTCCATTGTCATGGGTCGCATTAAGACGGTGGCCCACGGGCGCGTGGCGTATAGCTATGCCTACCAGAGCGACCTTGAGGCCTGCGGTGTCACCTCGGACGAGTGCGACGGCCTGGTCGATGTGGTGCGTTCGGTGATGGGCGTCGAGGTCTGCATGTTCTTAAAGGGCATTGAGGGCGATACCAAGGTGCGTGGCAACCTGCGCTCCAAGGGCGACCTCGATGTGTCCGAGATTGCTGCCAACTTTGGCGGTGGCGGGCATCATGCCGCCGCCGGCTTTTCCAACAACGGAACAATTCGCGAGACGCTCGCCGTGGCACTTCCCATGCTGGCCGAGCTGGTGGGGGAGGATCCCGCTTCGGTGACCGTCGAGCTCTAACTAATTGGATGGTACATGGCTCGTCGAACGCCTTCTCAATTGAATATGCTACTCGCCGTCGATAAGCCGGTGGGCTGCACGTCCCATGACGTGGTTTCGCAATGCCGACGCGCCCTCCATGAGCGGCGCGTTGGCCATGCCGGTACGCTTGACCCCATGGCATCCGGTGTCATGGTGGCGGGCGTGGGCCAGGCCACCCGTCTGCTGGGCATGCTTACCCTCGATACCAAAAGCTATGTCGCCGACATTTCGTTTGGCGCCGAGACCAATACCGATGACGCGGAGGGCGAGGCCGTCCGCACGGTGGCTGTTGCCAACGAGCTCCGCGATCCTGCCTATGCCCGTGAGCACTTGGCCGCCATGCTGGGTCCGCAGATGCAGGTGCCGCCGGCGTTTTCGGCTATCTCGGTCAATGGCGTTCGCGCCTACAAGTCTGCTCGCGAGGGCAATGCGGTGGACCTACCTCCGCGCCCCGTCGAGGTCTATGCCGCCGACCTGATCGCCGTGGGCGGCGAAGGTGATACGTGCGTGTGGACCGTGGCGTTCTCGGTGAGCAAGGGCACCTATATCCGAGCGCTCGCTCGCGACTTGGGCCGCGCCTGCGACAGCGCCGCGCATATTTCCGCGCTGCGCCGCACGGCTTCCGGTGTTGTTTCCATTGGCGCTTGTCATGCGATCGAGGAGCTTTCTCCCGAGTCCGCGGCTGGCTTTGCCCTGGATCCCATTGCGGCCCTGGGCGCCACGCGTGTTGACTTGCCGGGCAATCTTGCCGACGACCTGCTTTGCGGCCGACGCATTCCCGTTGAGCGTGCGCTTGCCGATTTCGATGCCTCGAAGGCGCCGTTTGCGCTGGTGCTCGATGGGGGACTCAAGGCGCTCGCCCGCATTGAGAGTGGCCGCTTTGTTATGGAGCACGTGTTTCCGCAGGCAATCGGCGGTGTTCGATGATGTTGTCCGCTCGCGAGCTCGCGCGTGTCTTTTTCGCGGGCGAGTCGGACGAGGCTCGCATCATTGCTGCCGATACGTTTTATGAGTGTGAGCACTTGGGTTCCGCATCGATCGCCATTGGCGTGTTCGACGGCGTTCACCGTGGACACCAGGAACTCATCGAAGCGCTTGTCCGTGATGCCCGTGCCCATGGCTGTAAGGCGGTTGTGGTTACCTTCGATCCCGACCCGGACGTCGTGGTGAGCCCTTCGCCCGCTCAAAAATTGATGACGACGGCCGACCGTCTGCATGCCCTGGCTCAAACCGGGGTCGATGCGGTGGTGGCCGTTCCCTTTACGCCTGAGGTTGCGGCGCTTGACCATGTTGATTTTCTCTCGCTGGTGTCGCGTCTGGTCGACATTCGATCGATTCGCGTTGGCAGTGACTTTAGACTGGGTCGTGGCGGTGCTTCTGGTGTTGCCGAGATGCGCGCCTGGGGTTCCGAGCACGGCGTTGACGTGTATGGTCACGACCTGCTTTGCGAGCGCGGTGAGGCCATTTGCGCCACCCGCATTCGTCATGAGTTGGGACAGGGCCATGTGGAGCTTGCTGCTGAGTTACTCGGCCGTCCGTATATGGTGCGTGGCGGTGTTATTCGCGGCCGTCACGAGGGTTCTGGCATGGGCTTTCCCACGGCAAACTTGCAGGTTCCCGACGGCATTCAGGTGCCAGCCGATGGCGTGTATGAGGGTCTGGTGCTGGTCGATGACACCGCGTGGCCCGCTGCCGTGAACGTCGGCCTGCCGCCAACGTATGCTGACGATGCGGCATCTGCGCATCTCGAGGCTAATTTAATTGGTTATACGGGCGACCTGTACGGCGCTTCCGTTTCGCTGGCGTTTACGCGCTGGCTGCGTCCGTCGCGCGTGTTCGATTCGCTGGATGAGTTGATCGCGACCGTCGAGGGTAATATCGGAGATATTCGTCACAACTTGGGCGAGCAGGGGGTGAGCATCCGTGATTAGCGATGAGGAAAAAGACCAGGTACGCGCTGCGTCCGACCTAGTCGCCATCGTGCAGGAAACGGTTGAGCTCAAGCCCCGCGGCCATGAGTTTTGGGGCTGCTGCCCTTTTCATGGCGAAAAGACGCCGTCTTTCCACATTATTCCCGCCACGCAGGTGTGGCATTGCTTTGGCTGCGGCGAGGGTGGCGACGTCTTCACCTATATCATGAAGCGCGAGAACCTGAGCTTTCCCGAATCAATCCGTTATTTGGCCGATCGCGCAGGTATTGAGCTGCATGACACCGGAGATCGCCGCGAGCGGGGTACCAAGCGTGCCCGCATCTACGATTTGTGCGCCGAGACCGCCCAGTTCTACCACACCATGCTCATGCGCGGTAAGGACGGCCGTCCGCGCGAGTACTTTGCCAGCCGCGGCATGGGTGGCGACGTCTGCCGCCGCTACTGCTTGGGCTTTGCGCCGGGCCGCAACGCGCTGGTGTCGCACCTTTCCCAGACGGGTTTTACCCCGCAGGAGATGATCGACGCCAACGTGGCCGTGAGCCGCGGGCGCGGGCAACTTGCCGACCGCTTCTACGACCGCGTGATGTTTCCCATCTTTGACGAGCAGGGTCATAACATTGCCTTTGGCGGTCGCATCATAGGTGACGGCCAGCCTAAGTACCTCAACACCGCCGAGACGAGCGTGTTCCATAAAAAGCGAAACCTCTACGGCTTTAATTGGGCCAAGGAGTTTATCGTCGCGCAGGATACCGCCATCGTGGTGGAGGGCTATACCGACTGCATCGCCTGTTGGGAGGCGGGGATTAAAAACGTCGTTGCCACGCTGGGCACCGCGCTCACGGAGCATCACGTCAAGACGCTCACTCGCTTTGCCAAGCGCATCGTGTATATGTTTGACGGCGATGCCGCGGGCCAGAAGGCCGCCCGCCGCGCGATTCAGTTTATCGAGCAGGATTCGATGGACCTGCGCTGCGTGGTACTGCCCGACGGCAACGATCCCATGGAATTCATCACGGCGCACGGCGGAGAGGAGCTGCAGAAACGCATTGACGCTGCCGAGCCGCTCATGGACTTCGTGTACCGTTCTCTGCAGGAATCGAGCGATATTAGCACGCCGGGCGGTCGCGCCAAGGCGCTGGAAGATGCGCTGACGCTTATCTATCCGCTGCGCGATAGCTATATGATCGACACGTACTTTATCCAGATTGCCGACCTGCTTGGTTTGGACCTGGAGACCGTGCGCGCGAGCTCGGGATGTGTGTTTCGCGATGTCGCCAAGCGCGAGGATGCGGAACGACGTCGTGAGCAGAACTATGAACGCCAGAGGGCGCAGGCCGAGCGCTCTGGAAATGTGGGCGGTCGGGCATCGGGTTCTCGCGATGTCGGTCGCGGCGCTTGGGCATCGGGCGCGACGCCGCCGGTGTCCGCGCCGGTCGAAGAAGAGCCGTACGACTACGTCCCGCTCGATGCCTACGGTGTCGCGCCCGTGGAGGTCGTCGACGATCTTCCGCCGATCGATGTGCCTGATGGTATGGGCGCTGCGCCCGCCGGTGCCCCGACAGACGCCTCGGCCCCTATGGTTCTTACCGATCTAGAGCGCAAGTCCTTGGCAGGGGAGCGCGAGCTGCTGACCATGCTCACGAGCTACCCTGACCTGTTCCGCACGTATGCCGACCGCATCTGCTCCATCGAGTGGGTCGACCCACGTCACGAGTCCATTGCATGGGCCGTGCTGGCAACGCCGCCGGGAACCGATCCTGCAGCCTGCATGGATGCGGCGCGCTCGGTGTGTCCCGAGGCGGCAACGCTTGTGAGTGCCGGGCGCATCTCGGCGACGAGCAAGCACCCCACCGAGACGAACATCGTGTTTATGCTCGATACGCTCGAGCTCTACACCATCAAGCGCCGCATGCGTGCCGCACAGGCCAAGCTGCGACAGGACCGTTCGCTCGATGATGAGGCCCGTCGCTCGCTGACCGTTCAGGCCGCGCAAGATTCGCAGCGTCAACGCGAGCTGCAAAAGTCGATCGGCGGCGTGGCGGACCCGTTCCGTTTGATTGGTTTGGAGACCGCAGGAACCGAACAGGCCTAGATGTTGTGGTCAACCAGCGTATTCTCGCCTATATCCAGTCCTCTTTTTGGGTATAGACGTCAATGTGTGTGCTAAAGTATTGAGTCCTGTGGACTATGAAGGGAGAATCTGTGCCAAAAAAGACTGAGAGCACGGGTACTGGGCTGGAATCCTACGTTGCAAAGCTCATGGGCAACGGCTCAAACAGGACTTCGGTAACCGAGGACGAGATTCAGGTCGCCCTGAAGGATATCGATGTTTCTGACGAGCAGCTCACCGCGGTGTATTCCGCGCTGCGCAACAGCGGCATCCAGATTATCTCCGCGAGCGGTAACGACGACGCCCCCATGGACGTCGACGATGACGATAACGATACCGATACCGACGATTTCGATGACGACGACGAGCACGATTCCGGCTCGCTCGACGATCACGAGCTCAAGATGGCCCGTCAGGCCGACGCCGAGATGGGTTCTTCCAAGAGCAAGAAGAAGCGCACCGTGCGCACGTCCCGTTCACGCTCCCGCGTGCGTGGCATCGATGCCTCCACGGTGATGCTGACCGGCGACCCGGTCCGTATGTACCTCAAGGAGATCGGCAAGGTCGACCTGCTGACCGCCTCCGAAGAGGTCGATCTGGCCATGAAGATCGAGGCCGGTCTTGAGGCCACCGAGAAGCTCGAGGCTGCCGATGCTGGTGAGCTCGAACTTACGCGTGCCGAGATGCGTCGCCTTACGCGCATTGAGAACGTGGGCCTCGAAGCCAAGCAGGCGCTCATCAGTGCAAACCTGCGTCTGGTCGTCTCCATCGCCAAGCGCTATGTCGGCCGTGGCATGCTGTTCCTGGACCTGATTCAGGAGGGCAACCTCGGTCTGATCCGCGCCGTCGAGAAGTTCGACTACCAGAAGGGCTTTAAGTTCTCCACGTACGCCACGTGGTGGATCCGTCAGGCCATCACGCGCGCTATCGCCGACCAGGCCCGTACCATCCGTATTCCCGTGCATATGGTCGAGACCATCAACAAACTCGTCCGCGTGCAGCGCCAGCTTCTTCAGGACCTTGGTCGCGACCCGACCCCCGAGGAGATTGGTGCCGAGATGGACATGAGCGCCGACCGCGTCCGCGAGATCCAGAAGATCTCGCAGGAGCCTGTGTCGCTCGAGACCCCCATCGGCGAGGAAGAGGATTCCCAGCTGGGCGACTTCATCGAGGACTCCCAGGCCATCGTTCCGCCCGATGCGGCCAGCTTCTCCATGCTGCAGGAGCAGCTCACCCAGGTGCTCGATTCGCTTGCCGATCGTGAGCGCAAGGTTATCGAGCTGCGCTTTGGCCTTGTCGACGGACATCCCCGCACGCTCGAGGAAGTCGGCCGCGAGTTTGGCGTCACGCGCGAGCGCATCCGCCAGATCGAGTCCAAGACCCTGGCCAAGCTCCGCCACCCGAGCCGCAGCAGCAAGCTCAAAGACTATATCGAAAGCTAGTCAAGCAAGAGGCGCCCTCAAGCACATCCGCTCGGGGGTGCTTTCATGTAGTCGTTGGGGACGTTCTTGAATGACTAGTCGTTTAAGAACGTCCCCAACGACTAGGTCGGAAAATTTCTTAAAAAAAGTTCTTGCCCTAAGCTGATTCGTCCGTATAATAAACTTCGTTGCTTGAGAGCACGCGCCTATTCCTCGGTAGCTCAATGGTAGAGCACGCGGCTGTTAACCGCGCTGTTGTAGGTTCGAGTCCTACCCGGGGAGCCAGGTTGTAAAACCCGTCGCTTATGCGGCGGGTTTTTTCATGCTGCGATCGCCGTTCGTGAACGTTACCGTATCAACATTTCGTGTCGAGGATGTAATCCCGAGGCCCGCCACCTCAACATGGCGCGGTCGTTGTAGAATATTGCAATGATTGCTCCCACGACATGGTGCCGCGAGCACCAAGAAAAGGAGATTCTTGTGTCTGAGACCATTAACGGCAGCCTGAGCGTCTCGAACGACGTTATTGCCGATATTGCCGGTTATGCCGCGATGACGTGCTATGGCGTTGTCGGTATGGCTGAGCAGCTCCAGGGCGCCGAGAGCGTGCGCCTGCTTGCCGGTCAGCGCCTCCGCAAGGGCGTGCTTGTCTCCGCCGACGAGAACGGCCTTACGGTCGATCTTCACGTCGTGCTCGAGAACGGCGTCAACATGAAGTCCGTCTGCCACAATCTTTCGAGCTCCGTTGCCTTCACTCTGCAGGAGATCGCCCAGATCGATCCCGCCAGCCTTAAGATCGGCATCCACATCGACGCGCTCAAGAGCCGTCTGAACTAGCATCCGAAAACGGAGATTCAAATACCCATGATTGCAAAGACCATTCGCACCTGTTTTCCGATCGCTGCGGCTGCCGTTTCCGACAAGGCCGAGGAGATCAACAAGCTCAACGTCTTCCCCGTACCCGATGGCGATACCGGCACCAACATGTCGCTCACGCTCGCCTCGGTGACCAAGGAGCTTTCTGCTCTTCCTGCCGACGCCGACATGGAAGCCATCGCCGGCGCCATCACCCACGGCTCCCTGATGGGTGCCCGCGGCAACTCCGGCGTCATCACCTCGCAGATTCTGCGCGGTGTGGCCGAGGGCCTCGTCTCTGCCGATGAGCCTATTACGGCTGCCAACATCGCCTTCGCCTTCCGTCGCGCCGTCAAGGTTGCCTTCCAGGCTGTCCGCAAGCCCATCGAGGGCACGATCCTCACGGTCCTGCGCGATGTCTCGACCAAGGCAGACGAGTGCGAGAAGAAGAAGTTCTCGGCCGAGGATGCGCTCGACGCCATCGTCGTCGAGGCCTACCAGTCCGTCGCTCGCACGCCCGACCTGCTGCCCGTTCTGAAGGAGAACGGCGTGGTTGACTCCGGCGCCTTCGGCTTTGCTATTTTCCTTGAGAACTTTGTTGCCGCCGCGCTTGGCCGCAGCACCGTTGTCGAGGATTTCTCCGCCACGTTTGATTCCGCTGGCTCTGCCCGCGACGCGGCCCTTGGTCGCGTTGAGATCGAGGCCAACGACGATTGGGAGGGCTCGGAGTTCCGCTACTGCAACGAGTTCCTGTTTAAGGCCGACGCCCCGTTTGACGAGGACGAGTGCCTTAAGTTCCTGGGTTCCATGGGCGACTGTGAGCTACTCGTGGGCGCCTATCCCGACTACAAGATCCATGTGCACTCCAACACCCCCAACCTGGTGCTCGAGCACATGCTGCAGCTCGGTCAGATCTACGAGGTCTTTATCCACAACATGGAGATGGAGGCCCACGACCGTACCGCCAAGATTCACGAGGACCAGGAAAAGGCCGACGAGCCCGCCAAGGCGCTGGGCTTTGTCGCCGTTGCCGCCGGTTCCGGCGAGGCCGACATCCTCAAGTCCCTTGGCGTCGACGTGATCGTCTCGGGTGGCCAGACCATGAACCCCTCGACTGCAGATCTGCTGGGCGCGGTGGACCAGGTCAACGCGACCTCGGTCATCATTCTGCCCAACAACGGCAACATCCGCATGGCTGCCGAGGCTGCCGCTTCTGCCTGCACGGACAAGAAGGTTGCCGTCGTTCCCACCAAGACCGTCCCACAGGCGTTCTCCGCGCTGTTCGCGGTCCTGCCCGATTCCGAGCTCGAGGACGCCGTCGCCGCCATGGTCGACGCCATCAGCGAGGTCCGCGATGGCGAGGTCACCCGCGCCGTGCGCGACTCCAGCGCCTCCGACGGCTCTCCGATTCACTCCGGTGACGTCATGGGCATCATTGCCGGCTCCATCGATGTGGTCGGCTCCGACGTGAAGCAGGTCACGCTCGATTGTATCAACCGCATGCAGGAGGAAGAGGAAGGCGACGCGCTGACGATTCTGGCCGGCGAGGAGCTGTCCGATGAGGCCTTCCAGGAGATCGTCGACGCTATCGAGGAGGCTCAGCCCGATCTGGAGATTGACGCCCATCGTGGCGAGCAGCCGCTCTATCCCGTGATCTTCTCGATCGAGTAGGCAACTGCCCATGTCCGAGCTGTGCTCCGTGCCGCGCGTCTCGGAGCGCTTTGCCCAGAGCAATGCGCTCGACGAGGATATCGCGCGACTCAAATATGTTTCGGGTAAACGTGAGGAGGCCCTTCGCCGTCTGGGAATTCGGACGGTGGGGGACCTCCTTCTCCATATCCCTCATCGATACCTCGACTTTACCCGTTCGTGGTCCATCGAGATGGCGCCCATCGGTACCGTGTGCACCATCATCGCCACGGTCGACCGTATCGTCCAAAAGCAGCCGCGCCCGCGCATGCAGGTGACCGAGGTCTCACTTGTTGACGAGACGGGCGTGCTACAGGTCGCCTTTTTCCGCCAGCCCTGGATTGCCCAGCAGCTTAAGCAGGGCGACCGCCTGGCCGTGATGGGCAAGGTCGAGTTTGCCTACGGTTTTAAGCAGATGGCCTCGCCCCACTTTGAAAAGCTCGAGGACGGGCGCGCCGCAGGCACCATTCTGCCGGTCCATTACGTGAGCGATGGCGTGAGCCAGGCGTGGATGCGCCGCATCGTAAGCGGCGCGCTCGAGGTCGTCGGCAATCCGTTCGATCCGATTCCCGCACGCTTGCGCGTCAAGCGCCGCCTGATGAGCAATGCCCGCGCGCTTCGATCGATCCACTTTCCATCGAGTATGGCTGAGCGGGATATCGCGCGACGTCGCCTTGCTTATGAGGAGTGCCTTTACCTTCAGCTGGCGCTTCGCCTGCGCAACGATGGCGGCCTAGTCGATGTTGTGCCCTATGCCCACACCGCGGGCGAGCACCTGGCCGCACTCAAGCAAGCCCTGCCGTTTTCGCTGAGCGACGAGCAGGAGGTCGCGTTCCAAGATATCCTGCGCGATATGTGCGATGGCGGGCGTGTGATGAACCGCCTGCTGCTGGGCGATGTCGGTACCGGTAAGACCGCCGTTGCCGCCTGCGCGCTGGCTGTGGCTGCCGATAGCGGCACGCAGGCCTGCGTTATGGCGCCTACGGGCGTGCTGGCGCGCCAATATGCCGATAAGACCGGCCCCGTGCTGTCGCAGGCCGGTATTTCCTGGGCCCTTCTGACGGGTGCCACGCCGGCCGCAGAGCGCGAGCGCATCCATGCACAGCTGGAATCGGGCGAGCTTGACGTGCTCTTTGGAACCCACGCGGTCCTTTCGGAAGACGTGACGTTTAAGCATCTGTCGCTTGTCGTCATCGACGAGCAGCACCGCTTTGGTGTGGGCCAGCGCAATGCCCTGCGTGCCAAGGGCCCGGGTGCCGATCTGCTCGTTATGACGGCAACGCCCATCCCGCGTACGCTGGCGCTTTCGGTCTACGGTGATCTGGATACGAGCATCATCCGCCATCGGCCAGTCCCTGGCGCTGGCGTGACGACACGCGTGCTCACCGAGTCGAGCCGTGACCTCGCCTATGGTGCCATCCGCGAGGCGCATGAAAAGGGTCAACAGGCCTACGTGATTTGTCCGCTCGTGGAGCCGAGTGACTCGGCCGATGAGCTGGAGGACGTGCCCGGTATCGCCCGCGACGACGAGGGCCGCGTGACGGTCCCCGTGCCGCTGCACGATACGGCGACCGAGCTCGATCGCCTGCGTCTGGCGTTGCCTGGGCTTGCCATCGAGCGCCTTCACGGCCGCATGCCAGCGGGGGAGAAGGATCGCGTGATCGACGCCTTCAAGCGTGGCGAGATTGACGTGCTCGTCTCGACTACGGTGGTCGAGGTGGGCGTCGACGTGCCTAACGCTACTGTCATGGTTATCGAGAACGGCGAGCGCTTTGGCTTGGCGGCCCTGCACCAGCTGCGCGGTCGCGTGGGCCGCGGCAGTGTGTCGGGCACCTGCCTGGTTATGACGCATTCCAAGGGCAACGGCGGCGCATCGGCGGCGCAAGATCGTCTCCAGTCGCTCGAAAAGACCTCGGACGGCTTTACGCTCGCCCAGATGGACCTGCGCCTGCGCCATGAAGGCGAGATCCTGGGTTATCGCCAGCATGGCGGTGTGACCTTGCGCTTCGTCGACCTTGATGCCGACGAGGAGCTGATCGAGTGGGCCCATTTGGACGCGGTCGAGCTCTTGCGGTATGCTTGCACCCTTGACTCCGTGGCGACGCGCCCCCTGCGCGATGCGGTCGCCATGCGATATCGACACATTTTTAAGGAGGTCAGCGGAGGATGAGAATCATCGGCGGCGAATGGCGCGGTCGTAAGATCGAGGAGCCCCGTGGTCGCGATGTCACCCGCCCAACGACTGATCGCGTGCGCGAGGCGTGCGCATCTATGGTCATGTCGGCATTCGATTTCGATTTGGACGAGGTTCGTGTGCTGGACGCCTTTGGCGGCTCCGGTGCCTTAGGGTTAGAGATGCTCTCTCGTGGGGCCCGCTCGCTCACGACGTTTGAGATCGATCGGAATGCCTCACGACTCATCAGCAAGAATATCGAGTCGCTCTGCCGTGACCGTGCGCGTTGGCGCGTGGTCACGGGCGACATGCTGGCGAATGCCTCGCGCGGTCGTGTACCGGGCGGCCCCTTTGATCTGGTCCTGCTCGACCCGCCCTATGCTTTTGGTGCCGAGCCGGTCGAGGAATTGCTGCAGAACCTAGCTCAGCAGGGCCTGCTTGCACCTGGCGCTTATGCCCTGTTTGAGCATGCCGCCGCCGATGCGGGCGCGCATCCGGCAGACTTTGAGACTGTACGTGAGAAGCGTTACGGCATTACCTCGGTCGACCTGCTTCGTTGGGTCGGCGATGACGATGGTGAGGGCGATAGCGCCGGTACCGATGCTGACAACAACGATGCCACGACGTTTCAGGAGGACGTCCATGAATGATGACACCATCAACCGCGTGATCGTCCCGGGCACCTTCGATCCCATCACGTTTGGCCATATCGATGTGATCCGCCGCGCCCGCCGCATCTTTCCCAGCGTGATCGTCGCTGTTGCCGAGTCGCAGGGTAAAAACGGTGTGGGCACCACGTTTATGCTCGATGAACGCGTGGCGCTGGCCCGCGAGGCGCTCGGTGATATCGACGGTGTCGAGGTCCTGCCCTTTACCGGCCTCTTGGTCGACTTCGCTCGTGAGCAGGGGGCGGGGGCCGTGGTCAAGGGCCTGCGCGCCATGACCGACTTTGAGTATGAGCTGCAGCAGGCCGACCTCAACTATCGCTTGGATAGCGAGCTGGAGTCCATCTTTGTCATGAGTGCGCCGCAGTACGGTTATATCTCGAGCTCGGTCGTTCGCCAGATTGCCTCGCTCGGCAGCGATGTATCGACGTTTGTCCCACCCAACGTGGTCGAAGCGCTCAGACATCGCTTTTCGTGACGTTTTTTATTGCCTGGTGGCATGTGGTAAACTAGCACGATGATATGTTACCTATGAAAGGAGACCGGATGCCGGGCGAGAATTTTCCTGGCGATAGGATCGTCAGCTTGGTCGATGAGCTCGAAGGGCTGATCGAGGAAGCCAAGCCGCCTTTCGGCAAGAACGCTCAGTTCAAGGTCATCGACGCCGACGTGTTCTTCAACATCCTCGACGAGATCCGCATGAGCTATCCCGAGGAGTGGCAGAAGTCCCGCCGTATCCTTAAGGAGCGCGAGGAGCTTATGGCTTCCGCCGCCGCTCAGGCCGATTCCATCATCGCCGACGCTCAGCAGCAGGCCCTCACCATTGCCGGTGAGCAGGAGATCGTCCGCCTTGCGCAGCAGCAGGCCGACGACATCCGCGATCGTGCCCAGCAGTATGAGCGCGAGACGCGTTATGCCGCCGAGGACTACGCAGAGCAGGTCTTTACGCACCTGGAGGAGAACCTTAAGAGCCTGACCGGCACCGTTACCCGTTGCCGTCAGCAGCTCAACGAGGGTGCCGCCCAACAGAATGGTCAGTGGTAATGGCTGAGTTCCCGAGCGTTACCGTCGATCTTTCCGAGGAGCTCGAGTTTCCTGGAGATTCGTATCCGCTGACCGGTAAGGTCGATGTCGCCACGTACACGGTGGGCGAGAAGGAGTACCAGCTACAGGACGGTATTGACTACGACGTTGTCTTTACCAATGCCGGTACCGGTGTCTTGCTCACGGGTATGGTTCGCGCGCATGCCACCGGCGAGTGCGATCGTTGCCTGGAGCCCGCCTCGTTTGATATCGCCGGCGAGATCGAGGAGTTCTACCTCTTTGAGGAGCCTGAGGATCCAGAGGCCTACGAAGACGGCTACGAGCTCCTGGGTGAGGACCGCATCGTCGATCTTGGCGAGCCCATCAATGACGCGGTCGTTATGGACACGCCGTTTGTGGTGCTCTGCAAGCCCGATTGCCGCGGCCTGTGCCCCACTTGCGGTTGCAATCTCAACGTCGAGCAATGCGATTGTGCTGCCCAAGCCGAGGCCGAATGGGCCGAAGCCACGGAAAATCCATTTGCAGCATTGAAGAATCTCAAGCTTGATGAGTAAAACTGTGGTAGTATCGCTACTTGCGCGTAATCGCCACACTGGATAGTTCATAAGGAAGGTCACTATGCCCGTACCTAAACAAAAGCAGGGTCGTATCCGCACTCACACCCGTCGTTCCGCCAACATGAAGATCTCGGCTGCGGCTCAGTCCACGTGCCCCCGTTGCGGTGCTGTTAAGCTCCCGCACCACGTGTGCCCTAGCTGCGGTTTCTACAAGGACCGCGAGGTTATCGTTACCGAGTAACGGTATACTCTGGATACGATGCCGTTCCAACTGGAACCACAATGGCCGGCTCATTGAGTCGGCCATTTTTGTATAAGGAGCATGTATATGAGTAACGTTCGCGTTTGTGTAGACGTTGTGGGCGGAGACGAGACGCCGCAGGTTGTCCTCGACGGTATTGAGGCTGCGCTTGCCGCCGATCCCGATATCGAGGTCTTGGCAGCTGGCCCCGCCGAAATCGTCAATCCCTTTGCCGCGGCCCACGCACGTGTGGAGGCTCTGGAAGCCCCTGACATCATCGCCATGGATGACGATCCCATTCGCGCCGTGATGACCAAGCGTAAGTCCTCGATTGTGCTTGCCTGCCGCGCCATCAAAAAGGGCAACGCGGACGCGTTTTTCTCCGCCGGCTCCACCGGCGCCATGACCGCCGCAGCTACCGCCTACGTGACACCGTTTAGGTATCAAGCCGAAGGCAAGAAGCAGCCGGTGCGCCCCTGTCTGACCAATGCGCTGCCCAATCGCGCCGGCGGTCTGACGGTGCTGTGCGATATGGGCGCCAACCCCGATGTCGAGGTCGATGACATGGTGCGTTTTGCTCAGATGGGTAGCGCCTATGCCCGCGTCGTCCTGGGCATTGAACATCCCCGCGTGGGCCTGCTCGCCAATGGCACCGAGGACGAGAAGGGTTCCAACTTTACCAAGGCCTGCTTCCCTGCTATGAAGGCCGCCGTTCCCGGCTTTGTTGGTAACTGCGAAGGCACAGACATCACCTCGGGCAATTTCGATGTCGTCGTTGCTGACGGCATGTCGGGTAATATCGCTCTCAAGGCTACCGAGGGAGCTGCCAAGTTTTTACTGCAGGAGCTCAAGGGCGCCTTTATGTCTTCGCTCGGCACCAAGATTGCCGCGCTGCTCATCAAAAAGCAGATGCGCGAGATTAAAGCCAAGCTTTCGGGCGACGCCAAGGGCGGCGCGATTCTTTTGGGCCTGCGCGGCGTGGTCCTGATCGGCCATGGCGCCACCTCGGTCGAGGCTGTAAAAAACGGTACGCTCGCGGCGGCCGAAGCCGTGCGCGCCGGGCTGGTCGAGAATGTCGCCAACTCTATGGACGGCATCGTTTTATAACAGCGGCGTTATGCGTCTCGGGGCGTGCGTCGTGGGGTAGAATCAGAACCGTGTCTTGGTACCGCCCGGGCGGTACCATTCTTTTGGTATTCATGCACTATGAGAGGAAGCGCTATGGATCGCTCCGAAATCTTCGACAAGATCGCCGAGGTCGCTGCTGACGTTCTGGGCGTCGATGTTGCCGAAATTAGCGATGAGACCACCTTTGACGACCTCGATGCCAACTCGCTCGAGCGCCTGCAGCTGGTTACGGCTATCGAGGACGAGTTCAACCTCGAGATCGATGACGAGACCCTGCTCTCGCTCAACTCTGTCGCCGACGCCGTCGACGCTATCGAAAACGCCAGGGAGGCCTAGGTCTTGGCTTTGTCTGAACGACTTACGCGCGCCCAGGAAATTCTGGGCCATGAGTTCAATAATAAAGTGCTGCTGCGCGCGGCCCTTACGCATCCCTCGGCAGTCGAGGGCCAGCCGGTTTCTGCCAGCTATGAGCGCCTTGAGTTCTTGGGCGATTCCATTTTGGGCGCTGTGGTCGCACGCTCCCTGTTTGAGTCCTATCCGGAGTTTGACGAGGGCAAGCTCACGCGCCTGAAGGTGTCGCTTGTCTCGGGCGCTACGCTATCCGAGGTTTCTCATGAGCTGGGTATCGACGACATCATCATCTTTGGCGCCTCCGAGACCGGTACCGGCGCGCGCGGCCTGCACTCGGCGCTCGAGAACGTCTACGAGTCGCTCGTGGGTGCGCTGTATCTGGATGCCGGCTGGGACGTTGCGGCGGACTTTATCCACCGTACGCTTAAGCCGCACTTGGCTTCCGAGCGTGCCGAGCACCCCGCGAACCCCAAGTCGTTCTTGCAGGAGTGCGTGCAGGCGGACGGCCACGAGCCTCCCGCGTATAAGCTGGTTGGCTCCGAGGGCCCCGCGCATGCGCCCACCTTTACCGCCGTGGTGCTCATCGACGGTATTCGTCAAGGCCGCGGCACTGGTTCCTCCAAGAAGGAGGCCGAGGGAGCCGCTGCACTCGAGGCGCTCGACCGCATGGGCTACACCACCAACGGCGTGATTCTTAACAAGAAGCCTGTTTAAGCGAGGAACCGTGTATCTCAAGTCCCTCACGCTCAAAGGGTTCAAGTCGTTTGCCGACCGCGCCCATATGACGTTTGAGCCGGGCCTGACCGTCATCGTCGGTCCAAACGGCTCGGGAAAATCGAACATCTCCGACTCGATTCTGTGGGTCCTGGGCGAGCAGAGCGCCAAGCAGCTGCGCGGCCAGGCCATGGAGGATGTCATCTTCTCGGGCTCGTCGGCGCGCAAGCCGGTGGGTGTTGCCGAGGTTACGCTGGTGCTCGATAACTCGGACCATATGCTGCCTGTCGATTTTGACGAAGTCGCCATCACCCGTCGCATGTACCGCTCGGGCGAAAGCGAGTACCTCATCAACTCGAGTCCGTGCCGCCTGATGGACATTCAGGACATCCTGCACGATTCGGGCCTGGGCAAGGATACGCATTCCATCATCAGCCAGGGCAAGCTCGACGCCATTTTGCAGAGCCGCCCGGAGGAGCGCCGCGCCCTTATCGAGGAGGCCGCCGGCATCTCCAAGCACAAGCGCCGCAAGGAGCGTGCGCTCAAAAAAATTAAGTCGATGGACGAGCACCTGATGCGTGCCCGCGACATCAATAAGGAGATCGCCCGTCAGCTGCGGCCGCTGGAGCGTCAGGTCGATCGCGCGCGCAAGTACAAAGAGTTGTCCTCGCGCGCGAACGAGCTTACGCAGATGCTGGCCGTCGACGAGCTTCGTTCGCTGCAGTCGCAGTGGAACGACCTGGAGAGCCGCTCCAAGGAGGGCGCTGCCGAGCTTGAGCTTGCGCAGTACCGCTTGGGCGAAAAGGAGCGCGAGCTCGAGAAGCTCCAGGTCATGCTCGAGGAAAAGGGCCTGTTTGTGGGCGACCTGGGCGAGCAGCGCCGCCATATGCAAGATGTGGTCGGCCGCATTAACTCCGACATGCGCCTGCTCGAAGAAAAGGGCCACAACATGGTGTCGCGCCTGTCCGACATGCGCGGGCAGATTTCGAGCTCCGAGCATCAGCGACGTCGCGTGGTCGAGGAGCTCGAGGACGCGCGTGCGCAGCTTGAGGAAGTGACCGGTGCGCACATGCAGGCCCAGGAGGACGTTGACGCCGCTGGTCCTGCTGCCGCTGAGCTCCACGAGCGGCGCGTGGCGCTCGACAATCAGATTTCGCAGCTTACGCGTGAACAGCGCGATGTTCAGCGCGTGGCCGATAACGCCGCGCTCGAGCTCGCCAAGGTGAAGGACTCGCTGAGCAATGCCGAGGTCGAGGACAACATGTATGCCTCGCGCCTGGAGCAGATTGACGAGCAGCTCGAGGAGGTCACGGCCTCGCTAGAGAGCCGTCGCGACCGCGCAGAGGAGCTTGAGGGCGCTCTTGAGGAAGCGCGCCAGGCTCAGGTCGATGCGCGTGAGGCCACCGAGTCCGCACGCGCGGCCCTGAAGGACCTGCGTGCCCGCGAGAGCGAGGCGCGCAACAAGTTATCCGAGGTGCGCTCGGAGCTTGCCAGCCAAAAGAAACTCGATGCCCGCATGGCCGACAGCTCGCCGCTGGTGAGCCGTCTGATGGGTGCGCTGGGTGATGATGTCTCTGGTCGTCTGGGCGACGTACTCGAGGCCCCGCGCGAGCTTGAGGGCTTGGTTGAGCAATTGCTCGCCGGCGATATCGATGCACTGCTGTTCGACGATACGTCCGCGCTTGAGCGTGCCGGTCGTGCCGCTCTGGACCAGAAGAAGGCCTCGGGCGAGGCGCTGCTGGTGGCGCGCGGCGTGAGCGGCTCTACCGCCGCTGAGGGCGCTGCCGGTACCCGTCTGGTTGATCGTCTGTCCGTGCGCGCAGGCTACGGTCCCGTCGTCGAGGCGTTACTCGGCGGATATTACGTAGTGGACGATCTTGCTGCCGCGCTGTCGGCGCCGGTCGTTGACGGCGTGACTTACGTGACCCCCGATGGCGCCCGCGTCGCCTGCGGCGGCCTGGTGCGCGTGGGCCTCGATGCCGGCGAGGCGTCGGGTGCCTTGGAGCGCAAGCGCCGTATCCGCGAGTTAGAGGGTCTGGAGCCCGATCTGGCTGCCGTGTTTGAACATGTGTCAGGTCAGGTCGTTGAGGCCAATGCGGCCGTTGAGGAAGCGCGTGCCGCTGAGGGCGATGCCGCCGGCGAGATCGCCCGTCTTGAGGGCGAGCGCCGCTCGCTGCTCTCCGAGATCGGCCGCTTGGAGCAAAGCGCCAACAATGCCGAGGTCGAGCGCGTGCGCATCTCCAAGCGCCGCGAGCAGGCTTCCGAAGCCGTTCGCGCTGCGCGCCCGCGCGTTGACGAGCTCACCCGTTCGCGTGACGAGGCCCGCGCGCAGGCAAGCGATCTGGGCTTGCAGATTGCCGAGGCCAACGACGAACTCGACCGCGTTCGCCGTGACGATTCCGAGGCTGCCGGCAAGCTCGCCGACGCCAAGGTTCGCCTAGCCCAGACGAGCGAACGCCTGCGTTCGCTGAAGGGCCGCGTGCCTGACCTGGAGCATCGTCTTGAGGGCATCGACCGTCGTATCCGCGGAACACGCCAGGCCTCGCGCTCGCTCGAGCTGCTGCGCCTGCGCGTCGATCCCATGCACGAGCGCTATTCGGCCCTGCTGGAGCGTGCCTCGGATTGGGCCGCGCGCCTGCGCGATCAGGCTTCACTCGAGGAGGCGGACTCGGCCTCGCTCAAGAAGACCATCGAGGATGCCAAGGCAGAGGTTGCCCGCGCTAAGGAGCGGGTCGATACCGCTTCCGCCACGCAAAACGAGTTCAAGGTCGCGCGTGGTAAGCTCGAGGTGCAGGTAGAGGCCGCCATTAAGGCCATTACCGCCGATGGCACCACGGTACTCGAGGAAGCGCTCATGCTTCCGGCGCCCACGGACCGCGATGCCGCCGAGCGCGAACTCAACCAGCTCGTGCGCCAGATCAACAACCTGGGCCCTGTGAACCAGGTTGCCATGGAGGAGTACGAGCAGCTCAAGCGCCGCGCCGATTACATCGAGGAGCAGCTGGCCGATCTTGAGAGCGCGCGCAAGGCGCTCACCAAGATTACCGTGGCCATCGACCGTAAGATGCGTAAAGCCTTCCTGGTGACGTTTGAGAAGGTCGACGCGAACTTCCGCGAGATCTTCGCTATGCTCTTCCCGGGCGGTCAGGCTCATCTGGAGATGACCGATCCCGAGCATCCTGCCGAGACGGGTATCGAGGTCGTGGCGCAGCCGCGCGGCAAGCGCATCGCCAAGATGATGCTCATGTCGGGCGGCGAGAAGAGCCTGACGGCGCTCGCCCTGCTCTTTGCCGTGTACCGCACGCGCACGGTGCCGTTCTATGTGCTGGACGAGGTCGAGGCGGCACTCGATGACGCCAACCTGTCCAAGCTCATCGGCGCGCTCGATGTGTTGCGTTCCGATACGCAGCTCTTGGTCATTTCGCATCAGCGCCGTACTATGGAGGACGCTGACGTCCTCTATGGCGTCTCGATGCAAGCCGACGGCGTCAGTCGCGTCGTCTCGCAAAAACTCGATCGCGAAACCGGAAAGGTCGTGAATGCATAATGGGATTCTTCGATGCTCTCTCGCGCGGACTTGAGCGCAGTCGCGAGGCCCTCAACGAGGTCTTTTACTTTGGCGGCGAGGTCGACGAGGATTTTTGGGAGGACCTGGAGGACACCCTCGTCATGGGTGACATGGGCGCCGAGATCGCCATTCAGGTCTCCGATGACCTGCGCGATGCCGCGGCCAAGAAGAACCTCAAGACCGCCCCGCAACTCCGTCGCGCCCTGGCCGAGCAGCTTGAGCAGCACTTTGTGCCCATCGAGCGCGATCCGTTCTCCGATACGCCGAGCTGCGTGCTGTTTGTGGGCATTAACGGTGCCGGCAAGACCACGACGGTCGGTAAGATTGCGAGCGCCATGGCCGCCCGCGGCAAGAACGTGGTGATCGGTTCGGCCGACACCTTCCGCGCCGCCGCCATCGAGCAGCTCGATGTGTGGGGCCAGCGCGCCGGCGTCCCCGTCATCAAGCGTGACCGCGGCTCCGATCCGGCGAGCGTTTGTTACGACGTGCTCGACGAGGCCGACAGGCGCGGCAGCGACCTAGTGCTTATCGACACCGCCGGTCGTCTGCATACGAGCCCCGAGCTCATGCGCGAGCTCGCCAAGGTGGTCAACGTGACGCGTAAGCGCGCCGCCAATATGGCCGCCGGCCCCATGCCCGTTTCGGTCGTGCTTGTGATCGACGCCGCGACGGGCCAAAACGGTCTGAACCAGGCGCTCGAGTTTAACGAGGCGCTGGGCCTGGACGGTATTATCATGACTAAGCTCGACGGCACGGCTAAGGGCGGTATCGCCATGGCCGTGGCCGAGAAACTCAAGCTCCCGATCCTGCGCGTGGGCGTGGGCGAGCAGGTCGATGACCTGCAGAAGTTCAATGCCAAAGATTTCTGCCGCGCCCTGGTGGGCGAGTCCAATTAAGGAGTGACTAGTGTTTGATTCCCTGAGCGATCGCCTCAACGACACATTTGACCGCCTGCGCGGCAAGGGCAAGCTGACCGAGGCCGATATTACTTCGGCCATGCGCGATATTCGCATGGCGCTGCTCGAGGCCGACGTTAACTTTAAGGTCGTCAAGGAGTTCGTCGCCAAGACCAAGGAGCGCTGCATGACCGCAGAGGTCATGGAGTCGCTCTCTCCGGCGCAAAACGTCGTCAAGATCGTGCTCGACGAGCTCACCGAGATGCTTGGCTCAACCGAGAGCAAGCTCGTCTTTAGCAATCGCATTCCCAATGTCATCATGCTCGTGGGCCTGCAGGGCTCCGGTAAGACCACGGCAGCCGTAAAGCTGGCCTACCTGCTCAAGAAGCAGGGCCGCTCGCCGCTGCTCGCCGCGTGCGACGTCTATCGTCCCGCCGCTGCCGACCAGCTGGCCACGCTCGGTGGCGAGATCGGCGTGCCAGTCTTCCGCGGTGACGGCGCGCACCCGGTCGACATTGCCAAGGGTGCCATCCAGGAGGCCGTCGACCACCTGCGCGATGTGGTCATCGTCGATACCGCCGGTCGTCTGCAGATCGACGAGCAGATGATGCAGGAGGCCGTGGATATCAAGAAGGCCGTCAAGCCCGATCAGGTGCTGATGGTCGTCGATGCCATGACCGGCCAGGATATCGTCAACGTCGTCTCGACCTTCGCCGAGCGCACCGACTTTGACGGCGTGATCATCTCCAAGCTCGATGGCGATGCCCGTGGCGGCGGCGCGCTTTCCGTGCGCCATGTGACCGGCAAGCCCATCAAGTTTGTGAGCATGGGCGAGAAGCCCGATTCGCTGGAGCCGTTCTATCCCGATCGTATGGCCAAGCGCATTCTGGGCATGGGCGATGTTGTCGGCATCATTGAGAAGGCCCAGGAGGCAGCCGACGCCGAGCAGCTCGAGGCTGCCGAGCGCATGCTGCGCGAGGGCTTCACCATGAACGACATGCTCGACCAGATGAAGGCCGTCAAGAAGATGGGCGGCATGAAGGGCATCCTGGGCATGCTCCCCGGCGGCCAGCGTGCGCTTAACCAGATGGGCGGCAACCTGGACGAGGGCATCTTCGACAAGAACGAGGCCATCATCATGTCGATGACCAAGGAGGAGCGTCTGCGTCCTTCCATCATTAACGGCCAGCGTCGTGCCCGCATTGCCAAGGGCGCCGGCGTGACTCCCACAGAGGTCAATAGCCTTATGAAGCAGTGGGGCGAGATGAACAAGATGATGGGCCGCATGCGCACGATGGCCAATCAGGCACAGGCCGGCGGCAAGAAGGGCAAGAAGGGTAAGAAGGGCAAGAAGATGCGCATGCCCAATATTCCCGGCCTGGATGCCATGGGCCTGGGCGGCATGGGCGGCCTGGGAACGGGCGGCCCCAAGTCCGATATGGACCTGCTGCGCCAGATGGAAGCGCAGATGCGTAATAAGAAGTAACGGCTTGATTGAGTCGTGTATGGCTAAGGCCGCCTGGATGGTATTCCAGGCGGCCTTAGCCGTTTGTTCGCTGGTTGTCGCACGCGTGGAAGCGCGTTCTCGACGAGGTGCTTGCCGCTAGTGGCAGCCGCAGCCTTCGTGCCCGTCATGGTCGTGGTGACCGTGGCAGCCGCAGGACTCGCCATGCTCGTGGATGTGCTCGTGATCATGTCCATGGCAGTCGCAGGTGGCCTCGCCGTTCTGTGCGAGCGTGCCGGCAACGAGGGCCTCGACGCAGGCATCGCAGCTGCCCTGGGCGCCCGCATAGACCGTGATGCCGGCTTGGGCAAGCGCGTTGATAGCGCCGCCGCCGATACCGCCGCAAATGAGCGTGTCAACGCCACCGTTGGCAAGCAGGCCCGCCAAGGCGCCGTGGCCGGTGCCGCCGGTGCCTACGACCTGCTCGTTGAGCACCTTGCCATCCTGGATGTCGTAGATCTTGAACTGGTCGCTGCGGCCAAAGTGCATAAAGATGTTGCCGTTGTCGTACGTTGTTGCCACCCTCATGGTGCCGACCTCCTTTGCTGGCCATGCGGCCGTCGTCGTGGTGATGGGGGAGTACGCGATGTTGCCGCCTTCGATGACGAGCGCTCGTCCGTTGACCAGCGCATCGGCCACCTTGCGATGCGCGCGGCTGCAAATGGCCGCCACCGTTGCGCGGGCGATGCCCATCTGCTGGGCGACCGCCTCTTGGTTGAGACCTTCCAGGTCGCACAGGCGCAGCACCTCAAGCTCGTCGACGGTCATATCGATGGCATCGCCGCTCGCCAGGCCATCGGGGGTAAAACCGCGATATTCGGGGATGATCCCGACACGGCGCAATTTTTCGCGTCTTCCTGCCATGTACCCTCCAAATCCGACATATGTCAACAATAGAATAGCGAACGCGCGGATTTGCGCAAGGAATTTTTGGCACATGTCAGAAAATGAGGGCTTATGTTTGGGCTGTGGGGCCGAGTGCGCCTGGGCTACAATAAATCTCGCTTATAGGCGACTGACAGGAGGGTCAATGAGCAAAGCTGATCAGCAGTTTGTAACCATGTGCCGCGATATCTTGGACCATGGCACCACCACCGAGGGCCAAAAGGTCCGTCCGGTGTGGGAGGACGGCACCCCTGCCTATACCATTAAAAACTTTGGTGTCACGGCGCGCTATGATCTGCGCGAGGAGTTCCCCGCGCTCACCCTGCGTCGTACAGCGCTTAAGTCTGCCATGGACGAGATTCTGTGGATCTATCAAAAGAAGTCCAATAACGTGCATGATCTCAACAGCCATATCTGGGATGAGTGGGCCGATGAGACCGGTTCCATCGGTAAAGCCTACGGCTATCAGATTGGTCAGAAGAGCCATTACGCCGAGGGCGACTTCGACCAGATGGACCGAGTGCTGTACGATCTTAAGCACACACCGTACAGTCGCCGCATCATGACCAACACGTATGTGTTTAGCGACCTGTCCGAGATGCACCTGTATCCGTGCGCGTACAGCGTGACCTATAACGTCACGCAGCGCCCGCAGGACGACAAGCCGACGCTCAACATGATTCTCAACCAGCGCAGCCAGGACATTTTGGCCGCGAACAACTGGAATGTGTGCCAGTACGCCATCTTGCTGATGATGGTTGCGCAGTCGATCGATATGATTCCCGGCGAGCTGCTGCATGTGATCGCCGACGCCCATATCTACGACCGTCATGTCGATATTGTCCGCGAACTTATCGAGCGTCCGCAGTTTGCGGCGCCTAAGGTAACGCTTAACCCCGACGTGCACGATTTCTATGCGTTTACGACCGACGACCTGATTGTGGAGGGCTACGAGCACGGTCCGCAGGTCAAGAACATTCCCATTGCGGTGTAGGTGGTGCTCATGACGTGTAAGCTATCTGCTATCGTTGCCGTGTGTGACGATTGGGGCATTGGGTGCGAGGGCGACATGGTGGTGTCCAATCGCGCCGACATGCGCCATTTTGTGGCCTGCACCAAGGGCTGCCCGGTCATCATGGGGCGCAAGACGCTGCTGAGTTTTCCCGGTGGGCGTCCACTCAAGAACCGTCGCAATATCGTGCTTACCCGCGACGAGGATTTTGCTGTCGAGGGCGTCGACGTGGTGCATAGCATCGACGAGGCGCTCGCCGCGGTTGCCGATGAGCCCGTTGCCTGGGTGATCGGTGGCGGCGAGGTGTATCGGCAGTTTTTGCCGTATTGCGCCGAGGCCGAGGTCACTCATAACTACTGCGTCCATCCCGTGGACACGTATTTTCCCAATTTGGACGCCGATCCCGCGTGGGAGATTGCGCAGCGTAGCGGGGTCGCGACGATTGCCGCCGGTGAGGGTGACGAGGGCGTCAATTATGAGTTCGTGACGTATCGTCGCATCGAGGCGTAAATCGTCTGGCGTGAACGGTATCATCGGGTTGATTGAATGCATGGGGCGGCGCTTAGCGTCGCCTCGTTTGGTATAGATGTGCTGTAAAGAAGGGTGCGGGCTGGCTGCTATGACTGATGCCGTTGAGGTTCTGCGAATTGATTCGCTCGAGGACGAGCGGCTCGATGCCTACGTGCGACTGACCGAGCGTGAGCTTCGCTGCGTGCTGGAGCCGCAAAAGGGCATCTTTATTGCGGAGAGCGCCAAGGTCATCGAGCGTGCCGTGCGCGCCGGATATGAGCCGGTGAGCTTTCTTCTGGGCGAGCGCTGGCTCGACCAGATGATGCCGCTGTTTGACCAGCTTGTCGTGCGCGAGGGAGCGGGTCCGGTTCCCGTGTTCGTGGCCTCCATGGAGCTCATGGAGCAGTTGACGGGCTTTAACGTTACGCGCGGCGCGCTGGCGGCGTTCCGTCGCCCGCGTCAGATTCCGGTTGATGAGTTCTTGGGCGGCGTCGTCGAGGCGGCGGGGGATCGTCCGGTGCGCGTGTGCGTGCTTGAGGGTATTGTTGATCACACCAATGTTGGCGCGATTTTCCGCTCGGCTGCCGCATTGAACGTTGACGGTATTTTGGTCAGCCCGACGTGCTGCGACCCGCTGTACCGTCGCTCGGCCCGCGTGAGCATGGGCACCGTGTTTCAGGTGCCGTGGACGCGCATTGGCAGCGAGGCTCGTGTGTGGCCGCATGATGGTCTGAGCGAGTTGCACGACGCCGGTTTTTCGTGTGCCGCTATGGCGTTGACGGACGACTCTGTTTCGCTTGATGATCCTGTGCTGCAGAAAATTGATCGCTTGGCGATTTTTATGGGCACCGAGGGTGCCGGCTTGGGCGCCAAGACCATTGCCGGCTGTGACCACGCGGTGCGCATTCCGATGGCGCACGGGGTCGATTCGCTTAACGTGGCCGCGGCGAGCGCCGTCGCCTTTTGGCAGCTGTGCCCGCACGTGAGCAATGAGTATCACTACCAGCCGGGTTTGTATCACTAGGCAGTTATTCCGCACTGTGCTCTAATTCGGGGTGTTTCGGTCGCCGCCAGTCGGTGCTAAGCTGGATTTGGCTTTGGTTTTAAATTGCTGTTTTGCTGTTTGACGTATGCGTGTGGGGAGGGCGTGTGGCTAAGAAATCTACGGCGATCGATGTAACGCAAGGTGTCATTTGGCAGCAATTGCTGTCGCTGTGCGTTCCCATCTTTTTTAGTTCGTTTTTTCAGCAGGCCTACACGCTTATCGGTACGTATATCGTTGGCCAGTTTGGCGGCAAGCTCGCGCTGGGCGGCATTCAGGCCACGATGGTACTCACCGAGCTCTGTATTGGCTTTTGCGTTGGTGTTGGCGCCGGCTGCGCGGTCATTACCGGTCAGTATTTTGGCCAGCACGATGATGAGCGACTGAGTCGTTCGGTCCATACAGCCATGACGCTCGCGCTGGTGGGCGGTATCGCTTTCTCGATTCTTGGCATAGTGTTCGTTGAGCCCATGCTGGTGCTTATGAACACGCCGCATGAACTATTGGCCGAGGGTGTGGCCTATGCTCGCTGTTATTTTGCCGCGATGGTTGCGGCACTGCTGCTGAATATGGGAACCGCACTGCTGCGTGCCGTGGGCGACACGCGCGGGCCCGCCGTGATCATTGCCTCTGGCTGCCTTGTTAACGTGGTGCTGGATATCATCTTTGTCGCTGTGTTGCATATGGAGGCGCTGGGCTGCGGCATCGCAGTGGCGCTGACCATTTGCTCCAATGCAACGATGATCGTGTTGCGCATGATGCGCGCTCCGGGTGCATGGCGTCTTTCGCTGTCTAAGCTCGGTATCGATCGCGGTATTTGCAAGAGTATGATCTCGTGTGGTCTGCCACTTGGTTTTCAATCGGCTGCCTATTCGATCTCGAACGTGCTGATCCAGGTGTCGGTTAATTCGTTTGGCGCCGATGTCACGACTGCTTGGGGTCTATCTGGGCGCCTGGATGGCATTATCTGGATGGTGACCGAGGCGCTCGGCGTATCGATCACTACGTTCTCGGCGCAGAACTTTGGCGCGCGCAACTACGAGCGCATGCGCAAGGGCTACCATACGTCGCTCGTGCTGTCGTTTATGCTCATTGGTGGCCTGTCTGCCGTGCTGCTGGTGTTCTCGGGTCCGTTGTCGCGTCTGTTTGTCGACGATGCTTCGATTTCGGCGTACACCACGACGATTCTTCGTTTTATCGCGCCGTTCTACGCGATCTTCTCGATTATCGAAAACGCGTCGGGCTCCATTCGCGGTGCCGGCGTGAGCTTGCAGCCCATGCTGCTCACGATTTTTGGCACTGTCGTGCTCAGGGTGATCTGGGTGTTTGCGATTATGCCGTTCGATCCATCGCTTGAGCACCTGCTGCTGGTTTACCCCGTAACCTGGCTTATCACGGCCACAATGTTCACCATCTACCACCACAGCGGCAACTGGCTCGGCCGCGCCACCGCCTAATGATCCCTGGGGGACTGAGGAAAACGGATCATTGCGGATCATTGCTCTTCGTCGTGATGTCGATGATCCGTTTTCCTCCGTTCCCTTCTGATCAATTAGTATTCGATGCCTTGGCGGGCTAGGAGGCCTTCGTCGAAGTAGTGTTTGACGGGGCGCATTTCGGTTACTAGGTCAGCAAGGTCGGCGAGGGGCAGTAATCCGCGGCCGGTGAGCACGAGCTCCGTGGTGGCAGGCTTCAGCGCGATCAACCCCTCCACATCCTCGTGCGTCACAAAGCCGCGGCGCATGGCCTCGCCAAGTTCGTCCAGAATCAGAACGTCGACCTGGCTAATTTGCTCGCGCGCTAGCTCCATGATTTGTGCGGCGCAAGCCTCGGGTGTGTCGCGGTCGGCCTGTACGATGCATAGCCCCAATCGAGGTGCTGCGTCATGTTCGGCGCAGTGCAGCTTCTTGGCAAACTGAAGCATGAGCACGTTAAGTCCATAGCCTGTGGCGCGCAGAGCGAGCCCCAGCGCAGCCGTCGTCTTGCCCTTGCCGTCTCCCGTATAGATTTGAACCTTGCCGACTTCCAGTGATGCCATCTCTGTCCTTTCGTGCCCAGCGTAGGTTTATCGTCGCTCGGGTTGGGTATTCTAGAAACCATTATCAACCCCAGTAGATGGAGTTCAAGCAGATGGAGATGGATGACAACAAACGTAGACGGAATATGATCCTCTACGTGCTCATCGCCTTCGTCGTCTACCTCGTGCTCTCGACCGTTCTGTTCCCCAACATCGGTCACACGCAGCAGATTACGAAGACCGATTATTCGACGTTTGTCAAAGCGCTCGATAAGAAGAGCGTCGACAAGGTCGAGTACAACACGGACGATTACTCGATTTATTACACCAAGAAGGGCGAGGACGAGAACATCGCCTACAAGACGACCGGTGTGCCGAATGATGCGGGCTTTACCGATCGCGTGCTTGAGTCCGGTGCTTCGCTGGAGTCGGTCGTTCCCGATAAAAACTCGGGTCTGATGACCTACTACCTGCTCACCCTCATTCTTCCCATGGCGATTTTCTTCCTCATCGGTTGGTGGCTCAACCGCCGTATGAAGAAGGCTATGGGCGATGACGGCCCGTCGATGAACTTTGGCGGCGGCGGTTTTGGCGGCGGCGGACTGGGTAAGTCCGGCGCGCGCGTGATCGCCTCCAAGGACGTGGGCGTGACCTTTAAGGACGTCGCCGGCCAGGAAGAGGCCAAGGAGTCTCTCAAGGAGGTCGTCGACTTTCTGGAGAAGCCGCAGCGCTACGAGGAGATCGGCGCCAAGCTGCCGCGCGGTGCTCTCCTTGTTGGCCCTCCGGGTACTGGTAAGACCCTGCTTGCCAAGGCTGTTGCCGGCGAGGCCGGTGTTCCGTTCTTTAGCATTTCGGGCTCTGAGTTCGTTGAGATGTTTGTTGGTCGCGGCGCTGCAAAGGTTCGTGACCTGTTTAAGCAGGCCAAGGAAAAGGCCCCGTGTATCGTCTTTATCGATGAGATCGATACCATCGGTAAGAAGCGCGATGGCGGCGGCTTTAGCGGCAACGACGAGCGCGAGCAGACGCTCAATCAGTTGCTGACCGAGATGGATGGCTTCGATAACCACAAGGGTATCGTTGTCCTTGCCGCAACCAACCGCCCCGACAGTCTCGATCCGGCGCTGCTGCGCCCCGGTCGTTTTGACCGCCGCATCCCCGTCGAGTTGCCCGATCTGACCGGCCGTAAGAACATCCTCGAGCTCCACGCCAAGAGTGTGAAGACCGAGCCGCCGATCGATCTGACCGCGATTGCCCGCGCCACGCCCGGTGCCTCGGGCGCCGACCTGGCCAATATCATCAACGAGGGCGCCCTGCGCGCCGTTCGCGAGGGTCGCAAGCGTGCAACCCAGGACGACTTCGAGGAGTCGGTGGAGGTCGTCATTGCCGGCCAACAGCGTAAGTCCACGGTGCTTTCCGACCACGAGAAGCAGGTCGTTTCCTACCACGAGATCGGCCATGCCATCGTCGCTGCCCGCCAAAAGGGTTCCGCGCCGGTTACCAAGATCACCATCGTGCCGCGCACGAGCGGTGCTCTTGGCTATACCATGCAGGTCGAGGAGGACGAGCGCTTCCTGACGACACGCCAGGAGGTCTTGGACAAGCTTGCCGTCTACTGCGGCGGCCGTGCGGCCGAGGAACTCATCTTTGGCGAGATGACGACCGGTGCCGCCAACGATATCGAGCAGGCCACCAAGCTCGCCCGCAACATGGTGACGCGCTTTGGTATGTCCGACGAGTTTGGCATGATGGCGCTCGGTACCGTGCAGAACGCGTATCTCAATCAGGACACGTCGCTCACCTGCGCCCCCGGTACGGCCGAGCGCGTGGATGCGATTGTCGCTAAGCTGATCGAGGACGCGCACGATCGCGCCCTGCAGATCCTGAAGGAGAACAAGTTTAAGCTCCACGAGCTGGCTCGTTATCTGTACAAGAAGGAGACGATCACGGGCGAGGAGTTTATGAATCTCCTCACGCGCGAGAATCCGCTGATGCCCAAGCAACAGTAAAGCCGCGGTCGAGCCAGTAAACGCCGACGCCCCATTTGAGCAGCTTTCTCAAATGGGGCGTTTTGCTTGAGAGGGATGGAAATGAAGATCGTGGTGAGCGCCTGTTTGATGGGCGAGAGCTGCAAGTATAACGGGCTCGACAACTATCATCGCGAGTTGGTAGAGGCCTGCGAGCGTACAGGGACCGAGGTCCTCTTGGTTTGCCCTGAGGTCTTTGGGGGCCTGCCCACGCCGCGCAAGCCGTCCGAGATTGTGAACGGCGAGGTCCGTACCTGCGAGGGTACCTCAGTCGATCGCGAGTTTCGCCAGGGTGCTCAGCGCGCGCTTGATATGTGCGAGCAGGCAGGCGGACCGGAAGAGATAGTCGCGTGCATCCTTCAGGACCGCAGCCCCTCGTGCGGTGCGGGTCACATCTACGACGGCACCTTTAGCGGTACGCTCACCGCGGGCAACGGTGTTTTCGTCGACCTGCTGCTGCGTCACGGGTACCGCGTGATCCCGGCAAGCGAGTTCGACCCCAACATGCTGGATCAATAAAAAACCACCAGAAAGGTGCCTGTCCCCTTTGTGGTGGTTTTGGGCCAGTCCTAGAGCGTGTGGCCGTAGTCGTTGGCAGCCTTGATGGCGGCGGCGAATTTTTCGTCGGTGAAGGGCTCGGGGTTTCCCTGCTTCCACTCGTTGGTGGCGTGCGCGTATTCGCACAGGGCCGGGATGTCCGCCTCGGTAAGGCCAACCTGCTCAAGCGTTACGGGCAGCCCCATCTGCTTGTTAAAGGCGGCGTAGCGCTCAAGGTTCTCGGTATCGCCCGTATAGGCAAACAGTACCAGCACGCCCAGGCTCACGACCTCGCCATGCAGGTAGGTGCCCTCACGCGGAATGCTGCAGGTAGCGTTGTAGAACGCGTGCGCCACGCTCGAGTTGTAGTAGTAATCGTTCTGGTTGGTCAGGTTCGAGACATAGCCCGTGTTGACCACGATGTCGAGCGCGATCTGCTTGACGGCCTCGCTCGACAGATTCTGGCGCACATCCTCAAGACCCTGCACACCATAGGTAAACAGCGGCTCGGAGCAGGTATGGGCGAGTGCTAGGCCAAGGCCTGCCGTGTGCTCTAGGTTGCCGGCGCTCGTGGCGTATTCGACCTCGGGCTGCTTAGACAGGGCATCGCCCACGCCGGCCCAGAAGTACTCTGCCGGTGCCTCGGCGATGATCTTGGGGTTGATGAAGATGTGCGCGGGTCGGTTGGGGTACGAATAGCCCTCGAGCGAGCCGTCGACGTTGTACACGACGGCAATGGCGGTCGCGGCGGAGCAGTTAGAACAGATCGTCGGGACGGTGAAGACGATCTTCTTGAGCTCGATGGCTGCGGTCTTCACGGTGTCGAGTGCCTTGCCGCCGCCGCATGCGATGAGCACGTCGGCTTCCTGGCAGGCAGGGGAGTTCACGACCTTGGCGATATTGGCACGCGTACTGTTGGTGCCATAGACGCGCGTCTCCAGGACCTCGACATCGGTACCTTCAAGTGCCGCCTCGATTCCCGGCAGCGCCGCAGCCAGGGCTCGCTTGCCGCCAATGATAGCGACCTTGGTCGCTCCGTACTCGGCCAGTGCGGCGGGCAGCTCGGTAAAGCAATCCTCGCCAACGGTATAATCACTCATTCCAATCGTGCGCATGGCAACCTTCTTTCTTTCGATAAAGTGCTTTCAGGTATTTTGCTCCTAGAGAAGGTCCACAGCCGCGAGAAATTTCGAACGTATAAAACCAGTGTTGAGGGTTTTTCGCCGGCGCGGAACGTGCTAGCATACTCCGCATAAGCGTTGATGGGGACGAGTAGTCGGCCGTCCGAATGCTACAGAGAGCGGGGAGCGCTGAGAACCCGTGCATGCGACCGATGAAAATCACCCCGGAGCTGCGGTCCCAACGGGCGCGCCGTACAGGCACGTCTTAGTAGATATCGCCGAGATGGTCGTCGATATAGGCCAGCCGAGTAACGGATGCGAGCGCGCGAATACGCGGGCGAGGGCATCTAAGCTGGGTGGTTAAGCGAAGAGCTTTTGCGGGCGTACAGTCCGTTTCGTGGCGCTTCGTCCCAGCTTGTAGGGACGGGCGCTTTTTTGGTGCCCAACGGGCGTGCGCGCCCACGATATGAAAGGGGTACCGTGGCAAACGAGTACAAGCAGACGATGAATCTGCCCAAAACCGGTTTTCCCATGCGCGCCGGTCTTTCCAAGTCCGAGCCCAAGCGACTCAAGGACTGGCAGGACAACAAGGTCTACGAGCAGGTTCTGAAGAAGAACGAGGGTCATAAGAAGTTCGTGCTGCACGACGGTCCTCCGTACGCCAACGGCCCGATCCACATCGGCCACGCCATGAACAAGATCTCCAAGGACATGATCAACCGCTACTGGATGATGCAGGGTTATGAGGTTCCTTATGTCCCCGGTTGGGACTGCCACGGCCAGCCGATCGAGCACAAGGTCGAGGAGAAGCTCGGCACCGAGAAGTTCAACCAGACCCCCACGGCCAAGATTCGTGAGCTCTGCAACGAGTTCGCTGTCGAGAACATCGAGCTCCAGAAGGCCGGCTTCCGTCGTCTGGGCGTGCTCGGCGACTGGGACAACCCCTATCTGACGCTCTATCACCAGCATGATGCTGCCGATATCGAGGTCTTTAAGGCCATGTTCGATAAGGGCATGATCTATCGCGGCCACAAGCCGGTTCACTGGTGCAAGCACTGCCACACCGCGCTGGCCGAGGCCGAGATCGAGTACTCCGACGAGACGAGCCCGTCCATCTTCGTGCGCTTTGAGATGACCTCCAAGCCCGCCGGCCTCGAGAACTTCGATGGCCCGGTCGACTTTATCATCTGGACGACCACGCCGTGGACCATCCCCTCCGACCAGGCCGTTTCCCTTAAGCCCGGCGCCGCCTATGTCGCCGTTGAGCACGATGGCCGTGCCGAGGTCATGCTTGAGGACCTGGCTCCCAAGTGCTGCGAGGAGTTTGGCTGGGAGTACACCCCGGTTATGGTCGACGGAAAGCCCTACGTGGTTCCCGCCGAGACCTTCCACCACATCCACTACAAGCAGCCGATCTTTGACGGCGTTGAGGGCGTGGCGCTGCTGGCCGATTACGTCGGTGTCGATGACGGTACCGGTATCGTCCACAACTCGCCCGGTCACGGCGTCGATGACTACTTCGCGTGCCTCAAGGAGGTCATCACCGACATCTGCATGCCGGTCGATGACGACGGCAAGTTCTACACCGGCGAGGAGTTTGGCACCGGTGGCCCCTTCAGCGGTATGGATACCGATGAGGCCAACCCGCACATCATCGAGTTCCTGCGCGAGCGCGGTACCCTGGTCCTCGAGAAGAAGATTACGCACAGCTATCCGCACTGCTGGCGCTGCAAGCACCCGGTGCTCTTCCGTGCTACCGACCAGTGGTTTGTCTCGATGGACAAGACCGGCTTGCGTGAGCAGGCTGGCAAGGAGGTTCGCGAGAACGTCAAGTGGTATCCGGCTCACGCCGCCAACCGCATCGGCGCCATGGTCGAGCAGCGTCCCGACTGGTGCATCAGCCGTCAGCGCAACTGGGGCGTGCCTATCCCGAGCTACACTTGCGCCGACTGCGGCGAGAAGGTTATGAACGACGCCACGCTCGACGCCGTCATCAAGCTCTTCCACGAGAAGGGCTCCGACGCCTGGTTCACCGACGCTCCCGAGAGCTACCTGGGCGAGGCCTGCGTCTGCCCCAAGTGCGGCGGCCATCACCTCAAGGCCGATAAGGACATCCTCGACGTGTGGTGGGATTCCGGCGTCTCCTGGAAGGCCGTCTGCGAGTACCGTCCCGAGCTGGAGTATCCGGCGGACGTGTATCTCGAGGGCTCCGACCAGCACCGCGGTTGGTTCCAGAGCTCGTTGCTCACCTCGGTGGGTGCCAATGGCCACGCTCCGTACAAGGCGGTCGTCTCGCAGGGCTTCACCCTCGACGGCCAGGGTCGAAAGATGTCCAAGTCGCTCGGCAACGTCATCGACCCCAATAAGGTCTGCGACGAGATGGGCGCCGACATCATCCGTCTGTGGGTTGCATCTGTCGATACCAGCTCCGACGTGTCCATCGACCACGAGATTCTTGCTCGTACGTCCGATGCCTACCGTCGTTTCCGCAACACGCTGCGCTTCCTGCTCTCCGAGCTCGAGGGTCAGTTTGAGCCCGAGACCGACGGCGTCGCCTTTGCCGACCTGCTGCCGCTCGACAAGCTCATGGTTGCCCGTCTGACCCAGGTTCAGGCCGAGGTCGACGATGCCTACGCCAGCTACGAGTTCCCGCGCGCCTACCGTGCGCTCTACGACTTCGTGGTTACCGAGCTCTCCAACGTGTACCTCGACGCCCTGAAGGACCGTCTGTACTGCGACAAGCCCGGCTCGCTCGAGCGCCGCAGCGCCCAGACCGTGCTGGCCGAGCTCTTCTCGATGCTCATGCGCGACCTGCAACCGATCCTGTCCTACACGGTTGACGAGGCCATGGCATATGCGCCCGCCGGCTGCGTCGACCACCAGAAGTACGCCGCGCTGCTCGATTGGTACAAGTCGCCCATCACGGTCGATGAGGCCAACGAGTTTGAGGGCGTGCTCGAGGCTTCTCTTGAGCTCCGTAGCGCCGTGACCAAGGCCCTTGAGGATGCCCGTTCTGCCGGCACCTTCACCAAGAGCCAGCAGGTTCGCGTCAAGGCGGTCGTTCCCGCCGAGATGTACGCGCTGCTGACCGGTGATAAGGCCGTCGATCTGGCCGAGTTCTACATCGTCTCCGATGTAGAACTGACCCAGGGCGAGGAGCTCTCCGTTGCCATCGAGGCAGCCGAGGGCGAGTGCTGCGACCGTTGCTGGAACTACCGCACCACCGTCGGCGAGTACAACGGCCACGCTCACATCTGCGAGAGGTGTGCGAATGCCCTTTAAGGCACGGTAACTCGGCATTTTAGTTATAGGTAGAATTTGGGCGCCTTCGGCCCATTTGCTCCGCTGAATAAAAGCGGCATTCTGTTTTTCGGAATGCCGCTTTCTTTTTATGCTGGTTATTTCGCTTGTGTTGGTGGATATGTCGTGCGCTCTGCATGTGGCAATATAAGATGGATAATTGCGTTAAACGGAATTCGATTGTTCTGAGGGTAGGGGATTTCTTTGGGTCGTGCTGGGGATATGACGCCGCCTTTGCGTTGGCGGTTGGGTGTTGCTGGTGGGGTGGCGCTGGTTGTGCTGCTTGTTGACCAGCTAACCAAGCTTGCGGTCCGTGCCGTGGGCGACGCTTTTCATGTGACCGTCATCCCCGGTGCCATCGACTTTATGTTTGTCCGCAATATCGGCGCTGCCTTTAGCATGGGCGAGGGGCATGGCATCGCGTTTGCCGTGCTGGCGCTGGCGGTCATTGTCGCTATTGCCGTGTACCTCGTTCGTGCACCCCAGCTCGCCCATCTTGAGGTTGTGGGCATGGCGATGGTTGCGGGCGGTGCTATCGGCAACGCTATCGATCGTTTGGCCTTTGGCTTCGTGACCGATTTTATTGCCACCACCTTCATCGACTTTCCCGTCTTCAATGTGGCCGATATCGGCATTACGGTCGGTGTTGTGCTGGCGCTTATCGGTTACATGTTCTTGAGTCCCGCCGCTCGCGAGGTCGATGCGACTGCTGAGCTCAATGCCCGTGATGAGGCCCGCGCTAAGCGCAAAGCCAAGCAGCGTGGGGAGCGTGCCCGCAAGATTCGCGAAAGGAATGAGCGTTAATGGCCGACATCCATATTCTTGTTGCCGACGATTGCTCTGGCCAGCGTCTCGACGCCTTTCTGGGTGCCAACGACGGCTGCCCCACGCGCTCTGCCTGCGCGCATCTGATCGAGGGCGGCGCCGTAATCGTGAACGGCGAGACCTGTCTGTCAAAAAAGTATGCCGTACGCGCCGGTGACCGCATCTCGGTCGACCTGCCCGAGCCGCACGATCCCACCGATGTGATTCCCGAGGCCATCCCGCTCGACATTCGCTATGAGGACGACTATCTCATTGTGCTCTCCAAGCAGCGCGGGCTGGTGTGCCATCCCGCCCACGGCCACGAGAGCGGCACGCTTGCGAACGCCTTGGTCTACCACTGCGGTATCGATCATCTTGGTACCGTGCAGGGTGAGGACCGCCCCGGCATCGTGCATCGCCTGGATCGCGATACCTCGGGCCTTATGCTCGCGGCAAAAGACGACGACACCCAGCGCGCGCTTCAAAATCTCATTCGCACGCGTACGCTCGACCGCCGCTATATCACGCTTGTCCACGGGCACATCGCCATGGACGAGGGCACCATCAATACCGGTATCGCCCGTTCTACGCGCGACCGCGTCAAGATGGCGGTTTCGGACGACCCCTTTGCCCGTCAGGCCATTACGACCTTTAAAGTCCTCGAGCGCTTTGATTCCACGCGCTTTGACGATGGTTATACGCTCGTTGAGTGCCATCTGTTTACCGGTCGCACGCACCAGATTCGCGTGCATATGCGTCATATCAACCACGCCTGCGTGGGCGATCCACTCTACGGCAAGTGCGATGCGCGCGCCGACCAGGGCCTGACCAGGCAGTTCCTTCATTCCTGGCGCGTGGCGTTCGACCATCCCGTGACGGGGGAGCGCATTGAGTGTCGCGACGAGTTGCCGTGGGATCTCGCTGCTGTTCTCGACGATCTGGCTCCGCGCTCGCTCGGTCGCACGGCCGTTGGAGATGAAATCGTTCCGCAGCTCGGTCTTCTCGAAGCCTAGCCAGTATTAGGTGGTTTCTTGAACTCGGTAAGCCTGCGGTAAGATATACGATTGTTTACGTTACGCGTTGCTGGGAGCCTGCATGCTCGCCTTTTTACAAACCAACACACCCATCGTGATCTTCAACCAGATTGTCGTCACGCTGCTCACGGTCTGCTTTCTGTACCAGGTGGTCTTCTTTGTCATTGGCGCTCTTCGTGGCGAGGTCGCGCCTCCCAAGGCCAAAAAACTCCATCGCTATGCCTTTTTTATCGCGGCGCATAATGAGGAGGCCGTGATCGCCAACCTCGTTCGCTCCATCAAGGACCAGGATTATCCGTCCGAGCTCATCGAGGTTTTCGTGGTCGCCGATGCCTGCACCGACAACACGGCGCAGCTCGCGCGCGAGGCCGGTGCCATTGTTTACGAGCGCAATGACCTGGCCCGCAAGGGCAAGAGCTGGGTCATGGACTTTGGCTTCGACCGCATTCTCAACGAGTATCCCGACACGTTTGAGGGCTACTTTATCTTCGATGCCGATAACGTTATCTCCCGCGATTACGTTTCCAAGATGAATGATGCCTTTGACCAGGGCTTCCATGTGGTCACGAGCTATCGCAATTCCAAGAACTTCGGCAGCTCGTGGATCTCGGCTGCTAATGCCACGTGGTATCTACGCGAGGCGCGCTTCCTCAACAACGCGCGTAATATCTGCAAGACGTCCTGCGCTGTTTCGGGTTCGGGTTACCTTATCTCGTCAAGCGTTATCGAGGGCATGCACGGTTGGCAGTTCCACACGCTGACCGAGGACATTCAGTTCACTACGTTCTGCGCTATTCACGGTATTCGCATTGGCTATGCGCCGGCGGAGTTCTTTGACGAGCAACCCGTGACGTTCAAGGCATCCTGGAAGCAGCGTATGCGCTGGACCAAGGGCTTTTACCAGGTGTTCTTTACCTACGGTAAGCATCTGGTCAAGTCGACGTTCCGCTATCATCGCTTTGCCGCCTACGACATGTTCATGACGATCGCCCCGGGTATGCTGCTATCGCTGATCTCGATGCTCGCTAATGCGACGTTCTTGATTGTGGGTGGCCTTTCGCATGGTTTCTTGGCTACCGAAGTCGAGATGCAGGCGTGCGCCGCTTCGCTCATTTTGACCTTCGCCATGATGTATCAGACCTTCTTTATCCTGGCGCTGCTCACGACTATCTTTGAGTACAAACACATTCACTGCGCGCAAAAGTGGCGTCTGGTGACTAACCTGTTTACCTTCCCGATCTTTATGTTCAGCTATATCCCCATCACGGTGGCCGCGCTGTTCCTGAAGGTCGACTGGGTGCCGACGCAGCACGCCGTCAACGTTACCCTTGACGAGGTCATGCAAGGCGCCAAATAACCACCACCAAAACCACCGCAAAGGGGACAGGCACCTTTGTGGTGGTTTTTGCTTTTGCGATGCAGCTCGAGGAGGAGTCCGATGGTCTATATCCCGTTTTGGATTTGCATCTTTGCCGGCGTGGCAATTGATGCCCGAGAGCGACGGTTTCCCAATGGGCTTGCCGGCGCATGTGCCGTGACGGCGTTGGCGGGCGTTTGGCTCGACCTCGGTTTGAACACAGCGCTTGACCACGCCGGTCTTGCGGTCATCGTCTACCTTGGCCTTGTGCTTACCGAGTCGCTCTGGCGTAGAGTTCGCCACGCTCCTGGCATTGGCATGGGGGACGTCAAGGCACTCTTTGCCCTTTGTACCTTCGATCCCCTGGGCGGCGTTGTCGCGTTTGCGGTTGCGCTCCTGACCCTTGCCGTCGCTTGCCTCATCGCAAAATCGCGCTCCCTGCCATTGCTCCCGTTTTTAGTGCCGATTTTTGCCATAATCGAGGTCGTGGGCTGCACTTTGTAACCGATTGCGCATCCTTTTTAAGGAGCATGCCATGGAATCTAATCAAGAAACGGCCGTCATTAAGGCGCGCATGGACCGTATTCCCTCGGCGTTGTCGCCCGAGCTTGTCGAGCGCATTGCCGCCGATCGTGCTTCGGGCTATGTCAACCCGTATCGTTGCAACGATGATCAGGTCATCCGTCGTGTTGATCGCGCCGCCGACAAAGGCACGCTTATGCGTCCGGCGTTTATGCGCGATACCGGAAAGATACTTCATCTTCCGGCGTACACCCGTTATGCAGGCAAAACGCAGGTCTTTAGCTTCCGTAGCAATGATGATCTTTCACGCCGCGGTTTGCACGTACAGCTTGTCTCCCGCATTGCGCGCGATATCGGTCACGCCCTGGGGCTCAATTGCGATCTGATCGAGGCGATTGGCCTGGGTCACGACTTGGGACACACGCCTTTCGGCCATGCCGGCGAGCGCTTCCTCAACGATATCTATCATGAGCGTACGGGGCGTTATTTTTTCCATAACGTGCAGTCGGTTCGCGTGCTCGACGCGTTGTATGGCCGCAACGTGTCGCTCCAGACGCTCGACGGCGTGCTATGCCATAACGGCGAGTACGAGCAGCGTGTGTTTGAGCTCTCGGACATGGGCTCCTTTGACCAGTTTGACCAGACGGTTGAGGATTGCATTGCCACGGGCTATAGCGCAATTGAGCATCTGCGTCCCATGACGCTCGAGGGCTGCGTCGTTCGCATCTCGGATATTCTTGCCTACGTCGGTCGTGACCGTCAGGATGCGATCGCGGCGGGCCTGCTTTCGCCCGACGCTTTTGATGATGGCCGGGGCGGTGCCTACAACAGTTGGATCCTCACGCATGCCTCCATCGATATCGTTGAGCACAGCTATGGTAAGCCGCGCATCGAGATGAGCGAGGACCTGTTTGAGGAAATTCGCCGAGCCAAGCGCGAGAACTACGAGAAGATCTATAGCAAGGGCGGTATCGAAGGCGATTCCGAGGCGGAGCTGCGCGAGGCGTTCGTAAAGCTCTACGACCGTTGCCTGCGGGATCTAAACAGTGGCGACGAGTCCTCTTACATCTTTAAGCACCATATTTCGCGCATTGAGCAGCAGCTTTCCTACTATGATCGCACCTATGCCTGGCAGGACGACAAGGATCAAGCCGTGGTGGATTATATCGCGAGCATGACGGACGGTTATTTCTGCGAGCTGACGAGCAAGCTGTTCCCTGGTCTGGAGTTTCCGCACCGTACCTATATTAACGAACGGTAGTTCGTATTAATTCGGTATACTGTTAGTGGAAAACGTTTTTGATTGATGCACGGGATGGCTATGGACGACCTTTTTTCTGCCTCGACGCGCGAGCGTTCCTTTAAAAATGCGCCGCTCGCGGTGCGCATGCGACCCAATTCGCTCGACGAGTACGTGGGCCAGCAAAAGGCCGTCGGTAAGGGTTCATGGCTGCGTGCCGCGATCGAGCACGACGTGCTTTCGAGCGTGATTCTGTACGGGCCTGCCGGTACGGGCAAGACGACGCTGGCCCACATTATCGCCAACCATACCAAGAGCGAGTTTGTCGAGGTCAGCGCCGTCACGGGTACCGTGAAGGACCTGCGTCGCGTGATTGATGAGGCCAAGACGCGCTTGAATACGTACGACCGCCGCACCATTCTATTCATCGATGAGATTCACCGCTTCTCTAAATCGCAGCAGGATGCCCTGCTGCATGCAGTTGAGAACCGTACCGTCATTATGATTGGCGCTACGACGGAGAACCCGTACTTCGAGGTCAACTCGGCACTGCTCTCACGTGGTCGCGTCGTGGAGCTTGAGCATCTGAAGGATGAGGATATCGCCACGCTTATTGAACGTGCGCTTGAGGCGCCGCAGGGCTTGAACGGTAAGTTCTCGGCCGATGAGGATACGGTCAAGACCATCTGCACGCTGGCAGCGGGTGACGCTCGCTCGGCGCTCACGACGCTCGAGCTTGCGAGCGAGATTGCCGTCACGCGTCCCGATACCGAGGGAACGCCAGCGCCCGCGGCGGGGGAGCGCTATCCCATCACCGTGGATGACGTAAAGATCGCCAACCCGCGTCGCGGCTTTACGTATGACAAAAACGGCGACATGCACTACGACATCATCAGTGCGTTCATCAAGTCCATGCGCGGTAGCGACCCCGATGCCACGATCTATTGGCTCGCGCGCATGATCGATGCTGGGGAGGATCCTAAGTTTATCGCTCGCCGCATTATGATTCACGCTTCTGAGGATGTTGGCAACGCCGACCCGCAGGCGCTTTTGGTGGCGCATGCCGCGTTTAAGTCTGCCGAGGTCATTGGCTATCCCGAGTGCCGCATTAACCTGGCTCAGGCTGCACTCTATGTGTGCTTGGCGCCAAAATCCAACGCGTGTGAGGCTTCGATCGATGCGGCGCTGGCCGATATACATTCTAGTGGGCTTCGCGAGGTGCCGAGTTATCTGCGCGATCGCCATCGCCCGGGCAGCGATGAATACGGTGTGTATAAATACCCGCACGATTATCCTGAAGGCTGGGTCGATCAGCGCTATTTGCCCGAGGGGCTGGAGCGCGGTGCGTTCTGGCAGCCTGCCGGGCGCGGCTGGGAAGAGTGGCGCGTAGAGCAAAGCGAACGTGACCGCAGCGGGAATGCACCGAAGTAGCTGCTGATAATTTTGTCCCACGTTGCTGCTCTTGGCATGTTCGGTCCCCTTTGGGGTACCATGAAAAGCGTCTGTATTTCGATTCTTCCGGGAGGCTTGTATGAGTCCCATTCAAATCGCCCTGCTGCTGCTCGCCGTTGCCGGCGTGTGGGCCATCGCTGAGCTCGCGCTTACCCTGCGCAAGACCCGCAATGTTGTTGACTCGCTCGATAAGACCGTGAACGACCTCAACAACACCATCGCCGAGGCTCAGCCTGTGGTGGCAAAGCTCGATGGCGCTGTCGATGAGCTTACGCCGGCGCTTGCCCAGATGGAGCCGCTGCTTAAGTCGAGCAAGACGGCAGTTGATGCCCTTACCTCCAATCTCGTAGAGGTCGAAGCCGTGGTTCGCGACATTTCCGAGGTTACGGGCAGCATGGCCGAGGCCAGCAATGCTGTGTCGAGCGTGACCGACTCTGCCGCCGGTGCTGTGCAGAAGCTCTTCAATAAGGTGAAGGCTCCTGCAGCTGAAGCCGAGCGCAAGCTTTCCGCTGCCGCCGAAGAAGCCGAGCAGCCGACCGAGCGCGTCTTGATTGGCGAGGACGAGGGCGCCGCGGGCGACGATGATGGCCAGAAGTCTGTAGCCAAGCCGGCTCAGTATTACACCTATACACCCTCCGAGACCTCTGAGGAGTCCTGCGATGAGTAGCGAAGCAACCTGCCCCATCACGCTGACCGTTGCCGGTGACCCGCGTCTCGCTCGCCTTGTGCGCATGACGGCAGCCAACGTTGGTGCCCTGTGCTCTATGTCTGTCGATCGCATCGAGGACATCCGTATGGCTGCCGAGGAAGCCTTCATCTTTGGCTGCACGGCTGTTGATTCCGACGATATCTCGATCAAATTCGATGTCGACGAATCGCACGTGGGCATGACCTTTACCTTTGGCGATCAGGCGACTGTCGATGAGGATGACCAGGCAGCGGTATATGCCGAACTCATCCTCGCGAGCGTGTGCGATTCCTACGAAAAGACTGCGGCGCCCCTGACGCTTTCCCTCGACCTCAAGGCGGATATCTAATATGACCGAACGTTCCCGGAGCGGCAAGACCGCTTGGGACAAGGAGAAAACCCGCGAGCTGTTTCGTCGTTACAAGGAGACCGGTGATCCGGACGCCCGTGAGCAGCTCGTCATGTCCCATATGAACCTGGTAAGGTTTCTTGCCAACAAATTTAAGAATCGCGGCGAGCCGCTCGACGACCTCATGCAGGTCGGCTATCTGGGTTTGCTCAAGGCTATCGACCGTTTTGACCCCGAGCGCGGGCTCGAGTTCACGACGTTTGCAACACCCACTATCCTGGGCGAGATCAAACGCCATTTCCGCGACAAGGGCTGGAGTGTGCGCGTTCCGCGTCGTCTGCAGGAGCTCTCGGCCAAGGTCAACCAAGCTACTGACAAACTTACCAACGAGCTGCAGCGTTCGCCCAAGGTTGAGGAGATCGCTGAGTATCTAGATGTGACTGTCGATGAGGTCCTCGAGGCTATGGAATCGTCTTCGGCCTATACTTCGGTGCCCATCGAGGCTCCTGGTGCGTCCGATTCCGACGATGCCCCCTCGATTCTCGACCGTTACGCCGACGACGACAACGAGCTCGACTTTACCGATGACCGTCTAGTGATCGAGGAAGCCATCCGTGATTTCTCGCCGCGCGAGCGCGAGGTGATCGAGCTGCGCTTTGTGAAGGGCATGACCCAGATTGAGATCGCCAAGAAGCTTGGTATTTCTCAGGTGCAGGTTTCGCGTCTGCTGCGCCGCACGCTTAAGAAGATTCAGGACAAGATCGACCCCGACGGAGTGATGATTCGTTCATGAGTGAGCACCCCCAACAAACCGATCGCGTGCTGCGCGACACCCGCATTCTGACGCTGCGCATTTGGGCTGTTGTCGGCTGCATTGTTATTGCTGCTGTCATCTTTAACCTTATTGGCATCCTGGCACCGGTTATCGAGTTTCTCGCTGTTGGTTCCATCATTGCCTTTGTGATGTCCCCGATCGCCAACTGGCTCGAGCACCATGGCGTGAATCGCGGCATCGGTTCGCTTATCGCGCTTATTGTTGTTGTTGCCGTGCTCGTCGGTGTCGTTTGCATCTTGTCGCCGATTCTCTTTGGTCAGATCATGGAAGTCCTGAGCCGCCTGCCCGAGCAGCTTCGTGTTGCGGGAGGCGACCTCAATGAGATGATCTCGCATGCCAAGACGCTCAACAACACGCCGCTCAAGGAGTATTTGGACGATAATCTTTCGTCGTTGGTTACCGTGGCATCGAAGTATGTGTCTCAGATCGCTGCCGAGCTTGGCCGCGGTGTGTTCCCGCTCATCACCAATACGGCTTCGCAGTTATTCGTGATCTTCCTTGGTCTGGTGCTTGCCTACTGGATGGCTTGCGACTACCCTCGCATGCACCACGAGATCTGCACCATCATCGGTCAGGAGAAGGAGACCTCGTACCGCTTTATGGTCGCCATCCTTTCTCGCTCTGTCGGCGGCTACATGCGCGGTATGGTCGTGACGTCTATCTGCGGCGGCATCTTGGCCTTTATCGGTTTTATGATCATCGGCCATCCGTATGCGGCGCTTATGGCTATCTTTACCGGCATCATGCATTTGGTTCCGGTCGTCGGTCCTTGGGTGAGCGCAGCAATCGCCACAGTGCTTGGTTTCATGTTCAGCCCCATGTTGGCGTTATGGACGCTCATCGTGACGATGGTCGCGCAAAACGTCACCGATAACGTGATTTCGCCTAAGGTTATGCAGAGCTCGGTGCAGGTGCATCCCATCATGAGCCTCACGGCGCTCGTTATTGGCTCGGCACTCATGGCCCCATCGGCATGATTATTGCCATCCCGCTATGTGCGGCCCTCAAGGGTATCTTCGTGTACTACTTCGAGAATGAGACCGGCCGCCAGCTTGTGGCTTATGACGGCGCCGTGTTTAAGGGCACGCCGTACCGCGATGCCGATGGCAACCCGGTCGCCGCCTACGACGCGCTCGGCGACGACACCTTCATCTACGAGTCCGAGCTCATCGGCAACGAGACTGCGCCCGAGGCCAAGGCCATGCCCAAGCCCGAGCTCGATAATCCCTGGATTAAGCTCTCGGGCCTGCAGCCCGATGCGACCGGTTTCTTCAAGAACCCCTTCGCCAAGGACGATGACTCCAACTCGGACGACGATACCAAAACCGGCATCGACGGCTCCATGGACGATGACGACAACTAGTGGGGTTATTCGGTTTAATATTCATACGCGCTAACATGCAATTTCGCTGAAGGGCCGGCATTGTGCCGGCCCTCTTTTTTGCATGGGCGCGGCGGGATGGTAATATCGTTACGTTTGAACTGTTTCGATGTGAAACCGAGGAGATTCCCTCTATGAGTGCTGACTACCCGTCAATGACTACGGCCGAGATTCGCTCCAAGTTCCTCAACTTCTTTGAGGAGCGCGGTCTTAAGCTCTATCCTTCTTCGTCCCTCGTCCCCGACGATCCTTCGCTGCTGCTTGCCAACGCCGGCATGAACCAGTTTAAGGAGTACTACCAGGGCAAGAAGACCATGAAGGAGATCGGCGCGATTTCCTGCCAGAAGTGCGTCCGCACCAACGACATCGATTGCATCGGCGAGGACGGCCGTCACCTGTCCTTCTTCGAGATGCTCGGCGATTTCTCTTTTGGCGGCGTTTCCAAGCAGCAGGCCTGCGCTTGGGCCTTTGAGCTCATTACCAAGGAGTTCAAGCTGCCGCTCGACCGCCTGTACTTCACCGTCTTTACCGAGGACGACGAGACCCACGATGTGTGGCGCTCCCTGGGCGTTGCCGAGGATCACATCTCCCGCCTGGGCGAGGACGACAACTTCTGGGCCGCTGGCCCCACCGGCCCCTGCGGTCCGTGCTCTGAGATCTACTTTGATATGGGCGAGGAGGTCGGCTGCGGCAGCCCCGACTGCAAGCCTGGCTGCGACTGCGACCGCTTCTTGGAGTTCTGGAACCTCGTCTTTACCCAGTACGACCGCCAGGAGGACGGCTCCATGCCGGAGCTGCCGCACCGCAACCTCGATACGGGTATGGGCCTGGAGCGCATGGCCGCCATCATGCAGCATAAGACCGCCAACTACGACGGCGATCTGATGCAGCACCTCATCAAGCTCGGTGAGAAGATCAGCGGCAAGACCTATGACGCCGATGACTACTCCGGCGCCAGCCGCTCGCTGCGCATCATCGCCGATCACTCCCGTGCCGTCGACTTCATGATCTCTGACGGCATCCTGCCCGGTAACGAGGGCCGCGAGTACGTCCTTCGCCGCCTGCTCCGCCGTGCCGTGTTCCACGGTCGCCTGCTGGGCATCGAGGGTGCCTTCCTGACCAAGTTCATCGACGAGGTCAACGCTCAGATGGGTGAGGCCTACCCCGAGCTGCTTAAGAACGTCGCCCTCGTCAAGGGCATTGTCGCCTCCGAGGAGGAGCGCTTCTCCACGACGCTCGACAACGGCCGCGTCTATCTGGACGAGGCTCTGGCAGCGCTTTCCGAGGGCGCCGTGCTTCCGGGCGATGTTGCCTTTAAGCTGCACGACACCTTTGGTTTCCCCATTGACCTGACCGTCGAGATCGCCGGCACCGCTGGCCACGACGTCGACATGGATGGCTTCACTGCCTGCATGGAGGACCAGAAGGCTCGCGCCCGCGCCAATGCCAAGGGCGACGCCTGGGGCAGCTTCAACGACGTGTGGGTCGAGCTTTCCGACAAGGTCGCTGCGACCGAGTTCGACGGCTATGACAACGATGCGATCGAGGGTGCCAAGGTTGTCGCCATCGTTCGCAACGGCGAGTTCGTCGAGTCCGCTGCCGCCGGCGAGGACGTCGAGGTTGTGCTCGACCGAACCCCGTTCTATGCCGAGATGGGTGGTCAGCAGGGCGATGCCGGCAAGCTTTCCGCCGAGGGCGTTGTTCTGACCGTTGCCGACACCAAGAACCACAACGGCCTGTATGCCCACGTCGCGCACGTTGCCGATGGCACGCTGACTGTCGGCGCCGCTGTTACCGCCGCGCTCGACGCCGAGCGCCGTGGCTTCCTGCGCCGCAACCACACCGCCACGCACCTGCTCGACGCCGCCCTTAAGCAGGTCCTGGGCGAGCACGTCTCCCAGGCCGGCTCGCTGGTGACGCCCGAGCACCTGCGCTTTGACTTTACGCACTTCGAGGCCCTGTCCTCCGAGCAGCTCAAGGCTGTCGAGGACCTGGTCAACCAGCAGATCTTCGCTTCCAAGCCTGTCGTGACCCGTGTCATGGGCATCGACGAGGCCAAGGCTGCCGGCGCTGTCGCCCTGTTTGGCGAGAAGTATGGCGACGTCGTCCGCGTTGTCTCCGTGGGGGCTGAGGACCAGCCGTTCTCCCGCGAACTCTGCGGTGGCACACACGCTGCCAACACCGCCGAGATCGGCCTGTTCAAGATCATTTCCGAGTCCTCCACGGGCTCCAATGTCCGCCGTATCGAGGCCGTGACCTCTAAGGGTGCCCTCGACTATATGGCCGACCGCTTGGCACTCATTGACGCCGCTGCTACTGCGCTCAAGTGCCGCGTGGATGAGGTTCCCGCTCGCGTGGAGAACCTGCAGGCCGAGCTGCGCGAGACGTCCAATAAGCTCAAGAAGGCTCTGACCGGTGGCTCCTCCGACGCCATCTCCAGCGCCATCGAGGGCGCCGTCGAGCTCGACGGCTATAAGCTCGTTGTCGCTGAGCTCCAGGGCCTTGAGGCTGCCGACCTGCGCAACGTATGGGATACCGTGCATCAGAAGGTCGCCGGCCCTGTCGCTTGTGTCGTCGCCAGCGTGACTGAGAAGGGCACTCCGGCCCTGCTCGCTGCCGGCTCCGATGACGCCGTCAAGGCCGGTTTCCACGCTGGTAACGTGATCAAGCAGATCGCGGGTCTGGTCGACGGTCGCGGTGGCGGTCGTCCCAACATGGCCCAGGCCGGTGGCAAGAATGCTGCCGGCATCGCCGATGCCCTCGCGGCCGCTAAGACCGCGCTCGGCGCCTAAGAATCTAAGAAGTCGCTGTGGTTGCGCTCGCGCTGGACATAGGGGAGACCAGGATTGGCATCGCCGTCTCGAGCCGTGATGGCAAGATGGCGATGCCTGTCAAGGTGCTTCCGGCTGCCGAGGTCACCGGTATGGCCAAGACGTTCCGCTACCTGGTTGAGGACTATGAGCCCGACATCCTGGTAAGCGGACGTCCCCTGACCATGGCCGGTGAGCCCGGCCCTCAGGCCGAGCGCGTTGCCGCTGTGGCGCAAAAGATTGCCGACGAGCTCGATCTTCCGTTGGAGTTTGAGGACGAGCGTCTGTCCTCGCAAGAGGCTAAGCGTATCCTGCGCGAGCAGGGACTCAACGAAAAGCAGATGAGGGGCAAGATCGACATGATTGCCGCCAGCCTGTTTTTGCAGACGTGGCTCGATCGTAAAAACGAGGAGGTTTCGCATGCCTAGCGCTTCCGATCCGCGCCAGCAGAATCGTACACGGCAGCCGGCGTCGCGCCCTGCCCAGCCTGGCCAGCGTCCGGCACAGCCGACGCAGCGTGCAGCTCAGCCTGCCGCGCGCCCGGCGCAGTCCTTCTCTCATTCGGCCCAACCTGTTCAACGGACGGGTCAGCAGCCTTCTGCTCGTTCGGTTCAGCATTCGGCTTCTCACGCGGCTCAGCAGCCCACTGCTCGTACGGCCCAGCCAGCAGGCGGTACCCGCTTTAAGCAGCAGGCACCTACCCAGCGAACTCAGGCCCCTCAATCGCATTCGCATCACGCTCGCGGTTCGCATGGCGTTGCTCCGGCGACCCGCTCGAGCTACAACACGCATGCTCGTCGCGGTGCTCAAAAGAAGAGTTCTCCGGTTCCGATGATCATCGGCGTTGTGGTGTCGGTGCTCGCGCTTGCTGCGATCGCATTCTTTGTCGTGCCGGCCGTCAAGGGCTTCTTTGCCGGTGAGGATACGAAGGTCACGGCTGGTCAGCAGGTTACGGTGACCATTCCCGATGGTGCTTCGGGCGATACTATCGCCTCGATTCTCTCCGAGAACCATATCGTCGAAAATCCCAAGGATTATTATGCGGCGGTGAAAAAGCTCAACGCCGATATGTCGCTCAAGCCTGGTGATTATTCGTTCACCACACTCATGGATGCGACCAAGGTTGTTCAGCAGCTCATGGAAGGCCCCAACGCGGGCTCCAGTGCGCTGACTATCCCTGAGGGCCTGACGGTCGATCAAGTCGCCGACCGTGTGGCCCAGGCCTACGACAGCATCTCTAAGGAAGACTTCCTCAACCAGGCCAAGGCCTCCAACTACGTGGACGACTATAGCTTCCTTAAGGGCGCCGCCAACGATTCGCTCGAGGGTTTCTTGTTCCCCAAGACCTATTCGTTGGGTGATTCGCCGACGGCCGATGGCGTGATTCGCGCTATGCTCGATCAGTTTAAGACCGAGTACAAGTCGCTTGACTTTGCGAGCTGCGAAGCCAAGATCAAGGAACGCTACGGTGTGGAGATGTCCGACTACGACATCATCAACTTGGCCTCTATCGTTGAGCGCGAGGGCCTCAACGCCGATCAACGTGCGCATGTGGCCTCGGTTTTCTACAACCGCCTTGCCGGCAAGCTCGATGGCCTGCGCTATCTCAATAGCGATGCGACTATGATGTATGTCACCGGTGGCGAGGTTACCGCCGACGACCTGCAGAGCGATAGTCCGTATAACACCTATAAGCATGAGGGCCTGCCGCCCACGCCCATCTGCTCTCCGTCGCTCGAGGCGCTCAAGGCCACCCTTGAGCCGACCGACTCTGATGACCTGTATTTCTACATTACGCAGGACGAGGAGTACTTCTCGCAAACCTACGAAGAGCATCAACAGTCTTGGAATTAGCATGAGGATTTTTAGCCCCAAACGTTACGTTGCCTCGGTCGATCGCATCGACCTTGATACCCTTTGGGCCGACGGCAAACGCGCCATTCTGCTCGATCGCGATAACACCCTGGTGCCGCGCGACACCGAGCAGGTTCCCGCCGCGGTTTCCGCTTGGCTCGATACCGCCCGCGCCAAAGGCTTTAAGCTGTGCATGGTGTCCAACAACTGGCATCGCGACCAGGTCATGGCATCAGCACGCGAGCTGGGACTCGAGGCCATCAGCCACGCCATGAAGCCGGCGCCGTTTGCCCTCAAGGCGGGTCTTAAGCGCCTCGGCGCCACGGTCGACGAGGCGGTGCTGATCGGTGATCAGCTCTACACTGACGTGTGGAGCGGTAATTTCGCCGGCGTCGATACCATCCTGGTAAAGCCGCAGGCGACGCAGGACCTGTGGTATACGCAGATCTTCCGTATCTTTGAGCGCCGGGCCCTGCGCGACCTTCCCTGCGAGGAATAGGTCTCGCTATGTCCCAGCACACCAAACACGGCTGCGACCATATCTTCTTTATCGGCTTTTTGGGCGCGGGCAAGTCGACGCTCGCGCGCAACGTCGGCACCATGTTCAAGCGGCGTTTTATCGATACCGACCGCCTGGTCGTGCGCCGTTGCGGCAAGTCGGTAACCGAGATTTTTGAGACCGAGGGCGAGGATCGTTTTCGCGAGCTCGAGACCTCGGCGCTCCGTTCGCTCCAAAGTGAGCGCAGCCTGTTGGTTTCGTGCGGGGGCGGTATCGTCGAGACACCGGTGAATATTGAGCTGATGCACGAAATGGGTACGTGCGTGTACCTCGAGGGCGACTTCGAGGATTCGATTCGCCAGATTCGTCGGTCCGACACGCGCCCCGATTTCCGCTCGCCTGAGCATGCCGCGCGCCTGTTTGAGCATCGCCGTCCGCTGTATCGCCAGGCTGCCGACCTTACCCTTGATATTCGCAACAAGTCCTTCGAGGACGTTTCCTACCTTTGTGCCGAGATGCTTTTGGAGCGTGGGCTGCTATGATTCGCCGTCAACTGATCAATTTCCAAAACCGCAGCGTCGATGTCCGTGTCGGATTGGGTGCGTTCGATGAGCTGTCGCGTATGTTTGCCTCGGCCGTGGGCAAGCCTAAGCGCGCGATGGTCGTTTGGAACACCGCCACATCCGAGCGTTTTGGTGAAGTCGTCGAGCATGCGCTGGTCGACGCCGGTTTTGCCGTGTCGCCGCTAGTCCTCGAGGTTTCGCCTGCTGGTGCCACGCTGGCCGATGCTGATGCTATCTTTGGCGCCCTGTCTGCCAACGGCGTTACCTGCGACGATCTGGTTGTCGCCGTTGGCGATGCCGCAACCTGCTCGGTTGTTAGCTGGTGCGCCAACCAGTGGTGTGGCCGAACCGAGTGCGCGCTGCTGCCGACGACCTTCGACGCCATGCTCACGGTCGCGACGACCATGAAGCCGCTTGTCGCCTCGTCGGCCAATGCGCTTCCCGCTATCGCGTTCCGTCCCGAACCGGGTTTGGTCGTGTGTGACCTCGATCTTGTTCGCGAGGCGGACCCCGAGGACCTCAAGCTCGGCTATGCGGTACTTGTTGGCACCATGCTTTCGAGCAGCAAGTCCCGCTGGAATCAGTTTATTGAGACCGTCCCCGAGATTCTCGCGGGCGAGGAGGTCGCGCTCGTCAATGCCGTTCAATGGTCTCAGACTGCTCGCAAGGACGTACTGATGGCCACGAACCCGAGCGCCCGCCATGCGCTCGATTTTGGCAAGACGGGGGAGCGTACCTTGCGCGCTTGCTTGGGCGATGCCGCTTCGCAGGTCCCTGCCTACCAGCTGTTGTCCGAGGGCATGCGCTTTGAGGCGCGCCTTGCCCACGACGCCTGCGACTTCGATATCGATTACGTCTTTGAGGTCGATGACTGTCTGGAGGACTTTGGTATCGAGGAACTTGCCTTCGATCTGGAGCCTGCCGCATATATCGAGGAGTTCCGCAGACAGCAGTTCGCGCGCTCAAACCGCAGCATGCTGCCGCTGCCCGCGGCACTCGGCGCAATTCGCCTAACGAACGTTGAGGACGAGGTTCTTGAGCGCCATGCTCACGCCTACTTGGCTTCTCGTAAAGAACTTCTCTAAGATTTATTGACTTCCATCGTCTTTCGTATCATGTTGAGGGGCGGGTTTTCAATCGGTTGCGGATCGCATGCGATTCCGTCGTTCGGTTGAGACCCGTCCCGTCTATCTTGAGACAACAAGAAAGGAATCTGCATGTCTGAGTTTGCTGCCGGTCCTGCCGGTCGTATCGAGCGTGTCCGTGCCCTGATGGCCGAGCGTGGCTACGATGCCATCGTGGTGCGCGACGAGGCCAACCTTCGTTGGCTTACGGGCGTGAAGGGCGTCTTCGACTACACCTTCGAGTTCCCGCACGCTGCGTTTATTACGGTCGACCAGTGCCTGTTCCACACCGACTCGCGCTACCTCAACAGCTTTGAGGAGAACACGCCCGCCGGCAGCCCCTGGGTCTACGACATGGACGAGGGTACCATCCCCGGCTGGGTCGCCGGCAAGATTGCGGCTAACAAGTGCCGTGTCTGTGCTGTCGAGGACGATATGCAGATTAACTTCTACCAGGGTATTCAGCGCGGCCTGGAGGACCGTTCCGTCGCCTGCATGCTGCCGCTGATGCACGACGACATCCGCAAGATGCGCGCCATCAAGGATGCCGAGGAGATCGAGCTCATGCGCCATGCACAGTCGATCACTGACGCCGCCTTCCAGCACATGCTCGGCTTTATTAAGCCCGGTATGACCGAGAAGCAGGTTCGCAACGAGCTCGAGAACTTTATGTTCGCCAACGGCGCCGACAGCCTGGCCTTCGGCTCCATTGTGGCGAGCGGCCCCAACACCGCCAACCCGCATGCCGTGCCGAGTGACCGTGTCATCGAGAAGGGCGACTTCGTTCTCATGGATTACGGCGCGGGCTACTGCGATTACCGCTCCGATATGACGCGCACTGTCGTGATGGGCGAGCCCACCCAGGAGCAGCTCGACCTGTACGCACTCGTGCGCCGCACGCACGAGGAGTGCGTCGCCGCCATCCATCCGGGCGTTGAGGGTAACGACATCTTCAAGCTTTCCAAGAAGATCATCGGCGATGCCGGCTATGGTGATTACTACAACCATGGTCTGGGCCACGGCGTGGGCATCGACATCCACGAGCTGCCCAACTTCAACCGCAGCAAGAACACCATCGAGATCGGCTCGGTTGTCACCATGGAGCCCGGCGTCTACCTGCCCGGCGTGGGCGGCGTGCGCCTTGAGGACTACGGCGTGGTCACCGAGAACGGCTACGAGCCCTTCACCAAGACCCCGCACGACCTGCACGTTATCGACTGCTAGTCTACTTCGGTAGATAGTTTGGGGCGGGGCGTTCGGATCGATTCGGACGCCCCGCGTTCTCTTTTTATGCGCTCGCTGCAGGCGCCGTCTGCAAGTGTATAATTTCTGTCGTATGTAATTTGGACGCTTGTGCGTTCTGCCCATAACAAGAAAGGTCGCTATGACTACCATTTCTACCGCCGACTTCAAGAACGGCCTCGGTCTCCGCATCAAGGACAAGGTCTACACCATCGTCGAGTTCCAGCATGTCAAGCCGGGCAAGGGCGGCGCGTTTGTGCGCTACAAGACCCGCGACATCAAGAGCGGCCGCGTCGTCGAGAACACCTGCAACGCCGGCACCAAGTTCGAGAGCGTCATGCTCACCACCCGTGAGTTCCAGTACCTCTACAACGATGGCACCGACTACATCTTCATGGACAACGAGTCCTATGAGCAGGTTCCCGTTCCCGAGGACATGGTGGGCGAGAACTCCAAGTGGCTGCGCGAGAACGACGTCTGCCAGCTGCTCTTCGCCGACGATGAGCTCATGGGCGTGACCCCGCCGATGTTCATCGAGACCACCATCGTCCAGACCGACCCGGGCTTTAAGGGCGACACCGTCCAGGGTTCCACCAAGCCGGCCACGATCGATACCGGCGCTGTCATCCAGGTCCCCATGTACCTCAACGAGGGCGAGGTCATCAAGGTTGACACCCGCGACGGCAAGTTCGTCTCCCGCGTCTAGCAACCAACTCTTCTAGGAGGACTCATGCCCCAGGAAATCAAGATTGACGGTATCGGCATTTCGCCCGATGTTCTGACCGCCATCGTCTCGCGCGCCGTGTCCGATGTCGAGGGCATCGCCTCCGTTGGCGTCAAGGACCTTGCCACCAACCTTGTCTCCATGATGCTCTCGTCCAAGGCCCCGGCTTCCGAGCCGGCGGTCGAGGCCGAGGTCGTCGGCGACAAGCTCGCGCTCACCGTGCGTGTCGTGGTGTTCTTTGGCTATCCGTTCAAGAAACTCGCCGAGGCCGTTCGCGCCGCAGTGGTCGCCGCCATCGATGCCCAGGTTGGCGTTGAGGTCGAGCGCGTTGACGTTTGCATCGACGGCCTCGTTTTCCCCAAGGAGTAACCTTTGAGCCTTAAGGTTTATCGCGGGCGTACGCTTGCCCGCAGTCAGGCGCTGCAGCTGCTGTTCCAGGCCGAGGCCACGGACAGCCCGCTCGAGCGCGTCCTCGAGGGTGATTTCCTGATCTCGAAGGGTCCCCTCGACCCCTATGCGCTTGAGCTTTGCCGCGGCGCCTACGAGCATATCGACCGCATCGACTGCGCTCTGCGCTCCGTTGCCAAGAACTGGGATCTTATGCGCATGCCCGGCGCCGACCGCAATCTGCTGCGTATCGCCGTTTACGAGATGCGTTTCCTCACCGATGAGGAGGTCTCGGACGCCATCGTGATCAACGAGGCCGTCGAGCTTGCCAAGGCCTATGGCACCGACCAGTCCGCGTCGTTCGTCAACGGCGTGCTGGGTAAGATTGCTCGCAGCGAGGAGCTGCCGGGCGAGGACCTTTACCAGGAGCTGCTGGCCGAGGATCGCGCTCGCGAGGAGGCCCAGGCTGCCGAGGCGGCCGCCAAGGTTGCGGTTGCCCAGGCTGAGGCTGGCGTGCTGGCCGAGGATTCGGACGCCGCCGAGGCTGTTGTCGACTCCGTCGAGGAGTAGCCATGCCAGAGGGTTCCGTCCGCAACTTCGACGAGATCTCGGACCGCTTGGACCAGATCATCGCTACCGTTCGCTCCAAGGATACCTCCTTGGAGCGTTCGCTCGATCTGTTTGACGAAGCGATTGAGCTTGGCTCCCGCGCGGTCGATATGGTCGACAAGTTTGAGCTGACGCCGCGTGAGGCCGACAAGCTCGAGCAGGAATACGATGAGGATGCGGCAAACGAATCCCAGGATAGCTAGGCCGCATCTCCGGATACGAATGGTTGATGGCATTCATGAAACGTGTGCGTCTCGATGACGAACTGATTTCACAGGGCATCTGCGCCGATCGCGCGGATGCCCTTCGCACTCTTATGGCCGGCTTGGTCTCGAGTGGTGGCGAGCGTTTGACCTCCCCGGGCCTTAAGGTGACGCCCGGTTTGCCCCTGCACGTGAAGGGCCGTATTCCCTATGTTGGCCGCGGCGGTCTTAAGCTCGAAGGCGCGCTTGATGCTTTTGACATCAATCCGACGGGCCTTGCCTGTCTGGATGTGGGCTGCTCTACCGGCGGCTTTACCGATTGTCTGCTCAAGCGCGGGGCTTCGACCGTTGTCTCGGTGGACGTGGGTCGCGCCCAATTCGATTGGTCGTTGCGTCAGGACGATCGCGTGACGCTGCATGAGCGCACCAACGTGACGCAGCTGCCCGAGCTTGGCTATGCCGGTGCCATCGACCTGGCTGTGTGTGATGTCTCGTTTACCAGCATCGCGAACATTATCGATGCGGTGCTGGCGTGCCTGGCGCCTACAGGTTCTTTTTGCACGCTCGTAAAGCCCCAGTTTGAGGCGCCGGCTGCGCTGGTGGGCGAGGGCGGCATTGTGACCGATCCCGCCGTGCGCCGCGATACGCTCGTGGTGGCGGTTGAGCTCTTTGCTGCCAAGGGGCTGTTCCCGGTCGATGTGTGCGTGTCGCCCATTCATGGTGCCAAGGGCAACGTTGAGTTTTTCCTGTACGGCACGAGATTTGAATCTGGCGACCGCTCGCAAGACGTGCTGCAATCCCAGGTATCGGTTTTGAGCGAGAAAGCTGCAACGCTATGAAGGTCTTTCTGGTTCCCAATTACTACAAGCAAGAGGCGGTCGAGAGCGGCCTGATGCTCGAGCTTTGGCTGACGCGCCAGGGCCATGAGGTCGCATGGGCTGCCGACCAGCGATCGAAGATTCAAAGCACGCCTGATATTGACGGCTCCGATCTGGTCATTACGCTCGGCGGTGACGGTACGTTGCTGCGCGCTGCCCGCATCCTCAACCATCGCGAGATTCCTATCCTCGGTCTTTCCTATGGTCACCTGGGCTTTTTAACTGCTGCGAGCCCCGAGGAGCGCGACATTCTGCAGGTCGTGAGCGACGCCCTTTCCGGCGAGCTGCACGTGAGCCGTCGCGCCACCATCGCCGCGGATATCGTGTCCGTGCGCGAAGACGGTACGAAGGATGTCGTGCGCACCTTCGCCCTCAACGACATGGCGCTTACCCGCGGTCCGCTGTCCGATATGGTCGAGTTCGACATCACGGTGTCGGGCCACCATATCGACCGACTGCGTGGCGACGGCGTGGTCGTGTCCACGGCGACTGGTTCTACGGGTTACGCGCTCAGTGCCGGCGGCCCCATCGTGAGCCCCGACTATACGGGCATGGTCTGCGTACCCATTGCACCGCACACCATTCAGGCCCGTGCCTTCTTGACTTCGCCGAGTGATGTCGTCGAAATCTTTATGTCTGATGACCGTCCGAGTGTTCCGGCAATCGCTATCGATGGACAGTTTATTACCTGCGATGGCACCGTTGAGAGCGTGGCGGTGCGCCGCGGGCCCGGAGATGTGCTGCTTCTCGATTACGGCCCCGAGAGCTTCTATAACTCGGTGAGCCGCGTATTCTACGGAGTCCGTCATGATCGATGAGCTGCAGGTTTCTAACATTGCACTCATCCGCGAGGCGACGTTGGTGCCGAGTGCCGGCCTGACTGTCCTGACCGGCGAGACCGGTGCCGGCAAGACCGCGCTGCTCTCGGCCCTCAAACTTATTTTGGGCGAGCGCGCGGATTCGTCGACGGTGCGCGAGGGCGAGGCGCTCGCGAGCGTCGAGGCACGCCTGTTTGACGGCCCGCACGACACGGAGGGCTTCACGGTCCAGCGCAGCCTTTCTGCCGAGGGCCGCAGCCGCGTGAAGATTGACGGCCGCATCGCCAGCGTGCGCGAGCTTTCGGAGCGCGTTGGCGTGATGATGGATCTGTGCGGCCAGCACGAGCACCAGCGCTTGCTCGACCCGGCGCATCACGTTGCGATGGTCGATGCATGGGCGGGGCGCTCTGCGCTCGAGGCGCTCGAGCACTACCGCGCCTGCTTTAAGGCATCGCGCGCTGCCGCCAAGGAGGTTCGACGTGTCGAAGAGGCCTCGCGTGCGCAGGGGAGCCGCGTCGAGGAGGCGCGTTTTGCCCTTGAGCGCATCGCCGAGGTCGACCCCAAGCCGGGCGAGTATGAGGAACTCGAGGAACTGCTGCCGCGCTCTGAACATGCCGAGGTACTCGTTGCCACGGCCAATGATGCTCATGCATCGCTTGCCGCCGAAGGGGGAGCGCTCGATGCCGTGAACAGCGCCGTGGCAGAACTTTCCCGCATGGCTTCCGTCGATCGCAAACTGGGCGATATTGCCGATGCGCTTTCGGATGCCTGTATTTCCCTTGAGGATTGCGCGAACGAGCTTCGTGCCTATCGCGATGGCGTCGCCTTCGACCCGCGCGAGCTCGCTCGCATGCGTGAGCGGTATTCCGACCTCAAGGGCCTGTTGCGTCAGTGGGGTCCCACCATGGACGATGTTTTTGCCATGCGCGATCGCTCGCAAGAGCTGCTGTCCCTGGTCGATGATGGCGATGAACAGATCAAAAAGGCGCGTGAGGCACTCGGGAGCGCCGAGCGCGAGTTGTTTGCCGCTGCCAAGGCACTTAAGCGCGCCCGCAATACGGCGGCCCCGCGCTTCTGCCATGAGGTGGGCCGCCAGATGGCTCGCCTGGAGATGGGCGGCGCCGAGCTCGTCTGGGAGTCGCGCGATCTTCCTCGTGCTGAGTGGACGCCCGCTGGTCCTTCGAGCTACGAGCTGCTATACCGCAGCGGTGCCGGTTTGACGCCGCGCCCCCTGCGCCGCATTGCGTCGGGCGGCGAGCTCAGCCGCGTCATGCTGGCAAGCAAGGTTGTCCTCGGTAACGCGGACGGTGTCGATACGCTCGTGTTCGATGAGGTCGATGCGGGTGTCGGCGGCTCTACCGCACGTGCCCTCGCGAGCGTGCTGGCAGATCTCGCCGCTACGCATCAGGTCATCGTCGTAACGCATCTTGCGCAGGTTGCGGTCATGGCCGACAAACATTATGTTGTCAGTAAGGAACCGGGCGATGTTCCCCAGACGCATTTGGACGAGGTAACCGGCGAAGCGCGTACCGCCGAGATCGCCCGCATGTTGAGCGGCGATCAATCGGAGGCGAGCTTGGCGCATGCCAAGCAGATGCTTGAAGAAGCTCGAGGTTAGGTCGTATCAGCGGTGTTGGTGGGACAAAATAGACTGAATTTTTTGTCCCACTTCGCGTTTTACTCCACGACCTTATCCGGTTGGATGAGTTCCTCATAGTAGCTGATGTGCTCTCGGGCGTCCTCGATTTCGGGCAGCAGGAAGTTGTAGACGACCTCTATGATCATCGTGGCGCTCATCTTGGAGAACGCGAAGTCACCCGTTGTCAGCAGCGCTTCGTGATTGACGGTATTAAAGGTGTAGTCGGCGAGGCGCGCAAGTGGAGACTTGCTATCGCTGCTGATGACGACTACGGTTGCGCCGCAGTTGCGAGCCGCTTTTGCCATGCGATTCAGTCGGCGCGATTTGCCAGAGTTTGAGATTAGCACGATGACGTCACCCGGGCGTAACGTGAGCGCAAAGCCGATTGATGTCTCGCTAATGGTGCTCGCCATGCAGCGCAGGCCCAGCTGCGAAAACTTAAACGTCGCATCGAGCGCGACCGCGTTCGTATTGCCCACGGCGGCGAACTCAATAACGCCGGCATTCTTAAGCGCGTGTACAACTGCGGCCAACGTGTCGTGATCTATGCCGTCGATGGTCGCATTAAGCTCACTCACCTTGGCGGCGAGGATATTTTTTAGGCTCTGCTCCATATTATCGAGCGAGACCTCGTCGGTCAGGCCCTCGTTGCGCTGGCTTTCCAAATCCCTCGCCAACGAAAACTGAAAGCTGCGGAAGCTGCCAAAGCCCAGCTTGCGGCAGAAGCGCGAAACGGTCGCCTCGGACGTGGCGGCAGCGCGCGAGAGCTGAGCGGCCGTGAGGCGTGGCGCTTCGGACTGGTGCTCCAATATATAGTCGACAATGCGCTGCTCGGACTCGCTGTATCCCTGATGGGTACTAATGAGGGAAAGTGCGCTCTTGCTACTATCGGTCATGGATGGCTCCTGGTTGGCATGAAAATCTAGCTTGATTTGCAATGCCATAGTATACGGGCATTTTCAATTACAAGATACACCTTGCCGTTTCAAGTGTTGATGGTAAACTTTCACTTGCCGTTTACGGTTATGAAAGAACCTTTCACCGGAGAATTGCGCCTTGTCTCTTCTCACGCGGACGGTAGGTTGGTATCTTTCAAGTGTGGAAAAACGCGCATCGAAGCGCGTGTAGGGGAGCGCCCGCGGGCGCTGTACTCAAGAAGGAGGGACACATGGCTAAGTTTGACATCATCGCCGCGACCGGTTGCCCGACCGGCATTGCGCACACCTTCATGGCGAAGGAGGCGCTGGAGAAGGCTGCTGCCGAGCGAGGTCTGACCATTAAGGTCGAGACTCATGGCCAGGTCGGTGTCGAGAACGAGCTCACCAAGAGCGAGATCGCCGGTGCCAAGGCCGTCGTCGTCGCAGCCGATAAGGATGTCCAGGCTGAGCGTTTCGCCGGTAAGCCCATGGTTTCCGTTGGTGTTTCCAAGGCCCTGTCTGTCGAGGCTGCTGGTAAGCTGATCGACCGCGCGCTCGCCGCCAAGGGCGACGACACGGTTGCCGCTGCCGCCGATGTCGAGGACGAGGTCGAGGAGAAGGAGTCCATCGGCCACGTCATCTACAGGCACCTCATGAACGGCGTCAGCCACATGCTGGTCTTCGTCGTTGCCGGTGGTGTTCTGACCGCCATTTCGTTCCTGTGGGGCATCACGTCCTTTGATTCGACGGCTGCCGACTACAACAGCTTTGCCGCGATGCTCAAGATTATCGGCGGTATCGCCATGAACCTCATGGTTCCGGTGCTCTCCGCTTACATCGCCGAGTCCATCGGCAAGCGCCCGGCGCTCGTCCCCGGTTTCGTCGCCGGTATGATTGCCATCCAGGGCTTGCCTGTTAACGCCGATACCGGCATGATCGACGCCGGTGGCGCAGGTGTGGGCTTTGGCTTCCTAGGCGGCATCGTCGGCGGCTTCCTCGCTGGCTATGTCATCCTGCTGCTCGAGAAGGTTTTCTCTAAAATTCCTGCGAGCCTTAATGGCCTGAAGGCAATCTTCCTGTATCCGCTGTGCTCTACCGCCATCGTCGGTCTGGTCATGCTCGGTATTTCCGGCCCCATGGCTGCCATTAACCAGGGCATGATGGATTTCCTGCAGAGCCTCGGTAACTCCGGTCCGGTGATCCTTGGCCTGGCCATCGGCTGCATGTGCGCCTTTGATATGGGCGGCCCGGTCAACAAGGCTGCTTACGCTACTGGCACCTTCCTGCTCGGTACCGCTCTCGAAGCTGGCGTCGGCACCGAGACCTACAACTTCGGCACCAACTTCATGGCTGCCGTCTCCGCCGCTTGCATCGTTCCGCCGCTGATCACCACCTTCGCCGTCGTTGTCGGCAAGAAGTACTTCAGCCAGGAGGATCATGACGCCGGTATCGTCAACCTCATCCTTGGTTGCACCCACATCACCGAGGGCGCCATTCCGTTCATGACCAAGAACATCTGGCCCGTTATGCCCATCATGATGCTCGGTTCTTCCATCGCTTCCATCTTGACCATCTTCTTCAACGTTCACGATCCGGCGCCTCACGGCGGCTTCCTGGTCCTGCCCGTTGTCGAGAACGGTCCGCTGTGGGTCCTCGCGATCCTCATCGGCGCCGTGGTCGGTGGCATCCTGTTCGTGGCTTTCAAGAAGTACGACTTCGAGAAGAACCAGAAGCCCGCTCCTGCAACCAAGCCGGTTGAGGCCCCCAAGGCCGCTGCCGTCGAGGCCCCCAAGGCCGAGGCTGCTGACTTCGTGAAGGTCGAGAACGTCTTTGTCGCCGAGGACTTCGCTTCTCGTGACGAGGCTCTGAGCTTCGTTTCCAACCAGGCTGTCAAGGCCGGTATCGCCAGCGACGCCGACGCCGTGATGAACGCCTTCTTGGCCCGCGAGGCCGAGGGCACCACGGGCATGATGGAGGGCTTCGCCATCCCGCATGCCAAGTCCGACGCCATTACCGAGGCTGCCGTGATCGTCGTCAAGGACGAGTCCGGCGTGACCGGTTGGGACACCATGGACGGCGCTCCCGTTAACGTGGCTATCGCCCTGCTCATCCCCGGTGCCCAGGCCGGCACTACGCACCTCAAGATCCTGTCCAAGGTCGCCGAGGCGCTCATGGACGAGGACTTCCGTGCCACCGTCAAGGGTTCCACCGACGCCGCCGAGATCGCCAAGACGATCAACGCCCGCCTGGTCTAATCCCGCAACACGCGAATAGCATCGCCCCCTGTATATAAGGCGGAGTCCCTCCCCAGGGTCTCCGCCTTTTTCATCCCCAAATAAGTTGCGGTGAAATAGGGACTGTTTAAACGTTTCAACCGCAAAATCAGTCCCTATTTCACCGCAACTTATAAAAGGGCATAGAGGGGGCTAACTATCGAGTCTTTGTCGCGAACAGTTCATCAGCCAGAATTCCGTTCCGCCGATATTGCTCTGGATCGACCGAGTTTCCGCAGCTCGCCCGCCGGGCGGGGCGATTAAGTTTGTCGCGAGTTCCGCACGCAAAGGAAAGCACTTAATGTGCTTTCCGTCTTGCGCAGGACTGTAGAGCAGCAAACTTAACCGCCCCGCCCGGCGGGCGAGCGCAGGGATACGACATCTGTCCAATAATTCGTCTGAAACATAATGAAAAACCGTTTGATGTGAGTTAATATAAAGAACGTCGTGAATCTGACTCCTGCCACATGCATGACAGGGGTTAAACACAAAAAGGAGTCAATTATGGTTTCTGAGAAGGCTACCCTCGTTAATCCTCAGGGTCTGCACATGCGTCCGGCTGGTCTGTTCGCCTCCACCATGGGCAAGTACGCCTGTGACGTGACGGTCGTCACCCCCGAGAAGGAGGTCAACGGCAAGTCCCCGATGGCCCTCATGGCTGCTGGTATCCCCTGCGGTACCGAGGTCGAGGTCAAGTGCGACGGCGCCGACGAGGCCGAGGCTCTGGCTGCTGCCATCGAGCTCATCAAGAGCGGTCTTGGCGAGTAGAACTCAAACGGGTCGCATGTTGAACAACTAAGTTCATATTTGGGGGCGCAGTGACCTGTTGTAAGGTAGCTGCGCTCTTTTGTCATGGATATGGCAAAACGCTTTATCACATGACACGGAGAGAGGAATGGGAATGTATCAGGGAGTCAACGCTTCCGAGGGCATCGGTATCGGCACCGTCATGGTCGCCGTCGATCCCGACTTGACGTTTGAGCCGCACGAGGTTGCTGATTCGGCAGCAGAGAAGGAGCGCTATCAGACCGCTCTTTCGGTCTTCTGCGAGAAGACCCAGGCTCAGGCCGACCACATGAAGGAGACGGTGGGCGAGGCCGAGGCCGAGATCATGAGCGGACACATTGTCCTGGCTCAGGATCCGGGCATGACCGACGCCATCAACGCCGCCATTGACGGTGGTACTTGCGCCGAGCAGGCGCTCATGGACACCTCGACCATGTTCGAGAACATGTTCCTGTCCATGGACGACGAGATGTTCCGTCTGCGCGCGGCCGACATCGCCGACATCCGCACCGGTATTCTGGCCGAGCTGCTGGGCAAGGAGGTCGTCGACCTCTCCGTCCTGCCCGAGAATACTGTCGTTGTCGTGCACGACCTCACGCCGTCCATGACCGCCACGATCGATAAGGCCCACGTTGCCGGTATCGTCACCGAGACCGGCGGCCGCACTTCGCACTCCGCGATCATTGCGCGCGCCCTCGAGATCCCGGCTGTCCTTTCGGTTTCCAACAGCTGCACCGCGCTGCGCAACGGTATGACCGTTGTCGTCGACGGCGGCAAGGGTATCGTCGAGGCCGATCCCGACGAGGAGACGCTCGCTGCCTACACCGCCAAGGCCGAGGCCTTCGCTGCCGAGAAGGCAGCCCTCGAGGCCTTCCGTGGCAAGCCGTCCGTGACTGCCGATGGCATCAAGAAGATCATCGCCTGCAACATCGGTAACCCCGATGACGTGCCCAACGCGCTCGATCACGACGCCGAGGCCATCGGTCTGTTCCGCTCCGAGTTCCTGTTCATGGACTCTGCTGAGCTTCCTTCCGAGGAGGAGCAGTTCAACGCCTACCGTAAGGTCGCCAGCGCGCTCAAGGGTGCTCCGGTCATCATCCGCACGCTCGATGTGGGTGGCGACAAGGAGATTCCGTATCTGCACATGGTCAAGGAAGATAACCCCTTCATGGGCTTCCGCGCCGTGCGTTACTGCCTGGCTAATCCCGACCAGTACAAGGTCCAGCTCCGCGCTCTGTTGCGCGCTAGCGCCTTCGGTGACGTCAAGATCATGATCCCGCTCGTCACCTGCGTCGAGGAGGTCTTGGCTGTCAAGGAGCTCGTTGAGCAGTGCAAGGCCGAGCTGACCGAAGAGGGTCGCAAGTTCAACGAGAACATCGAGGTCGGCATCATGGTCGAGACGCCCGCCGCTTCGCTGCTCGCAGACCGTCTGGCCGAGGTCGCCGACTTCTTCTCCATCGGCACCAACGACCTGATCGGCTACACCATGTGCGCCGACCGTGGCAACGACACCATCTCCAACCTGTACCAGGTGTACTATCCCGCCGTGCTCCGCTCGCTCAAGAACATCATCGAGAGCGGCGTGAAGGCCGGCATCATGGTCGGTATGTGCGGCGAGGCCGCTGCCGATCCGCTGCTCGAGCCGCTGCTGATCAGCTGGGGCCTGGAGGAGTTCTCGATGAGCGCTCCGTCGATCCTGCGCGCCCGCAAGACCATCAGCCAGTGGACCAAGGCCGAGTGCGACGAGCTCGCCGAGAAGGCGCTCGCCTGCAACACCGCCGCCGAGGTCAAGGCACTGCTCGAGTCCGCAGCTCGCTAATTTGGTATCAGAGGTAACCGCGTGGTTGGAATGGGCCGGCCACGCGGCCCTCACATATACAGGGGGTACTGTAAATGTTCTACACGCTAACCGCTAACCCGGCTGTCGACATGACGGTTTCGAGCTCTCCGCTCGAGCCTGACGAGAACGTCCGCACCGGCTCGGCCAGCTACACCGCCAACGGCAAGGGCCTCGACGTGTCCTTCGCCTTTAAGAAGATGGGTGTCGACACCGTCGCGCTCGGCTTCTTCGCCGGCTTCACGGGCAAGTTCATCGTCGAGGAAGTCATGAACCTGGGTTGCCTGTGCCGCCCGGTCTGGACCGACGGCATCACGCGTATCAACACCTACGTCAACGATGGCCAGCACGAGTACGGCATCCTCAACCCCGGCGCCCCGATCACGCCGGAGCATCAGAAGGAGCTCTACAACATCCTGGACACCGCGGGCGACCTTGAGTGCCTGATCGTTTCCGGTTCCGTGCCTCCCAAAGCTACGCCCGACTTCCTGGCTCAGGTCATGGAGCACGCTCAGGCCCGTGGCGCCGACGTCGTCCTGGACCTGTCCTCCGACAAGCTCAAGGAGCTCGCTCACAAGAAGCCGCTGCTCATCAAGCCGAACCATCACGAGATGAAGGCTATCTTCGGCGTGCCGGTCGACACTGACGACGAGGTCCGCGTTGCCATGAAGATGGCTCACGACGCTGGCGTTCAGAACGTGCTGCTCACCCGTGGTAGCCGTGGCGACGCCTACTTCTCCAACGGCGAGGACATTTGGTACGCCAAGCGTGAGTTCAACATCAAGCTGGTCTCTTCCGTCTGCGCCGGCGACTGCACCCTCGCTGCGTTCCTGCACAAGTGGTACAGGGATCGCGACAACGTCGAGGAGGCCATGAAGCTCGCTATGGCCACCGGCGCCAACGTTGCCGAGTCCGTCGGCATCGGCGACTTCGGTCACGTCGACGAGTACAGCAAGCGCGTTGCTGTCCGCAAGCTCGATCGTCAGTAATCGAAACGCGACATATTCGTGCGCATGCGGCGCCCCGGTTTCGGCTGGGGCGCCTATTTTGTTCCGTCATTGGAGAGAGATGTTCTGCCGTACTTCATCGCTTCCACACCGTTCACCGAGTTGTCCTAGCCTTTTACCGATGGGTGGAATATACTTTCATCAACACGTTACTTCGTGAAAGGAACATTCATGATTTACACGCTCACTGCAAATCCTGCCATTGACTACAACATCGCCTGCGACGGCCTTGCTGCCAACACCGTCACGCGTACCCGTAACGCCGTCTACACGCCCAACGGCAAGGGTCTCAACGTCTCGTTCACCCTCGATCACTACGGTGTCGACACCACGATCCTGGGCTTTTTCGCCGGCTTCTCGGGCGAGTTTATCGTTAAGGGCGCCGAGGCCCTGGGCGTGCCCGTCAAGCCCGTGTGGACCGACGGCATCACGCGCGTCAACGTGTTCCTCAATGCCGGACCCGACACCGAGTACAACATGGTCAACGCCGGTGCCGCCATCAACGAGGCCAACGAGCAGGAGATGTTTGAGCTCATCGATTCGCTCGATGACATGACCTGCCTGGTCATCAGCGGCTCGCTGCCTCCCAACACTTCCGAGGGCTTCTTGGCCGAGGTTCTGCGCCGCGTTAAGGCCAAGGGGGCCGAGTTCGTCCTCGACATCTCGAGCCATCAGCTGGCAGACCTCATTGCCATGGAGCCGCTGCTGATCAAGCCCAATGACGACGAGCTGCTCGACATCTTTGGCATTAAGGTGAGCGGTGGCGACGATGAGTCCGTCAAGGGCGCTATGGCCGAGCTGCACGCTAAGGGCGCCAAGAACGTGCTGCTGACCCTCGGTGGCGCCGGTGCGTACTTCTCCAACGGCGAGCACATCTGGTTTGCCAATCGCACCTTCGACGTCAAGCTGCTGTCGACGGTGTGCGCCGGCGATTCCTCGCTCGCTGCCTTCCTGTCCGTATGGCACGACGCCCCCGAGCGAGTCGAGGATGCCCTCCGTCTGTCGATGGCCACCGGCGCCAACGTGGTCGAGTGCCCCGGTCTGGGCGATTTTGCCAAGGTGGACGAATATAAGAAGCACATCGAGGTTCGCCAGGTCTGCTAGTTCCGGCACCTTTCCTGAATAGTTTGATTATTTCGCATCCGTCTTAGACTAGGACGGATGCGTTTTTGTTTATCGGACTTGCGTGTGCAGTGGAGGCTGTTTCTTGCTAGACTTCTTGCAGACGCAATCGATAGCCAATTTGATAGTCGCAGGAGGCCATAGGCATGTGCAATGTTTCGCTCAACGGTACTCAACCGTCCGATGCGTCCCTGTGCGTCCTGCACGCGCTTGAGGCGGCTGGTCTTGAGGCTTGGTACGTGGGCGGTTGGGTGCGCGACGCCCTGATGGGGTGCCCCAGCCACGATGTTGATATGTGCTGTAGCGGCCTGTGGCAGGAGTCCAAAGCGGCGCTCGAGGCCGCCGGCATCGCGGTTGTGGAGTCGGGCATTAAATTTGGCGGAATCACGGCTATTTCCGATGGCGAGCGTATCGAGGTCACCACATACCGTCTGGATGGCTTTTACACCGATGGTCGCCATCCCCAGAATGTGGAGCGTGCCGCCTCGCTCGAGGACGATCTGGCGCGGCGCGACTTTACCGTCAACGCTATGGCCTGGCATCCCGAGCGCGGGCTTGTCGACCGCTACGACGGCCAGGGTGACTTGGAGCGCAAGCTGATTCGCGCTGTCGGCGATCCCAAGCGTCGCTTTAACGAGGACGCCCTGCGCATGTTGCGTGCGGTGCGCTTTGCCTGCCGCCTGGACTTTATGATTGAGCCCGAGACTAAGCGCGCGCTTGCCGAGTGCGCGCCGCTGCTCGACGCCGTGGCGCGCGAGCGTGTGGGTATTGAGCTCGAGGGCATTCTTTCGACCGGTCATGGGGGAGACGCGATGCTGCGCTACCCCGAGCTCATCTGTGCCTCTGTGCCTGAGCTGGCAGCGGGTCGCGGCTTTGATCAGCGAAGTGTCTATCATGCATTTAACGTTTACGAGCATATCGCCCGTGTGCTGACGGTGGCAGGGGAGCTTGCGCTGTGCGACGGCGTCGCGCCCTCGTCGAGCCTTATGTGGGCGGCGTTTTTGCACGATGTGTCCAAGCCCGAGTGTTTCACGGTCGATCACGCCGGCAGCGGACACTTCTACGGTCATCCCGAGCTCGGCGCCAAGAAAGCGCGCGTCATTATGGATCGCCTGGCGCTCTCGCACGACCTGGTGCGCGACGTGTGCCTGCTCATCAAATATCACGACAAGCCGCTGCGCCCCGAGCGCTCCTGCCTGCTCAATATGATTCGCGCGCTTTCGGGCGAGGGCGTCGACACGCCGCGTTTGATGGATGAGCTCATGGATCTTAAGCGTGCCGACACGCTCGGCAAGGCCCCGTCGTGCTTCTATTACGTTGAGACGATTGAGGAGATGCGCGCGATGGCGCACGAGCTGCTGAAGGCGGGGGAGCCCTATACGCTCAAGATGCTCGCCATCAACGGCGGCGACTTGATCCGTGCTGGAGTCAAGCCCGGGCCGGAACTGGGGCAGCTTCTCAACTCCGCCCTCGACGCCGTGATCGAAGATAACATTCCCAACGAGCGCGAAGCCCTTTTGGTCCATCTCAACTTGAATTAGTCATCCAGTTTACCTGCGTGTTCCATAACCTGCCGACAATTTTTCGGCAATTTGGAATTTCTTCTTGCGCTGACGTTTTTTGTCCCGTAATATATTTCCTCGCAGCACGGCAGTGCAGATGTTATGTGGCCCGTTCGTCTAGCGGTTTAGGACGCCGCCCTCTCAAGGCGGAGATCACCAGTTCGAATCTGGTACGGGCTACCACGCATCTGAAACCCGGTCTTCCCATGGAAGGTCGGGTTTTTTATTTTCATACAACCGTCTGCAATTCCCGTTTGAACCAGAGCTTTGCGTTCTGCCCATGGCCCTTACGGGTACAATATCCAAGATATTTTGACTGTTAGAAGGAGTCTCATGACGGAGTCCTCTCAGCATACGTCTAAGCCCCAGGTCGAGGTTGAGGCCTCGGGCGGAGATGACAATAAGAGCGCACGCCGCGGCGCCATCTTTATCGGCGTCGTGCTGGTGGGTTATATCGTCTATCTGGTGGTAACCGGGCAGATGGGGCAGTTTTGGGCCGCTATGTCGAGCGTGCAGGCGTCATGGCTCTTTGTCGCGTGTCTTTGCATGTTCATGTATCTGTTCTTTGGCATTGTGGCCTATGCGATTGCTGTCTGGCTCGACCCCAATTCACCCGTCGGCATTCGCGACCTGATCTCGGTCGAGGCGAGTGGCATCTTCTTTGGCAACCTCACGCCTATGATGATGGGATCGACTCCCGCCCAGATCTACCGTCTGACCAAAGCGGGCCAAAATGTCGGCGAGGCCGGAGCCACGCAATTCACGCGCTTTATCGTGTATCAGTTTGGCCTCGTTGCCTGGGGCGCTATCCTACTGCTTGCTCGCATGCCGTTTTTTGCCGAGCGCTATGGCGACATGACGCTGCTGTGCGTCTTTAGCTTTGGTGGACACTGCTGCATCTTGCTTGGCATCTTCGCCGTCGCGCTCATGCCTAAGACCGTCACGCGCGTCGCCCATTGCATCATCAATTGGCTTGAGCGCATTGGTGTCTCGGCCACTAAGATCGAGAGTTGGCTCACGTTTGTCGATGGCGAGATCTACTCCTTCTCCGAGAAGTTCAAGCTTTCGGCCGGACATTTTTCTTCCATGCTGCTCACCGTGTTTATTACCATGCTGCAGCTCGCGTTTTTCTATCTGGTTCCGTATTTCCTGATGCTTGCTTTTGGCCACCACGAGGTCGACTTTTTCTCGGTCATGGCTGCGAGCGCCTTTGTCCAGCTGCTGAGCTCTGCGGTCCCCTTGCCCGGTGGAACTGGTGGCGCTGAGGGCGGCTTTGCATTGTTCTTGGGTCATTTCTTTGGGTCGGCTTCGACCGCCGGTTATCTGCTGTGGCGCCTCATCACGTTTATTGCGCCTACCATTTTGGCTGCGCTCCTGCTGGGACTTAAGAGCGCCCACAACGAGAGCATCCATGCGCGCTGGGATCGCGTGATGCGCAAGCTCGGCCGCACGCCTCAGACGCCCTCTGCGCCCACTAAGCCGCACCCCACGAATGCTGTTACCGTTGATCCCAAGAAGCACGCTCAGAAGGCTTCTGGGACCGCTAAGCCGGCTCATAAAGCCTATGTGCGCCAGACGGGCGACGGTATTCGCGTATCTCCGTCGGCGCTCAATAAGAGGAAGCACCCTAAGTCGCAGTAGGACAGTCGTGCGTTCTTCATGATGCGGGGCATATTTGTGCTGTATGGGGGATAATCCTCTTACGTAGATTATCTCTCATCTGTTGATGAATGCCCGCATATCGAAGGGACACGCCCATGGCCACCAGCAAACCGCGTATTGATCGCCGCATCGTTCGCAGCCGCAATGCCATCCTTTCCGCGTTCGAGCGTCTGCTTATGGAAAAGCCGCTGGCAGACATTACGGTGAGTGCCATCGCGCGCGAGGCCAATGTCGACCGCAAAACCTTCTATGTGCACTTTGGCACGGTTGACGGCCTGCTCGATGCCATTGCAGTCGATGTAGTGGAGATGATTGTCGATTCGGTCGAGAAGACGCTTTCCTCCATGGACGGCGACACCAACGAGCGCGCACTGGGCGCGGCGGCGACCTTCTTTAAAACCGTTAACGAGGCGCTGTGCAACAACCTCGTGCTCAATCGTCAGCTGATCGAGAATATTCCGCTCGATGATTTTATGGCTCGTCTTCGTGCGCCGCTCGAACACGAGATTGCCGAGCGCGATCTGCTGCCCCAAGGTCTCAAGGACGAGATGTTCGATTACTATCTGGCGTTTTTGCTGTCGGGTATTATCGGTATCTATCGCACGTGGGCGCTGTCTGACGGATCGGTTCCTATCGAGCGCGTCTCTGAGGTCGCCAACGATCTGACTCTCAATGGTCTGTCGAGTCTGGAATCTCGCTTCGAATAGCATCGATAATTCAACAACTTAAAGAAGTTGCGGTGGAATAGGGATCGTTTTGGCTATTGGAAGGCCGTTCTGGTCCCTATTTCACCGCAACTTAGTAAAACTGTTTTGATGGTAAGGCGGAGCAGCCTCGAAGATGAGCCTCGAGACTGCTCCGCTTCATTTCTGAGCGTTTGTCGTGTAGGGCAGCATTAATCGCCGTTTTTGAGTATGCGGCCCTGTTTTTCGAACTTGTGCATGTCGCTATCGGCCATGCCCTGCGACTTGTCCTCGTGACGCTTGGCGTATAACGGATCGTCGGAGTCGTTCCAGATGCGGTCGGCGACAGGTGACCATGCCTCGGCGGCAGCCTGGGTCTTTTCGCGCAGCTGCTCGGGTGACTCCTTCTCGATAAGATCGGTGCTCATTGCGCCACTCTCGGCGACCAGCTTGGGCAGCACGTCGGGATTCTCGAGCATGGGGCATGGTTTGAGGTAGTTGTCGTTAAACGGCATGTTCTCGTAGTACTTCATAAAGAGGGGAGAGCGCAGCGCGTCGAGTAAACTCACATCGTGGATGTTGGCGTTTGAGTAGTGGATGAACACGCACGGCTCCACGTCTCCGGCGGCGTTGATGTGCAGGTAGCGGCGGCCGCCGGCGATACATCCGCCTACAAACTCGCCGTCGTTTTGGAAGTCGAGCGTAAACAGCGGCTTCTTCTCACGCATTTCGCGGATAAAGTGATACATGTGCTCGCGCTGCTCGGGCGTGGGTATGAGCTCGGGGGTTGCATTGCGGCCAACCGGCATAAAGTGGAAGTACCAGCAGAAGAGTGCTCCCTCGCCGATCATCCAGTCCATGTTCTCCTCGGTAGCAACCGTATCGGCATTGGCGCTGGTCCAACAGGTGGAGATACCAAACGGCAAGTCGCGCTCGCGCAGGAGTTTCATGGCGTGCTCGATCTTTGCGTAGGTACCCTCGCCGCGACGGGCGTCGGTGGTGTGCTCATTGCCCTCGGCGCTGATGGCGGGGACAAAATTACCTACGCGAATCATATCGTCGCAGAAGGCCTCGTCGATCAGCGTGGAGTTGGTAAAGCAGAGAAACAGGCAGTCCTGATGTTTTTCGCAAATTCTGATCAGGTCGTGCTTGCGGACGAGCGGCTCGCCGCCGGTATAGATGTAGATATGCGTACCGAGCCCTTTGCCCTGCGTAACGATAGAGTCGATGTCTTCGAACGAGAGATTCTGCTTGTAGCCGTACTCGGCGGCCCAGCAGCCCGTACAATGCAGGTTGCAGGCGCTCGTGGGATCGAGCAGGATGGCCCACGGAACGTTGCACTGGTACTTTTCGCGGTTCTTTTCCTGCTCTGGCCAAGCTAGCAGGTTGGCGTCGACAATGAGGGTCTTAAGCAGTTTGGTTCGCATCTGGGGATTAAGGCTGAACACACGCATGATCAGGTCATACCAATTGCCGCGGCTCTTGATGACATTGGTGAATGCCTCTCGCTGTACAGGAAATACGCGATTGGGGACCAGCTTGTTCACGAGATCCATGATTTTGTCGATGTTTTCTTGCGGGTTGTCGTCGAGATAATCGATGAGCTTGTTGAGCGCTGCACGCTCTGCTGACCGTGTAAGCGACATGGGTATATCCTTTCACGTGTGCTTAATGTGTGATAATACCCACTTGTGGATTAAACGAAGTCTAAAGATTTGTAGTGTGTCTATTCAACGAATCAATTTAATTTGGGGTGAAGCGTTATACGCCGACACCTTCTAAGTTGCGGTGAAATAGTGTCAGATGGGGATGCGGACGATTTCTTGGACCGCGCCTAGGCGTATCCATTGGAGTGGGAAGGATAAACTGGACTTTCTTTTAAGGATCCTCAAGCGTATTGCCGCTCGTATTCCACTGGAGACATG
>NZ_JADPCH010000029.1 GCF_015670745.1 Collinsella aerofaciens | reverse complement strand
GTCCTGCGCAAGACGGAAAGCACATTAAGTGCTTTCCTTTGCGTGCGGAACTCGCGACAAACTTAACCCCCGCCCTCAGCCCCGGAGACCCTCCCTGCCGTCACATTATTCAACCAGTTTTGCGGGCGTGCGCCGCTGCGCGGCTAGCCCGCGTGCTCCTCGGCGGGGTTGGTCTGATGGATCTTGTTGAACTTCGGCCTTTGGCTCAAAGAAAAACGGGGGATGCATTGTGCATCCCCCGTTTTTGTTGCGGTTAGTCTAGGTCAATAAACTTGGTACTTATGATCTTGCCGTCTTTTACTAGCATTCTGGCCATGGTGGGGCCTCGGGTGCCTCTGGGGTAGCTGGCGCTGCCCGGGTTGAGGACTAAGCAACGGCCCACTTGGGCTTCTTTGGTTACGTGGGTGTGGCCGTTGATGGCTACGTCTACGGATCCCACCGGAAGGTCTTCGCGGTAGTGGGCTACGGCGAATTTGAGGCCTTCGTAGGTAAAGAGCGCAAGACGGTCTACATCGGGACCGTAGTCGCGGTAGTAATCGTTGTTGCCCAGTACGGCCCGCACGGGGGCGATGGTGCATAGGTGCTCGTAGTCCATCTCTGACGTGAGGTCGCCGGCGTGGATAATCAGGTCTGCGCCCTCAAGCTCATCCAGGAGCGCAGGCGAAAGATAGCCGTGGGTGTCCGAGATGATGTCGATACGCTTGGCGCTTGCACTGTTCATGGGATCCCTTCCGCAAAAAACGATTCGGCAGATACATACAAAAAGGCCCCACGGCTCCGCAGACGATGGGTCTACAGGGCTGCGGGGCCAGTGTGCTAGAGACTCAGAGCCTTCTTGAGCGGCACGACGCGGCGGCGCGAAACCGGCACGCGTTCGTCGACGCCCGTAATGCCCAGCTGGATGGCGCCCGAGGGCACCGTCTCCACATCCGTGACGCACGCCAAGTTGACGATATAGCGGCGGTGAACACGGAAGAAGCCAAAGTCGCAGAGTTTGGCCTCAAACTGCGCCAGCGAGGTCGTCGACAAAAAGCGATCATCGACGGTATAGATGCAGGAGTAATCGTCCTTGGCCATGATAAAGCGAATGTCGTCCACGGGAATGAGCACCTTGCGGCCGCCCTTTTCCACCGGGATACGCTCGATGGTCACCTTGCTGTCCGTAACCGGCTTGGTGCGTTGCATGACCTTCTCGATCGCGCGATCCAAGCGAGCTTCCTCGACCGGCTTCATCAGATAATCGACGGCATCCACGTCGAATGCCTCGACCGCATGGTCACTATACGCAGTCACAAACACGATCGCCGGCGGATTTTTGAGCTTATGCAGCGCCTCGGCAAGTTGCAGGCCCGAGGCACCGGGCATCGAGATATCGAGAAACACGACATCCACGCGACTTTCCATAAGCATCTCGATGGCGGAGCGGACGCTCGACGCCTCCGTGATCGTGCCGATCTTGCCCGTTTGCTCGAGCAGGAAGCGAAGCTCCGAGCGAGCCGGCGCCTCATCATCCACAATCATCGCACGCAGCATAGGGATAAAACCTTTCGTCAACTAACTACGCCGGGCATCCGTCGCATGACGTTGAGCCCGTAGCCTTTTATTTTACTCTTGAATGTCGAAGATGCTCTCTGACAAATCAAGATGAAGGAGCACTTTGGTGCCCTTGCCCGGCGCCGATTCGACACGCGTATAGGAGTGCGGCCCATAAAAGCGATGGATGCGCTCCGAAATATTGTGCATGGCCACACCGGCGCCGCCACCCTGGGGAGAGCTGGCGTCGGGACGGGCAAAACGCTCGTCAAACAGTCTGGCGGCGGTACCCTCATCCATGCCCACGCCATTATCGGCCACGGCAATCAAGATTGCATCCTCGCCGTCTTGGTGAACGGTCACGTCGATCCTCAGGGCGTCGTCATCGCCCATACCATGACGTACGGCGTTCTCGACAATCGGCTGGATCACGAACGCCGGCACCAGCGTATCTTCCACGTCCTCGGACACATCGAACGTCGCAAGCACGCGGTCCTCGCCAAAGCGGGCCTTCTCAAAGGTAAGGTAGCGCCTGGTCTGTGCGACCTCGCGCGAGACCGGAATAAGCGATCCCGAGTTGTCGAGCGTGGCACGATAGAACGATGAGAACTCACGAAGCAGTTCGCGGGCCCGCAGCGGGTCGGTGCGCGTAAACGATGCAATGGTGTTCAGCGTGTTGAACAGGAAGTGCGGGTTAATCTGCGCCTGCAGCGCACGCACCTCGGCGCGCGCCGTGAGTTCCTTTTGCACCTCGAGCTCGTGGATGGCGAGCTGCGTGGACAAGATCTCGGCAAAGCCCGAGGCAAGCGCGTACTGGGTACGGTCGACGGCGCGCGGGGTCTTGTAGTAGAACTTGAGCGTGCCGACGGTACGATCGCCCACCTTGATGGGGGCGATAATGCCGGCGGGGACTTGGTTGTGCGAGCCATCCGAGCCCACGACATCCACCATACGGTTGAACGACTGCACGATGCCATGTTCGATAACGTAGCGTGTGGCAAGCGTGTGGATGGGAGAATCTGGCAGTAGTTTTTCCTCAAACTCGCCCGCGCAGGCCAACACGTTGCCCTCGTCGGTGATGGCCACCGTCATGGCGCGCGTCTCGGGCAAAATGCGCCGGCACACCAAACGCGCCGACTCCTGCGTCAGACCGCCCTTAATGTCCTCGAGCATGGCCGAGGCCACCGAGAGCGTCTCCTCGGTGTACTGGGAGCGCACCGAATCGGGATTGAGCGTCAAAAAGATAAAGATGCACAGAAAGATGCACAGCAGCGCGCAGGCAATCACCGTGGCGATCGGCTCGATACCGGTCACCAAGGCAAAAATAAAGTACACCAGCACGCAAATGGCGCAGGCAACGGCAATGATGCGAAAGATTGATATTGAACTATCGCGCTGGGCGCGGCGGTCGATCATTCGGCCCCCTCCAGGATACTGATCAGTTGTGCGTCACGCCAAAGCCCGTCCATGATCTTGGGCCAAAAGCTCTGGAAACGCAGGTAGCTTGCGGCGTTTTGGCGCGCGTAGGTCTTGGCCTCGTCAATACCGTGGCGCCAGATGCGCAGGTAGCCCTCATGCTCGCGGGTAAACACGCTGCGGACCATAGCGGTCTTGCGCACGCGGTCGTCGAGCTCGCGCGAAATCCACGGGCCCGGGTAGGGCATGAGTGATGCCGCCGTAACGGGAATGAGCTCCTTTTGATGCGCGGCGAATGTCAACTTGGCCCGTTCGTAGTACCAACGGTATACATCCTGCATAAAGCGCGGTGAGCGCTTTTCGGACTCCGGAGGCAGATGGCGCACGGTCCACTCGTTATCGAACCACACGTCGTAGCCAAACATGCGCATGTTAAAGAGGTAATCCAAGTCCTCGCCGCGGGTGATAAACGGGTCAAAGGCCACACGCGTAAAGGCGCGGGCGTGCAGGGCCATCAGGCCGCCGCACACGTAGTTGGAGCGCGAGATGCGGGTGCCCGAGAGCGCCTTTTTCATCCAACGGTTGAACTCGATGCGCTTGGTCCACCAACGATGGCAGATGCCCGCCTTGTCCGTGGGAGCCAGCGGCGAGCCGTCGCGATCGTAGAAATAGCCGCTCTTGACCAAGATCGGCAAGCCCTGACGCGTCTGCTGCCCCAACGCATAGGTCGCGCGCTTCATAAAGTCGGCGTCGATGACAGTCTCATCGTCATCCAAAAAGATAACCGCGTCATGCCCCAGCACAGCGGCACAGGCTAGCCCCATGTTGCGGATGGCACCGTAGCCTCGCAGGCTCACGCACTCGCCCGAACCCTTGGGCGCGATCTGAGCAACCCGGTCTGCAATGCGCGAGGCCTGGGTGTTGGTGACAACGGTGACCTTGAGCGTGGGATGCGCGTCGACAATCTCGCGCACGCGCAGCGACACATCGGCTGTGGCAGAAACGGGACAGACCACCAAAAGGATGATGCGCGGGATGTCACGTACCTGCTCAAGCGAGGCCAGGCAGCGGTCGAGTTCGGGATTGTCGGCGTTGAGTCGCGTCGAATGGTCATAGGTGCCAGGGGCGTTTGCGCAAGCGTCATCGCCCGCCCAATACGTTGGAATCACGACTGTGGCGTTCATGCCTTACCCTCCCTGCAACACAAAAACGGGACGCCGCCAAACACAGGCGACGCCCCGCGACCTAGCTGATTCCATCATACCCACTTGGGCAAATCATTGCTCGTAAGTCGCAATGTTTATTGCGGATAACCCCCAAAAGAGTACCGTGGACAGGCACAATAGCCGCTCGCTCCTATGCGGCATGCTCTGCCGCCCGAGTCATGCGGGACAGGCGGACCAGCAGCATAAAGCCAACGATCAGCAGCACGCCAATGGAAAGGACGCCCAGCGACGGGTTGCCGGTCAGCGAGGTGACGACCGACACTAGGAAAGTGCCCATGACGCTTGCATAGCGACCGAAGATGTCAAAGAAGCCGTAGTACTCGTTGGACTTTTCCTTGGGGATAATGCGACCAAAGTAGCTACGGCTAAGCGCCTGCACGCCGCCCTGGAACAGGCCGACCATAATGGCAAGCACCCAGAATTCAAAGGCGGTCTTTAGGAAGAACGCGGCGAACAGCACAATGCCCATGTAGGCGGCGACTGCCACCAGGATCATGTTGAGCGTGCCCACGCGTCCGGCGAGCTTGCCGTAGATGATGGCGGACGGAAAGGCCACGAACTGCGTGACGAGCAGCGCCAGGACCAACTGGGTCGAATCGATGCCCAAAGCCGAGCCGTAGCTGGTAGCCATGGAAATGACCGTGTGCACACCGTCGATATAGAAGAAGAACGCAATCATGTAGACCAGCACGGTCTTGTTGTGGGCGATCTCGCGCATGGTGTGTCCGACCTCGGAGAACACACCGCCCACGATGTGGCCGATGGTGTCCTCGGGACCGCGCTCGCGACCGTACTTTTGCTTATAGGTGCGAATGAGCGGCAGGGTAAAGATGAGCCACCAGGCACCAGTGATGATAAACGACAGACGCGTTGCCAGCATGGTAGGGACGCCAAGAGCGGGGCCACCCATGATGAGCGCCAGGCAGATGACGAACGGCACGGTGGAACCGATGTAGCCCCAGGCATAGCCCGAGCTGGACACGGCGTCCATGCGCTCGTCGGTGGTAATGTCGGGCAGCATGGCGTCGTAGAACGTCATAGAAGAGTTAAGGCCGATGGTGCACAGCACGTACACGGTCAAAAATGCCATGGCGGACATTGGGATAGCCTGCGCCAAGCAAAGCACCAGGCCCGTGAGGAAGAAGCCCAAGAAGAACTTGATCTTGTTGCCGGCGTAGTCGGCAAGCGCGCCCAGAATGGGCATGAGCATGGCGATGACCAGCGAGGCGATCGTCTGCGCATTGCCCCAGGCGACCACCAGGTCGGCCGAGGAAGCGCCGGTATTGATGGCGTTAAAGTAAATGGGCACCACCGAGGTATTGAGCAGCACGAGGGCCGAATTGCCCACATCATACATAACCCAGTTACGCTCGAGCTTGGTGTATTTCATGGACAGGGACCCTTCGTATTCGCCCGATATGCAGTTAGTTCATCGTACCCCAATTGTCCAGAACCGCCGGTAAGGATTCGGCAAAGGGGCACGCACGGGCCCTATTCCTCGCGGTCGAACTCCTCATCGGCATTGAGCACGCGACCGCTGTAGTTGACGTGACTGGTCACGGCATCCATGTCACCGGTCTCGATAAAACGTGCGACCGTGCACTCGTAATCGCCCAGCGCGCGATCAAAGACCTCGGGGAAACTCTCGTTCGAGACCTCGTCGGTAAAGGGATTCTTCCATGTCAGATGGCCCAGGTTACCGGTGCGCTCGGGCAACTCCGTCGTCACGCGATGAGCAAGGCCGTCGAGCAGCGAGTAATCGTGCACCAAGCCCTCAACCAGCGAGATCGCGCGCGTCTTTGCGGAGCCGGCCGGCTCAATCGCGCGGTAAAGTCGCTGCATATTGGCAACGGCAGCACCGTACTCCCCCGCCGGAATGTCAATGCCGTACACGCGTCCGGCAACATAGCTCATCAGCACGCCGGCCACGCGATTGATGCGATCGGTGGTGACGATCTCGCCCGCCGGCGGGTAATCGTCAACCGTAGCGCCATCGCGTTTAAGCTGCAGCATCAGCACATCCAGGTCGCTCTCGATCACGGCATGGACCTGACTGCTCGAATCCTCAAGCTCTGAATCGGACTCGACAATGCCAAACTGCTGCTCATAGACAAAGGGATGGGCGTTGCGGTCGAGCACGTAATGAGACAGCAGGCCCAGCGCAAAGGCACGACCCAAGCTGGCGTCGCGCGGCAGCAGATGCGACACGCCGTCGCGCAGGCACGCAAACTGACGAGACATGCGCGACCGATGCATGACCTGCGCCAGCAGCGTGCAGTCGGAAACACGCGGTGTCAGAATGTGAAAGAAAAACGGGTCGGGGCCTTGGTTGCCCAAGATAAAGGCAATGCGCTCTTCATCGGACGTGACGACGCCCTGTGGAAGACGGTCGATGCTTTCCTCGCCAAACAGATGATGGGTGATAAGCGCGGGCATAATGATCCTTTCGATTTCATTCGATGCCACCCATTATGCCCACCGCGCGCCCATGCCAAACCTGCGATGGTAAACGACGGCACGCAGACCGTCTACGCAAGCCCCAAGTGTGCTTTAACCTCGGCAGCGCGACGGCGGGACACGGGCACCGTCGAGGTTACGCGATCGAGTCTGAGCTCCATAAGACCCGTGGAACCGATCTCGACATTGTGCACGTCTTCCAAATTGACCAGATAGCTGCGATGAACGCGAATAAAGCCCTCGGAGACCAAGCGACGCTCGAGCGAAGAGATCGACTCATTGATCAGGTACGTTCCCTCGGCGCAGATGGCGTTGCAAAAATCGGCGCGCGCCTCAAAGTAGCAGACGTCTGCGGCGGGAATGAACACCTTTTTGCCCCCGCGGTCCACCGTCAGACGCAAAGGCTGGCGCGGAGCGTGGATAACACGACGGGCACCCAAGGCTGCCTCGATCTTGTCGAGTGCCTTTGACAGGCGTGCGTCCTCGACCGGCTTGACGACATAGTCGACCGCATCGAGGTTATACGCATCGGCGGCAAACTCGGCAAACGCCGTCACAAACACAACCACCGGCGGCGTCTTTAGGTTCTGCAGCGTCTCGGCAAGCTCAATTCCCGAGCGGCCGGGCATCGTGATGTCCAAAAACAACACGTTGGGCTTGTTCGAGAGAATCGACTCCACGGCCTCGGTGACATTGCCCGCCTCGGCAATCTGGCCCACACGCGTATCCTTTTCCAACAGATAGCGTAGCTCAGCCCTAATGGGAGGTTCGTCATCAACCACCAAGATGTTCCAGCCTTCGGACATATGTGCTTCCCCTCTTTTTCTCTCAATCCAACCGCGTGCTACGCCGTCAACGGCGCCGGCTCATGCGGCTCGCCGTTCAGCTCGACGATGACCTGCGTTCCCACGCCCTCCTGGGACTTCACGCGCATGCCGGAATCTTCTCCGTAAAAGAAATGGATGCGCTGAAGCACGTTGAAGAGCGCCAGGCCGCAACCTCGCTTGACGGAGCCGTCGGCGGTAATGCTCTCGGGCTCCTCCAGGCGATGTTGCTCAAACAGATGCGCGCAGACTTCTTCGCTCATACCGATGCCGTCGTCCTCGACGATGATCTCCAAACCGTCATCGGTCTCGAAAGCCCTAACATGAATAGAAAGCGGCTCGGTCTCGCGCTGCGCGTGCTTGATGCAGTTTTCGAGCAACGGCTGCAAGATAAACGGCGGCACCATGCAATCGCGCACCTCAAAGTCGATATCGACCGAGACGCGCAGACGGCCGTCGCCATAACGAGCCTGCATAAGATTGATATAGCGAGTGCCCTGTTCCACCTCGTGCTCGAGCGTTGTGAGGGTATCGGAATCAGAAAGCGTCTGACGGTAGTAGTTGGAGAAGTCGATCAGCAGCGATCGCGCCTTGTCGGGCTCGGTTCGAACGAGCGACACGATGGTGCTGATGGTGTTAAACAGAAAATGAGGATCGACCTGCGATTGCAAGGCGCGCAGCTCCACGCGGGCCGTAAGCTCGTCCTGGCGCTCGAGCTCAAAGCTCGCAAGCTGCGTGGAAATGAGGTCGGCAAAGCCCGAGGCAAGCGCCGTCTGGCGCATATCGATGCTGCTCAGACGGGGATAATACAGCTCGAGCGTGCCCACGCAATGCCCGCGCACGGTAAGCGGTGCGACAATACCGGCGCGCAGGCGCGGAAAGTAGCCACCTGTCTCGGTCGAGGCATCGCGCGAGAACACGCTTTGCTCACCGCTGTTGATCACGTTGAGCGTAGTCCGCAGCACCACCGGGGTGCCCGCGGGGCATTTTGCCGAGTCCTCGCCCCAGCTTGCCAACACCTGCTTGCCGTCGGTAAAGCAGATGGCAGAGGCGATAGTTTCGGACAGGATGATCTTAGAGGCGCCCAGGGCAGCTTCGGGCGTAAGGCCGCGCGACGTGTAGGCGAATATTTTTGAAGCGATGGCGAGCGTGCGGTCGGTTGCGCTCGATGTGAGGTCGTCGGGAACGACAAAGACGTACGAGAAGAAGAAGCACAGCATGACCAAGCCGGCAATGACGACAACGGCCGGAACGGGATTGGGATTATCGGTTAGATCCCAGATGAGCAGCAGGATAAGCAGCGGAACGACAATACCGAGCAAGATGGCTTGAACCACATGCTGAGCGGTACGAAAGACCTTGGTAGAGTTGTAGCTCTTGCCCAGAATCAGCCTATTGAGATCCACCGTCATCTCCTTCTTACCGACGCACCCCATAGCAATAAAGAGGGCCGCAAGCGACCCTCTCCATTGCATTATGCAATCAAATACTGTGTTTTACATCAAGCCATCGATGAACGGTAGCTTAGGCGCTGTACTTGTTTGCCTCGCCGAAGGTGCCGCCCTCGACAATCCAGCCGTCCTTCATGATGACGTCCATGTTGTCGGTGTTGAGCACGTGGATGTCGGCGGCGACGTCACCGTTGACGACCAGCAGGTCGGCGCACTTGCCGGCCTCGATGGAACCGGTCTCGTCCTCGATGTGGCACATCTTGGCACCGTTGAGGGTGGCGCAGGTGATGGTCTCGACCGGAGTGAAGCCGATCTTGTCGACGAACTCGTACATCTCCTCGATGGAGCAGGTGCCGTACGGGGTGACGAAGGAGAAGGAGTCGGAGCCGATCGTCATGACGACGCCGCGCTTCTTGGCCTCGCGCAGGCAGTCGTAGTTGCGCTGCAGCTCCTTCTCGACCAAGGTGCCCTCGTACTTGTCGTGCAGCTCGGGGACGTAGACGGGCGGATAGGTGGCGTACCAGGTGGGCAGGAAGGCGATCGTCGGGGTGAAGAAGGTGCCCTGCTCGGCCATGAGGTCCATGGTGCGCTCATCGATATCGAAGCCGTGAATCAGCTGCTCGCAGCCAAAGCGAACGGAATCGTAGGCAGCGGCGTGGTTGTTGTAGCAGTGGCTCCACACGGGGATGCCGACCATCTTGGCCTCTTCGACCACGGCCTGAATCTCCTCGGAGCAGTAGTGCTGGTCGCGGCCGGAGTCCCAGCGCCAGATGCCGCCACCGGTAGCCCAGATCTTGATGGCATCGGGGTTCTCGCGCAGGCGACGACGGACGGCCTTGCGCAGATCCCAAGGACCGTCGACCTGATCGCCCCAGGGGTGCGATTCCTTGTTGAGCTCCTGGCTGCAGTGGTGGGAGTCGCCGTGGCCGGCAACGCGGCAGAAGCCAAGGCCGGTGGCCAGAACGCGCGGGCCCTTGAAGACGCCCTTGTCGATGCAGTCACGGATCTGGATACCAAAGCGGCCGATCTCGCAGACGGTGGTGAGGCCGTGGGTGAGGCAGTCATAGGCCTGCTTGACGGCGACGGCCTGCTTCTCGAGGAGCGGCTGCATGACCCAGTCGGTGTCATCGTCAGTCAAGTTGCCCGAGAAGTGCAGGTGGGTGTCGATCAGGCCGGGAAGGACAGTCTTGCCGGCGGCGTCGATAACCTCAACGCCCTCGGGAAGGTCCTGCATAGCACCGGCGTACTCGATCTTGCCGTTGTCGTCGACGAGAACGAGGGAGTTCTCGACCGGCTCGGCACCGGTACCGTCGATGAGCTTGCCGCCAACGATTGCATACTTAGTGGACATGGTTCCTCCTTATGGATCCATATAGTGGGCGAGGCCGTGTTGGGTTAAGGCCTCACAAAGCTACCCAAGTGGCGCCGGGTTCGGTGCGCGGAAGAGAGGGGCCCGCGCACCTGATCCGCCCCGGCTCGGCGTTACTTTTTGCGGGAATTGGTGAAGGCCATGAGAGCCAGGCCGACGACCAGCCAGCCGATTACGATGCTCCACTCCACCATGTTGAGAGAGGCGGGAGAGAACGGAATCACGAGCAGGCCGATGATGATGGCGCAGGCAGCGATAGCGAGGCCGATGCCAAACTTGCCGCCGGGCACCTCGTAGGGACGAGGCAGGTCGGGCTCGGTGAAGCGCATGCGCAGGCAAGCGAGGGCGACCATGCCGCAGGAGAAGATGAAGGCGAGAGCCGACACGTTGGTCAGAGGGATGAGCATGTTCTTGCCCAGGAACGGACCGACGACGGTGATGACGCCCAGAACGACGCAGGCAAGCTTGGGAGCGCCGGACTTGGGGTCGACCTCGGCGAACTGCTCGGGCAGCTGGCCCTTGCGGCCCATGGCGAGCATGATGCGGCTCGTGGCGCCGTAGAAGGAGTTCATCGGGCCCATGGGTCCAAGCGTGGCGATGACGAGCATGGCCAGGTACAGAAGCATGTTGATGCCCTTGAGGCAGGCAAGCGCAGGAACCGGGCTCTTAACAAACTCGTGCCAGTCGAGGATGGTGCCGAACGAGTAGATGCAGACCATGTAGAAGCCGCCGGCGGCCAGCAGAGCCAGGGAGATGATCTTGCCGAACTTGTTCCAGTTGAGGCCCTCGGCTGCTTCCTCAGCCTGCTGAGGAATGGTGTCGAAGCCGGCGTAGAAGAACGGAGTCAGAACCAAGACCGACACGATGCCGGCAAACAGGCTGGTGCTCTCGGTAGCGGCCTTGCCGCCGCCAGCGCCGGTGACCTGGGAGAACACGGGCATGGCGTTGTCCGGCGAGCCGGTGAACAGCGAGACGCCCATGGCGAGCAGCATGCCGCAGAGCAGAGCCTTGGTCAGGAAGGCCTGGAGCTTGGCGGCCGAGCTGGCGCCGCGGAAGTTGAGGAAGATGACGTAGACTGCAAAGCCGAGCGCGATCAGCGTCGGGAACAGGTAGACGTCGGCCCCCAAGATGGTGTAGAGCTTGACGGCGCGCAGCCACTCAAGGCCGGGCAGGCTGCCGAACATCTCGGACACGAGGGTCGAAATAGCGATGGCCTCCCACGGGCACAGGATGCCGTTGCCCAGGGCCAAAAGCCATCCGGTGATGTAGCTCAGTGTACGGCCAAAGCTACGATCGACATACTCGACGATGCCGCCCGAGATGGGGATAGCAGCCGTGAGCTCACCGAAAACAGCTCCGACGGGCACGAGGAAGATTGCACCCAAGAGGAATGCGATCATAGCGGGAACGGGACCGCCGCCCACGACCATCCAGTCGCCGACCTGCAGAACCCAACCGGTACCGATGATGGCACCGAAACCGATGGTGAAGAAGTTCCAGAGCGAGAGCGTTTTCTTCATGCCGCCGTTATCCTCGACTGCAACCTCTGCGTTCTTGTCCGCCATTGTTCCCCTCCTTTCCTTTTTGACGCCCCTTGGCGTCACCCCTTGCGCGGTCCGTTTTGCCGCGCGCTTTTATTCCATGGCTTTAAGATACGGCCTTGGCGCAGCAGCGCCACTTGTAGCTCGACCGAAGGCAGAACTGCAAAACGAGCGGCGCCGTTTTTGGGACGAACGGCGGAAGACGTCATTCGTCTTGGACGCTTTCATCTTGTCTGCTTTTGAAGACCTGTTGCCGTGACGCTTGGCGCGCGGCGCGGCAACGTTCATACCATTTGTCAGGCTTTTGGCGCACATACCCATGTGTCGTGCATCTTTTTATGTAGGATAGACAAGTTACATATGAGGCAAGGTGATTCGAATGGCATACGGATACAATGACGGCGACCAACGGCCACAAAGCGTGCGCCTTGCCGGCCGCACCACGCCAACGCCCAGAAGCACCTCCGACAACGACAACCCGCAGCGCCCCCAAGAGCAGCCCGGGGCTTCTTCGCGGCAGCAAAGCCGTACCGTGCAGCAGTCAGACCGCGTGAGTACGAGCACACGCCAACGTCAGACCGACACATTGCAACCACGCCGCTACGATCGCCGTAAGACCGACTACTACGTCAAGCGCTCCTTTTCGCGACCTCAACGCGATCGCGGCAATTCCGCCCCTCACCCCGCGTCGCACACCACAAGCCACGCGCTTCCGGCCCGCCGCCTACGCCTTGCGCTTTGCTCCATCGCCGCCTGCCTCGTCTTTGTGTTTTTGGGATCCTGTATCTCCCACGGATCAGCCGGTCTTGAGCCCACTGCCGAGGACAAGCTGCTTAAAGCTCCCGTCGCGCCCGGTTACTCCTTTGCGTTCTCGACCCCACGCTCGCAATGGCAGGCCGGCGCCATGCCCCACATCTACCAAATTGACCCCGCATGGTCGGAGCTGCCCTATGCCGGTGGCACTATTCGCGAAAACGCTTGCGGTCCCACTTGCCTCACCATGGTCTATATCTTTAAGACCGGCCACACCGATAAGACGCCGGTCGATATATGCGCACTGGCCGAAGCCGGCAACTACGCCCCCACCGGTGCCACCGAGTGGTCGTTTATGACAGGCGGTGCGTGGCAGCTAGGGCTCAACGGAACACAGCTCTATAACGATCGCGAATCGATTACCCAAGCACTTCGCTCGGGTGCGCCCGTCATCGCCGCAGTGCGCCCCGGTACGTTTACCAACGTAGGCCACTACATCGTGCTCTACGGCATCGACGATGCCAATCAGATTGGCGTCTACGACCCCAACTCGGCCAGCCGCAGCGCCCGCCGCTGGGGCGTCGTAGAGGTCCTCAACGAAGTCGAAGCCATGTGGGCCTACTACTAGTCATTTAAGAACGTCCCCAATGACTAGGTGAATAGCAAAAGCCCCGCAGTCGGAGCGGACTGCGGGGCTCATGAAGAGAGGCTAGTTTGTGGGCGCCTTGCCTGGCGCCCACGAGAGAGGCAACAGAGTAGAGACTACTCGTGGATGCGGGTACCGGAGAGGCCGGCCATGGTCTCGGCGGCCTTGTCCAGGGCGCCGATGATGCAGGTGCGGCCCTTGCGGGAACGGGCGAACTTGATGGCAGCGCGGACCTTGGGCTCCATGGAACCCTTGCCGAACTGGCCCTCGTCGGCCAGGCGCTCGGCCTCGTCGGCGGTGATGTCCTCGAGCTCCTCCTGGTTGGGCCTGCCAAAGTTGATGGCGACATGCTCAACGGCGGTCAGCAGGAACAGAACGTCGGCGTCGCAGTCCTCGGCCAGCAGCTCGCCGCCCAGGTCCTTGTCGATGACGGCGGGAACGCCCTTGTAGCAGCCCTTGTTCTCGTAGTCGCGGACGACGGGGATGCCGCCGCCACCGCAGGCGATGACGATGAACTCGTTGTCGAGCAGGTTGAGGATGGAGTCAGCCTCGACGATCTTCTTGGGATCGGGGGAAGCGACGACGCGACGCCAGCCGCGGCCGGAATCCTCGACGAAGACCTTGGAGGGATCCTCGGCCATGAACTCCTTGGCCTGCTCCTCGGTGTAGAAGGGGCCGATCGGCTTGGTCGGGTTCTTGAACGCGGGATCATCCGGATCGCACTCGATCTGGGTGACGACGGTGGCGGCGTGCCAACGCTTATAGCGCTTGTGCATCTCGCGGCCGATGCCCTGCTGTAGGTGATAACCAATGTAGCCCTGGGACATGGCGCCGCACTCGGGCAGCGGCATCTCGGGGGTACCGATGGCATCGTGGGCAGCGGCGAAGGCGTTCTGGATCATGCCGACCTGCGGGCCGTTGCCGTGGGTGATGATGATCTCATTGCCCTGCTCGATGAGACCGAGGAGAGCGTGGGCGGTGTTGCTCACGGCCTCGATCTGCTCGACGGGGTTGTTGCCGAGGGCGTTGCCGCCAAGGGCGACGACAATACGATCGGGCTTGCCAAGAGGCTTAGACATTGCTGGAATCCTTTCTGTAAAAGGCCTACAACCCATTAATAACCCGCGTCCGTGCGATACGCGAGTTTATTAAGGTTTATATTCTCTTTATCGCTCATTTTATTCATTTTGAAAATAGCGGAACGGTGAACGGTCGTTTTTATCCGCTCAGCGTACAGAACTCCAGCTCAGACATATCTACGTAATTTACGTGCGACTTTATTTAAATGAAGCGAGGATTATGTCGGATTATGCAAACTACATCTCTGCTAAACACAAAACGGACAGCGCAATATCTTACTCGCGCTATACGAGATTCTATGCACTTATAAGTCGAGTATGCACCCCTGCAAAAACAAGGGGCTTTTCATCCAGCAAAAGGAATAAAGAAGCGCTCCGAAAAGGCGGCAACAACCACGCCCCCATCCATCCCCAAAGTGGCGCGAGGTTTCGCGGCAAAGCCGCGAAACAGCGAAAGGGACGGAATACCCGGCCAACTACGTCCTTCATCCGCCCACACAATCCAAGGACGTAGTCGTAGCAGGATTTGAGGGCTGACCTTCGCGGACACTCCGCAGGACGAAAGAACCCCCGCCGCACATAGTGTGAACTGCCTCCCATTTCTTGGACATGAGAAATGGGAGGCTTTTTATGCGTGTCGACTTGAGGGTGAAGCACGACATCGAGGCCAGGAAGGCGGCAATCGGGCTCTTCGAGCGAGGC
>NZ_JADPCH010000028.1 GCF_015670745.1 Collinsella aerofaciens | reverse complement strand
CGGCGGCCCGTTCTGGGCGCGCCTCAATCGTAGCCCGAGATGGTCCCAGGCTGACAATTTCGACTGTAATGGACGTTCTTGTTTGACTGGTCATTTAAGAACGTCCCCAACGACTACGTAGCATGAGAGTGGATAATCTCCCGGTATGAGCCCATATTCATGCTCAAGGTGGGAGATTATCCACTCTCGTTTCGTTTGTTGATTTCGATGCCTACATTTGTAGGAACAGTTCGTGGAGGCGGGTGTCTTCGTCGAGTTCGGGGTGGAAGGTTACGCCGAGCTGGTTGCCCTGGCGCGCGGCGACGATACGGCCGTCGACTTTCGCTAAGGCCTTTGCGTCGCCGTGGACCTCGACGATGCGGGGCGCGCGGATAAACGTCAGCGGCACTTCACCGTCGATGCCAGCTACCTGCCCCTTGGTTCGAAAACTGCCGAGCTGCCTGCCGTAGGCATTGCGCTCAACGAGCACATCCATGGTTGCCAGGCGCGGCGTGCCCTTATCGTCATGGGCGGCAAGGTCGTGAGCCAGCAGAATCAGGCCGGCGCAGGTGCCCAGGACGGGCATGCCTTCAACAATGCGGGTGCGAAGCTCCTCGAGCATGCCCAACTCATCAAGCAGCTTCCCTTGAACGGTAGACTCGCCGCCGGGAAGTACCAGACGGTCAAAGTCCTGCTTCAAATCAGCCGCCTGCCTCAGCTCAATACAGCGCGCGCCCAGCTCGGATAGTCTTGCCTCGTGCTCGGCAAATGCGCCTTGGACCGCCAGCACGGCGACCGTTTGGTCTGCATAATCGCTCATGTGCGATCCTTTCTGCCGGACTAGCGTCCGCGCTCCTCCATGATGATTTCGATCTCGTCGGCGTTGATGCCCACCATGGCCTCGCCCAGGTCCTCCGAAAGCTCGGCGATGAGCTTGGCATCGGTGAAGTTTGCCACGGCCTTGACGATGGCGGCGGCGCGCTTGGCGGGGTCGCCGCTCTTAAAGATGCCCGAGCCGACAAAGACGCCCTCGGCGCCCAGTTGCATCATCAGCGCGGCGTCGGCAGGGGTCGCTACGCCGCCGGCGGCAAAGTTCACAACGGGAAGCTTGCTCGTGGCATGGACCTCGCGGACCAGTTCGACCGGAACCTGCAGTTGCTTGGCTGCCTCAAAGAGCTCGTCGTTGCGCAGGGCAACAACGTCACGGATCTGCTTTTGGATCTTGCGCATGTGACGCACGGCCTGAACGACGTCGCCCGTACCCGGCTCACCCTTGGTGCGAATCATCGTGGCGCCTTCGGCAACACGGCGCAGCGCCTCGCCCAGATCACGGGCGCCGCAGACAAACGGCACGTCAAACTGGGTCTTGTCGATGTGATAGACGTCATCGGCGGGGGAGAGAACCTCGGACTCGTCGATGTAATCGATCTCGATGGCCTGCAGGACCTGCGCCTCGACAATGTGACCGATGCGGCACTTGGCCATGACGGGGATGGAGACGGCCTCTTGGATGCCCTTGATCATCTTGGGGTCGCTCATGCGCGAGACGCCGCCTGCGGCGCGGATGTCGGCCGGGATGCGCTCGAGTGCCATGACGGCGCAGGCGCCTGCCTCCTCGGCGATGCGTGCCTGCTCGGGCGTGGTGACGTCCATGATGACGCCGCCCTTGAGCATCTGCGCGAGTTCGCGATTGAGTTTGACGCGATCGGCCTTGCTGGTCTGTTCTGCCATGGTTGCTCCCTTGGTTGGCATGTGCATTGCTTGACGGAACATCCTATCGGGGAGCTGGGTATGGCAAAATACTCAGTTTTCGAGATAATAATAAGGTCAGCCTAATACCAGATTGAACAGCTCGATAAGGTCAGGTGGCAAACTCATGCTTGACTACAATTTGGAAAAACGCGGCGAAGCATCGCTTTATGAGTATGTTTACCAGCAAATTCGAGATGATATTGTTGCTGGACGTATTGCGGCGGGGGAGCATCTTCCGTCTAAGCGCGCCTTTGCCAGTCATCTGGGAATCAGTGTCATTACCATCGAGAATGCATATAGCCAGTTACTTGCCGAGGGCTATATTTGCTCAATGCCGCGTCGTGGCTACTACGCTTGCAAGCTTCCGGATGCACCGGTTTTGCCTTTGGCTTCGCAGGGCATCGACCGAGATACCGTCTCTGTGGGCCTCAGCGCGCATGATGTCAACGGACAGGTCGAGCTGTTCGATGCACTTTCTCCTTCCGCTTTGGAGGCGGCGCGGCTTTGGCAAAGCGCACTACGGGCGACGTTGGCATCCGAAGATGAGCGCGAAATCTTTTCGCCCGCACCGGCGCAGGGCACCGCTCGGCTGCGACGCGCAATTGCTCACCATCTGCGTGGGACAAGGGGCATGAATGTCGACCCCAACAACATTGTTATCGGTGCAGGCGCCCAGCTGCTCGATACCATGTTGGTTCAGTTGCTTGGAGCCGACAAGGTGTATGCCGTTGAGGACCCGGGCTATTTACGTCTGACGCGCATCTATCAGGCTATGGGCTGCAAAGTTCGACATATCCCGTTGGATGATGAGGGCGTGGACTTGAGCGCTCTGCAGAAAACCGGGACCGATGTACTTCATCTGATGCCGTCCCATCAGTATCCGACCGGCCTTGTGACGAGCATTGCGCGGCGCTATGCGCTTCTGAGCTGGGCCGCCGAGCGACCAGGTCGGTATCTCATCGAAGATGACTTTGATTGTGAGTTTCGCCTTGCCGGGAAGCCGATTCCCGCGCTCGCGTCGATCGATGCCGCCCAGTCGGTTATCTACACCAACACGTTTTCGAAGAGCCTTTCATCGGCGTTGCGTTTGGCGTACATGGTGTTGCCCGATGAGTTAATGGAGCGGTTTAGGCGCAACCTTGGTTTCTACGCCTCGTCGGTGAGCTCTGTTGATCAGGTCGCTTTGGCGCGTTTGCTGGAATCGGGTGATTACGAGCGACATGTGAACCGCGTGCGCGTTCGTGCTCGCGAGGCGCGTGATGGCCTGATGGCGCTTGTGCGGAAGGTATTTCCGGCAGGAGAGGTCTCGATCGAGCATGCAGACGCGGGCCTTTACTGTATCGTGGTTGCGGAGCGTGGAGCGGGCGGAAGCTCTTTTGTGCGGGCCCTCACGCGCTCGAGTATCCCTTTTGTCGATATCAGTGACTGTTATTGGTGTGCCGATGGCGCATCTGTCCCTGAAAACTCAAGTCAAATTCTTGTTCAGTATGACGATTTGAGTCCAAAAGCGCTAAATACCTTGGAATCGCAGCTAATGGGAGCACTCTGCAACCTAAGTGAGTAGGCTTTTGGAACTTTGGCGACCAGGCAGTTTTGTAACAAGCTATCTACCTGCGGTTTTGAAAAGCAGGATGACCGGGCTGCTCGGGATGTTCAAAAAAGTCTACTCACTTGTCGCGCAAAGCTTCTGCATGAGAAAAAAATGGGGTTTTCAACAGAACTTCGTCCAGCTCTCGGCAAGCTTTTGGCCAGTTGGGGAGGGCTGTTGAAAACTTGGCAGTCCGTTCGGCACCATTTTTGGCGCGTTCGCGCCAATGCGTGACTGACTGGGTTGAAATTCGTGTTTTCCTGTGCCTATGAAAGATCTACTTTGTGACATATCGGCTTTTAGGTACTGGCGTTTGCCCCCTCAGGTCCGCGCTCTGTGTCCGCCGCTTCCACGACCGGAAGAAGACCGGCAGCGATATGATCTCGCCCGCAACCCGACGGCTGCGGTCGCGCTCGGTTTTCCGTTGTATACATTGGTTCAGACGAGAAACAAACGGACTTGTCCTGCCAGCATTAGGCAGCGGCTGTTTCTTGGTGAGCTTCCCAGGGAATCCGTACTGGAAACGGAGCATGGGTTTTTGATTACGTCTCCTCTACTGACGGTATTCATCATGTCGCGGCATCTGACGGATCTTCAGCTTCTTTTGGTATTGGCGGAGATGTGTGGCTTGTTTGCGGTGTGTGCCCTGCCAGCGGCACTTGAGGCGGAGCTTTCGCGTGTAATTGATTCGGGCGCGATTTCGACAACGTTCGGTTGGGTGCGCTGCCCGTCCGAGGACGGCACCGCCTCAAATTTATGGCGTCGAGACGCTTTGGTTTTGGGCGGAGACCTTGACCGTTTTTGTTCAGATGTTTGCGGGATGCGTTACGGCAATAGATTTATGGCGGTATCGCAACTCGTTCCATTGGGTGCCGCGTCGCCTTTTGAGGTCGAGGCGTATTTGTTGCTTGGACTGCCGCGAGCCCTGGGAGGCGAAGGGTTTTGCGGCATAGAGCTCAATGTCGAAGTGACGTTAAGCACAAGTGCTCGAGCGATTGTGGGAAAGTCCCGTGTATATATCGACCTACTTCTTTCTTCGCCGGACGGTAGGCGACAGGTGGCCATTGAATGTCAGGGAAAGGCCTCGCACGGACGCGCGGGGGATGGCTTGCGTGACGCTGACCGCATGACGGCCCTTCAGGCCATGGGCTACGATGTGCTTCTCCTTACACACAGACAGATATCGGATGAGGATAGATTCCGCGCGATCGTTAAGGCCGTATGCAGGATGCTCGATGCTGAATATCGTGATAAAAGCTCGGATGAGCAAAGGGCTGAGGCATTACTCCGGTCTGAACTATTCATTGACTGGACAAAATTGGGAGTAATCGACGGAAAGATGCCCGTTAGACACAAAATGGCTCGATCGTGGACGGCTGCGAATCTAAGTGAGTAGACTTTTGGCACTTTGGCGACCAGGCCGTTTTGCAACAAGTCATTTACCTGCGGCTTTATAAAGCAATATGGGTGGTGTGCTCGGCAAGTTCCAAAAAGTCTACTCACTTAGTTTTTGACGAGAAGCCGATGCCGAAGGCGGTCCTATTTCAGGGCGTTAACAAGTTCGTGAGGCACGAAAAAGGCCCGAACCAATATGGTCCGGGCCTCATCAAGCTAGAGGTTATGTCTCAGGCGGTTGGCTTAGCCAAAGTAGCGCTTGAGCAGGCCGGCGAAAGCCTTGCCGTGGCGGGCCTCGTCGCGAGCCATCTCGTGCACGGTGTCGTGGATGGCATCGAGGCCAGCGGCCTTGGCGCGCTTAGCAAGATCGGTCTTGCCGGCGGTGGCACCGTTCTCGGCCTCAACGCGCATCTCGAGGTTCTTCTTGGTGGAGTCGGTCACGACCTCGCCCAGGAGCTCAGCGAACTTGGCGGCATGCTCGGCCTCCTCGTGGGCAGCCTTCTCCCAGTACAGGCCGATCTCGGGATAGCCCTCGCGATGAGCGACGCGAGCCATGGCCAGGTACATACCGACCTCGGAGCACTCGCCCTCAAAGTTGGCGCGCAGGTCGGCAACGATGTCCTCAGAGACACCCTCCATCTTGGCGACGCCCACGACGTGCTCGGCGGCCCACTCGAGCTGGCCCTCCTCCTGCTTCAGGAAACGAGAACCGGGAACGCCGCACTGGGGGCACTTAAAATCCTCGGGCAGCTGGTCGCCGTCGAACTCTTCCACATAACCGCAAACGGGGCAAACAAACTTCATGATTCGATCCTTTCGATCGATGGCGATTGCGCGCTCGTCCGGTCCCGTAAGGGCCCTCTCCGGACGTGCGTCTTGACGAGTTCTATTATCCATAAATGCAACCAAATGTGAAGCCTATTAGGAATGATTTTTAATAAAACAATTTTGAGATATGAAGATGTTGATTGATTAACGATTGGCAGGCCGTCTTTGACCGCCGCTGAGTACAATCGGGCGAGCAAATGTTGACCTATCAACAAATGAAGGAGTTTCCTTTATGCATCTAGCCCGTCGTGCCTGGTGCCGAACATATCAGACGGTTTTTCGCATTGCATTGCCGATCCTGCCCTATACCGAGCCGCGCATTTTAGAGCATGCCGAGGATGTGCCCGCGGTGCTTCAAAAGCGCTCGATCCAGAAGGTCCTTATCGTGACGGATCCCGGCATTGCCCGTCTGGGGCTCACGGCACCGCTCGAGACGGCGCTCGCATCCAGGGGGATTGGCGTTACGGTCTATGCCGAAACGCGTGCAAACCCCACGGTTTCAAACGTGGAAGAAGCGGCGTCCCTGTATCGAGAGAGCGCCTGCCAGGCCATTATCGGCTTTGGCGGTGGCTCGGCCATGGACTGTGCCAAGGGCGTGGGCGCACGCATTGCGCAGCCAAACAAGCCCATCAACAAGATGCGCGGCCTGCTGCGGATTCATCGTCGCCTGCCGCTGCTCATCGCCGTTCCCACTACCGCCGGTACGGGAAGCGAAGCCACGCTTGCGGCGGTAATTACCGATGACGGGACGCACTACAAATACCCCATTAACGACTTTGTGCTCATCCCGCGTTTTGCAGTCCACGACCCCGAGTTTACGTGCGGCTTGCCCGCTTCCATTACGGGGCAGACGGGCATGGACGCCCTGACGCATGCCGTTGAGGCCTTTATCGGGCGAAGCACCACGCCCTATACGCGCAAGATGGCGCGACAGGCGGTGCAGCTTATCCACGACAATTTGCTCGAGGCCTATGAGCATGGTGACGACATGTGCGCTCGTCGCAATATGCTTTTGGCGGCGTATAAGGCGGGCGTTGCGTTTACCCGCTCCTATGTCGGATATGTGCATGCCATCGCGCACAGTTTGGGCGGCCGATACGGAATTCCGCACGGTTTGGCCAACGCGATCATCCTGCCGCACATGCTTCGCGCTTATGGTGACGCCGCCGCCCCCAAGCTTGCCGATCTTGCTCACATGGCGGGCATTGCGCCGGCTACCGCGCAGGATAGTCTTGCGGCCGAGGCCTTTATCGATTGGGTCGACCGCATGAACGAGGCCCTGGGAATCCCCAAATATGTTTTGGGCATTCGCCGCTCTGACATTCCCGAGATGGCGGCGCATGCCGATGCCGAGGCCAATCCGCTGTACCCCGTTCCGCTTTTGATGGACCGCTTGGAGCTCGAGCGTATGTACGAGGTCGTCGCGGGTGGTATGTTTGAGGACGAGAACTAGGAGGGTGCCATGAACACCGAGGAAATTGCGCGCATCGTCGGCGATCAGCGCACTTACTTTAAAACGCACGCTACGTTTGATGTTGATGCCCGACGTCGCGCGCTCGTGAGTTTACGCGATACGGTACGGGCGCACGAGGCCGATATTGCCCATGCACTCAAGACCGATTTGGGAAAGTCGCATGACGAGGCATATATGTGCGAGATCGGCACGTCGCTTTCCGAGATTCGTCATCAGATTGCGCATGTGGCTCGATGGAGTCGTCCACGCCTGCGTCCGTGTGACCTTGCCAACGCCGTGAGCGTGTGCAAAACGCAAGCCGTGCCCTATGGCGTCACGCTCATTATGGCTCCGTGGAACTACCCGTTTTTGCTAACACTCGAGCCGCTCGCCGGGGCCCTTGCCGCGGGCAATACCGTGGTCATCAAGCCGAGCGCCTATGCTCCGGCATCGAGCGCGGTGCTCAAACAAATCTGTGAAGAGGCATTTGATCCGCGCCTGGTGACGGTTGTCGAGGGCGGTCGCGCCGAGAACGAAGCGCTGCTCGATGAGCACTGGGACAAGATCTTCTTTACCGGTAGCGTTTCGGTCGGCAAGCTCGTTATGGAGCGCGCGAGCAAAAACCTCACGCCCGTGACGCTTGAGCTGGGCGGCAAGAGCCCCTGCATCGTGGATGCGACGGCAAATTTGAAGGTCGCGGCACGGCGTATCGCCTTTGGCAAATGGCTCAACGTGGGGCAGACCTGCGTGGCGCCCGACTACCTGCTGGTCGATACGCGCGTGCACGACGAGCTGCTGGACCTTATCAAGGAGGAGGCCCGCCGTATGTTTGGCGAGCATCCGCTCGATAACGAGGACTACGGGCATATCGTCAACGCCAAGCATTTTGCGCGCGTGCGCGGGCTGATCGATCCCGATAAGGTTGTGCTTGGAGGTACCGCGCGCGAGACTTCGCTCAAGATCGAGCCGACGATTTTGGACGGCGTGACCCCCGATGACGCCGTGATGCAGGAGGAGATTTTCGGCCCCATCTTGCCGGTGCTGACGTTTGAGAGCCTAGACGAGGCCGAGACGTTTATTACGGATCGTCCGACGCCGCTGGCTCTATATATCTTTAGCCAGGATCGCGCAGTTCAGCAGCGCTTTGTGCGTTACGTGCCCTTTGGCGGCGGCTGCGTCAACGACACGATTATGCACTTGGCTACGAGCCATATGGGCTTTGGTGGCATGGGTGCGAGCGGTATGGGGCAGTACCATGGACGCGAGAGCTTCGATACGTTTAGCCACAAGAAGAGCATCGTGAACAAGGCAACCTGGTTGGACGTGCCGTTTCGGTATGCGCCCTACGCAAGCTGGAAGCACAAGTTCGTGCGCATGTTTGTGCATTAGAAAAGGGCGCAGGTAATACGAACAAATGTTCCTATTACCTGCATTTTGCGTTAGACTACTGTTATGGAGCACGGATGGGCCAACTCCCTTTAGAAGGGATTTGGCATGAACGTAAGCGATGTTATTTCGTTATTGGCGTTGTTGATTGCGGCTATCGAACTCGGTCTGTTTATCGGCCGAATGAAATAGCCGCCCCCGCGTAAGCGAAGACGGCCACTTCTCACGATGAAAACGTGTATCGGAGTTGGCAAGACCCGCGGCAACGGGTGCCATCCGTGTTCCTATCTTATCTGCAAGCGTTCTGTCGCGCAAGCGTTGAGGCAAACGATTGAAGGACGCAGACAGGATGTATTTGTGTCCGCACGGGCCCGTAAGCTTCTCAGTACGGTTAAGCGCCGATTTATCCGGCTGTTTGAGGAGCTGCTATGTACGAGCCTTCACGTGTTCTTCTGTCATTTCACATTGCAGGATTTCAGTATGCTGATGGCGCCTTGGTCCTGGGCGATCTTAAAGCGGGCGATAAACTGACACTGTGTGCCGAGCGCGATAATCCCCATGACCCCGAGGCAGTTGCGATCTACTATGGCAAGACCAAACTTGGCTACGTTCCGGGAAACGAGGTCGGCCCACTGTCCTTGATGATGTATTACGGCCATGAGGACGTATTTGAGGCCCGCGTGCAACAGGTTGCTCCCGAACGCAGCCCGTGGCATCAGGTGCGCGTTGGACTCTACGTGGTGGATGCTCGCTAATCGGTAAGGGAGGCGGCCATGTTTGATAACGATGATCTGTTCAATCTGACAGACGATCCGTTTGAGTGGGATCTGCTACTCGATGACGATGAGTTGGAGCAGGATCGTAAGAAGCGGCAGGGCAAGAACGCCCAGGGTGATGCGTTGAAAAAGAAAGACAAACGCCGCCGCGGACTGTTCGGCGGGCTCTTTGGATAACCGCCGCATCGCTGCGTCTGTATACTTAGCACGAGTTGAACGCGTTGCGAAATGAGGACACAGACGATGATGTGGTTTACCGCCGACCTGCACCTGGGCGACACGAATATCCTGCACGACATGGATCGACCGTTTGATTCGGTCGAGGAGATGAACCGCAAGGTCATCGATGCCGTGAATGAGTGCGTGGCGGCGGACGACCGTCTCTATATCTTGGGAGACTTTACCTATCGTTTGCCCCTGGCGGATGCTGTGCGCCTGCGCGAGCGCATCGAATGTCAGAACGTAACGCTCATCCGTGGCAACCATGACGGTGACTGGGAAGATCCAGCTGCGCCCCAAATCTGGGAAGACGTGCGTGATTACCTGGAGGTTGCTCCCGGCTATGCCAAGGGCCATCGTCTGGTTATGAGCCACTACCCCATGCTCAGCTGGAATGGCAAGGCGCGTGGCGCCATCATGCTGCACGGGCATATCCACAGCAGGGGGGACCGCACCAACGCGCGCAACCGCGATCGCGAGCGCCCCATTTACCGCTACGATGTCGGCCTCGACGCCAACGAGTACAAGCCCGTAAGCCGAGACCAGATCTTGAGCTTCTTTAGGCTGTAGCCCTCAAACCACCACAAGGGGGGGCAGGTGGCTTTGTGGTGGTTTTGGCGCCGTTGCCATTATGGCGGCGGCGCCTTTTTTGTCCGTGCGGCGCGGTAGAGTGTAGTCGGTTGAAATTTGCGTCCATCGAGGAGCTGCTATGAACGAGATTAAGTGCCCGCATTGCGGCGAAGTTTTTAAGGTCGATGCGTCCGGCTATGCGGATATCGTCAAACAAGTGCGCGATGCTGAGTTTTCGCGCGACCTGGATGAGCGTGTGAAGGCAGTCCAGCGCGAGGGCGAGCAGGCACTGGAGCTTGAGCGCTCGCGCTCGACGGCTGCTCTGCAGGAGGCGGAGTCTCAGCGCAACGCTCAGCTCGTTGAGCAGAAAAACGCCGCGGCTCAGGAACTGGCGCAGGAGGTTGCCAGGCGCGATGCCGAGCTTGCCGAGCTGCGCGCCAAGCTCGAGGGTGCTGCCGCGGAGCGTGAGAGCGCAAGCCAGCGAGCGGCGGTTGAGGCTCGCGCCGATGCTCAGAAGGAGAACGCCGAGCTCCAGCGTGAGATTGACAGCCTGCGTGCACAGCTTGGACGCAAGGACGACGAAGCAAAGCTTGCCGAGTCGGCGGCGCGCAACGCTGCTCAAAACGATTTAGCTGCACGCGACGCTCAGATTGCCGAGCTGCAGGCCAGGCTTGCCGCGGCGGACAAGGCCCAGGAGATGGCGCTTGCCGCTGCCGCGGCAGAGTCGCAGCGTGAGCTCGATGCCGCTCGCAGCGAGGCCGAGCGCGCGCTTGCTGACTATCGCGCGAAGGTGCAAGAGAAGTTTTCCGCCGCAAAGGCTCAGTCCGAGCAAGAGGCCGAGGGCCTGCGTGCCCAGCTGCGCGAGCAGGAACTGATGGCAAAAATGAACCTGTCAGAGGCGGTCGCCGCGGCGGAACGAGAGCGCGATGAGGCACGTGCCAAACTGACGAGCGAGCTGGCGGTGCGCGATTCTCGCGAGGAGCAAGCCAAGGCGGCGCACGAGCTCGAGCTTGCGCAAGCCAAGCGCGCGAGCGATGACCTGATTCGCTACAAGGATGAAGAGATTGAGCGCCTTAAGGACATGAAGGTCCGCCTGTCCACCAAGATGGTGGGCGAGTCGCTCGAGCAGCACTGCGAGACCGAGTTTAACCGTCTGCGCATGACGGCGTTTCCTAACGCGTACTTCGAGAAAGATAACGATGCGTCCGAGGGTACCAAGGGCGACTTTATCTTCCGCGAGTGCGACGCGAGCGGCAACGAGGTCATTTCGATTATGTTCGAGATGAAAAACGAGAACGACGAGACTGCGACCAAGCACAAAAACGAGGACTTCTTTAAGAAACTCGATCACGATCGTCGCCAGAAAGGCTGTGAGTACGCGGTGCTCTGCACCCTGCTGGAGCCCGAGAGCGAGCTCTATAACGCAGGGATAGTCGACGTGAGCTATCGCTACGAGAAGATGTACGTGATCCGTCCGCAGTTTTTCATTCCCATGATTACGCTGCTGCGCAACGCCGCCATGGGTTCGCTGCGCTATAAGCAGGAGCTAGCGGAGTACAAGCAGCAGAATATCGACGTCACGAACTTCGAAGCCAAGATGGAGAAGTTCAAGGACGGCTTCTCGCGCAACTACAACTTGGCGAGCAAGCAGTTCGAGTCGGCGATCAAGGAGATTGATGCTGCCATTAAGCAGCTCGAGAAGACCAAGGATGATCTGCGTCGCAGTACCGAGAATCTGCGTCTGGCCCACAACAAGGCCGATGAGCTTACCATTCGCAAGCTCACGTGGGGCAACAAGACCATGAAGGCGGCGTTTGACGAGGCACGTGGGACTGCGACAGAGACAAACGATGAGCCAGCCGAGGCAGATTCGTATGAGGTCGAGGATGCCGAGTAAGGCATAGCATATAGTGCAAAAGCGGGGCCGCTGGCGATGTTGCCAGCGGCCCCGCTTCGTTTCGTTCCATTGTGCCCGGCTAGTCCTCGAGCAGGTCCTCGATAAAGCCGACGCGGTAGTTTTTGAAGATGACCTCGCCGCCGTCTTGCGTGGCATCCAGGTCGACATCGCCCATGATGCCAAAGTCGTGGTCGCCATCCTCGTCGGCAAAAATCTGGTGCACGTGCCACACGTGCGCGGTCTCCTCGTCGGATTCGTCGATGGAAAACATCGCGGCGCTGCGGGCATCTCCGTCGGTGAGGATTTCCTCGTGCTGCTCGTGGTAAGCGTCGAGTGCTTTTTGCCAGCGGATATCGCTCATGCCCCAGTCGTCGTCGAGCTCGCCCAAGTCGCGAACGTGCTCGCGGGCGGCAAGGGTCACGCGGCGGAAGAGTGCGTTGCGCACCAACAGCGTGCAGCCGCGGCGGTCCGCCACGACCTCGTCGATGCCCTGCGGCGGCGCAGCATCGAGGGCTGCCGGGTTGCCGGCGTTTTCCCACTCGTCCACCAGGCTCGAGTCCACCGAGCGCACCACAAAGCCCAGCCACGAGATAATGTCGCGCAGGCGCTCGTCGCGCTTCTCGATGGGCACGGTACGGTCGAGTGAACGGTAGGCCTCTGCCAGGTAGCGCAGTAAAATGCCCTCGGAGCGGGCGATGCCGAGCTTTTGAATGTAACCCTTAAAATCGCTCGCGCTTTCCAGCATATCGCGCAGGACACTCTTGGGAGAGAGCTGGTAGTCGTTTGCCCAAGGCACTTCCTGGCAGTACTTGTCAAAGGCGGCATCGAGCAAATCCTCGAGCGGCTTTTCGTAGGTGACGTCCTGAATGCGCTCCAGACGCTCCTCATAGTCGACGCCGTCGGCCTTCATCTCGGCCATAGCACGATCACGTGCTGCGCGCTCCTGTGCGCGCAGCACCTGCTTGGGATCCTCGAGCGTAGCCTCGACCATCGAGATCAGATCCATGGTATAGGTCTCACTCTCGGGGTCGAGCAGCTCCAACGCGGCAAGCAAGAACGGTGAGAGCGGCTGATCGAGGGCAAAGTCCTCGGGCAGGTCGACCGTCAGCGCGTAGTCGATGTCCGGCGCGGCGTCAGCCGGAGCGTCGGGTGCGGGCGGCACCTCGGTGCGCACGACGATGCCGGAGTCGATGAGCGTTGCGAAGATCTCGTCGGCGCGAACCTCGAGCTTGGCCTTTTCCTCGGGGGCCTGCAAGCTCGTCTCGATGAGGTCGTGCACGCGGGCGCGAGCGTCGCCGCCCTGCTCGACCACGCTAATCACCATGGAGTGTGTGATGCGAAGGCGTGGCTTGAGCGTTTCGGGCTGCGTCTCGATCAGGCGCTCAAAGGTCTGCTTGTTCCAGGTGACAAAGCCCTCGGGGGCCTTCTTCTTTTTGATCTTGCGGAGCTTCTTGGGGTCATCGCCCGCCTTGGCCATGAGCTTGGCGTTCTCGATCTCGTGCTCCGGGGCCTCGGCGATGACCATGCCCTCGGTATCAAAGCCAGAGCGACCGGCGCGACCGGCGATCTGATGGAACTCGCGGGCGCGCAGGCGACGCATTTTGTAGCCGTCAAACTTGGTGAGCGCGGTGAGCACCACGGTATGGATGGGCACGTTGATGCCGACGCCGAGTGTGTCGGTGCCGCAAATGACGGGCAGTAGGCCCTGCTGCGCCAAGCGCTCGACCAGCAGACGATAGCGCGGCAACATGCCAGCATGGTGCACGCCGACGCCGCAGCCGAGCAAGCGCTTGAGGATCTTGCCAAAGGCCGTGGAGAAGCTCGTTCCCTTTGCCGCTTCCTTGATGGCCTCACGCTGCTCCTTGCTGGCGATGCCAAAATTGGCGAGCGACTGCGCCGTCGCAAGGGCGGCATCCTGGCTAAAGTGCACGATATAGAGCGGGGCCTCGCCGCGGCGCATGGCGAGCTCGACCGTGCCCTCGAGGGAGGTCGTCACATAGTCGTAGCTCAGCGGAACAGGACGCGGGGCGTCGACAACCAAGTCGCAAGCAGCGCCGGTGTGCTCCTCGAGTGAGGCGGCGATGGCAGTGACATCGCCGAGCGTGGCGCTCATGAGCATGAATTGCGTGTGGGGCAGGGTGAGCAGCGGCACCTGCCAGGCCCAACCGCGGCCGGGGTCGGCAAAGTAGTGGAACTCGTCCATGGCTACGCAGCCCACGTCGGCATCTTCGCCCTCGCGCAGTGCGTCGTTGGCAAGGATCTCTGCCGTGCAGCAGATGACGGGCGCCTTGGTGTTGATATGCGTGTCGCCGGTGATCATGCCCACGTTATCGCGGCCGAGCACCTGTACCAGGTCGAAAAACTTCTCGCTGACCAGAGCCTTGATAGGAGCCGTGTAATAACAGCGTTTGCCCTGCGCCATGCCCATAAAGAGCATGCCCAGCGCGACGAGCGACTTGCCCGATCCGGTCGGCGTGCCCAAAATGACGTGATCGCCGGCGGCCAGGTCCATGAGGGCCTCTTCTTGGTGATCCCACAGCTCAATGCCGCGGTCGCCCGTCCATTCAAAGAAGCGCTCGAAGGCCTGGTCGGGCGTAAGCCACGGTTCGGGCTCGCTGCCGTCCTCGGGCTCCCACCAGGTAGGGGAGAGCGCGCCGAGCGAGCCGAATTCGGCTTCGGTTCCCGTGCCGCCCGAGAACGAGCTGGCGGCGCCGGCGCCGGAGACGGTGCTGGCGGCGGTATCTGTCGTGGTCTGTGCCATGTGTTTGCTTTCTCTCGTGATTGTCCGCCAACTATTATGGCGTAGCGTCGGCGCGAGGTGCCAGCGCGCGAGAAAATGCAGGAAATGGGCGTTCCACCCAGCCGTTTAGTGTAGTCGTTAGCTAAGTGAGTAGACTTTTTGCAATATCGCGAGCACATGGCTTTTGCGCAAGGGCTCTACCTGCGGTTTAGTTTTCGTTATGCGGGCTGTGCTTGGCTATTGCAAAAAAGTCTACTCACTTAGGTTTTGAGGGTTGTTTGCTGACGCCTATTTGCGCTTGCTTGCTGACGCCGCGACCATCAGAAGCCCCTAGGACTCTTTGAACTGCCTCCCATTTCTTGGACATGAGAAATGGGAGGCTTTTGGAGTGGGAAGGATAAACTGGACTTTCTTTTAAGGATCCTCAAGCGTATTGCCGCTCGTATTCCACTGGAGACATG
>NZ_JADPCH010000027.1 GCF_015670745.1 Collinsella aerofaciens | reverse complement strand
CATTGTGGCATCCCGAGCCCGCGGAAAGAAGCTGCGCCGCGGGGGAGGCGACCCAAATGGCTTTCTCATATCGTCTTTTCATGCGAAAACACCACATGCCACAAACCTCACCTACGCCAACAAAAAGTTGCACAAATTATTTCCCATGTCTGTACATAGTTTGTTAGCCAAACGCGATTACCAGTGTAAATCGCCGTTCCATATGGGCTTCAGGAACGCGCCTAATCGCCGTTAGCATCCCATTAACCTGCGCCAACGTGAACAACATCCCAAAACAACCCCCTTAAGCACGTCAAATAAAGGATATGTTGTCCAACGCAGCCCAAATCAGTTTCACTAACAGCTTGTGCTAAGATACCTAACGTTACATGAGTTCAACTGTGCTCGCGGCTCCAGCAAGCCAAAAAGCGCAGGGTCGATCAGCATCCGGCCGTAACGGCGGTGCCAGAAAAACCACGAGCTCCAATATCGATTGCCATGCGCGATTTTTGGACTTGCTTTTGCTGCTATTTATAAGTTTGCATTAGACAGTGCAATTAGATGTTAAGGCAAACCATAGCAGTCCTTCAGCTGTTTGCGTGCGGTTCAGTTTTATCCCCGCTTGACTGGTTCGCACGCAGCCAGCTGGAGTCGCGGTCATTTTTGCGATACACGTCCGCGTCTCTAGTAACTGCACTCATACATACCGTTCACGGTGGGGCAGAGCCACGTGCTTGTCTAACTGGGCTCAGGGTTTGAATATGGAGCGCCTTCGCGCACAAGCGCCCTGGCGAAGCCATACCCAAACCCCGTGAGCCACACGTAAGACAGCAAGGGGGTGGTGCTCGTGTGGTATGTGATCCAGGTCATTAACGGTCGCGAAGACGTAATGCGCGAGCGCATCGAGCGCATGGTGCCGGCGAGTGCCATGCAAGAGCTCTTTTATCCCCAATTTCAAACCGAGATTAAAGTACGGGGCGAATGGGTCAATACGACCAAACCACTCTTTCCCGGTTATCTTATCTGCGATACGGCCGATCCCCGCACCGTGCAACAGCATCTGCTGCGCATGGACGACTTTGCCCGGGTGTTATCTCAGGATGGTCAGTTTGTGCCGCTGGCAAAAGAAGAGGTCCAGCTTATTGGCGGATTTACGCATAAGGGAGACCGTGTGGTGCCCATGAGCGAGGCCCTGAAAGACGGTGACCAGGTCGTAGTTACGGCAGGTCCGCTGCTGGGCCACGAAGGCCTTATCAAATCCATTAACAGACGCAAGAGCACTGCTTATTTGGAGCTCGATTTGTGCGGCCGACGCGTAACCACTCGCGTCGGCCTTGCCGTGCTTTCGAACGAGCAGCGTGCAATGCGAAACCTTAAAAAGGCGATCGCCTAGCTGCTGGCGACTGCTTAACGAAAAAGGGAGGATCCCCGGGGCCGGGGATAACGGAATCAATAGGGAAGAGAAGAAGAGTTTTGAACACCGAATCTAAGAGCGCAAAGCAAAAGGGGAAGCTGAGCGCCTTCGAGCCGTATGCGTTGATGGCATATGACATTGCGGCAACTTTTATTGCAGTGTTTGTCGCATCGTGGGGAACGCAGCATTGGGCGACGCTCAGCGGAGCAGCCGGCGCATGCCCGGCTATTCTTGTGCTTGCGCTTGTTAACGTTGTCGTCTTTTGGTTCTTCCACATGTATAGCAGCTTATGGCGCTATGCGAGCATTTCTGAGGCTGGACGTATTGTTGCTGCTGTAACGGTAGGCTCAGTCATTGGCGACGTTATCTTTAACGTGTTATTCGGCAAGGGCATGTCGCTCCGCGAGGATGTTATGGCATGGGCCGTTGTGCTCATCATTTGCGGTGGCGGACGCTTTGCCATTCGCGCCATTTATGGTAGCCAGCTCTGGCGATTTAAAAGCAATTCCGATGCGCATCTCCCGCGCACGCTCATCGTAGGAGCAGGGGAGACCGGCTCTCTCTCCATCAAACGTATGCTCAACGGAGACCCTGATATGATCGGTGATCCGGTTGCCGTTGTTGACGATGACCCCAATAAACAAAACCAGCGTATTCATGACGTTAAGGTGTGCGGTACTTGCGCCGATATCCCTACTATTGCGCACGATTGTGAAGCGGAGCAGATTGTCGTGGCAATTCCGAGCGCCACGCATGAAGAGCGTCAGCGTATCTATGACCTATGCATGAAGACAGGCCTTAGGGTCCTCACGCTCCCCAATGTCCGCGATATTCCGCAGGATGGAATAGGCAGGGTTGCCCTTCGTGAGGTCGAAATCAGTGACTTGCTTTCTCGCGAGGAGAAGTCGCTTGACCTTAACCAGATGGGTTATGTTACCGGTAAACGCATTTTGGTCACGGGCGGCGGCGGATCTATTGGCTCAGAGCTTGTACGTCAGTTGCTTCCGGCAAAACCTGCGCAAATCGTGTTGTTCGACATTTACGAGAACACTACCTACGAGCTATATCACGACATCATCAAGACCGCTCATGATCAAGGCACTGATATTCAAGTCTATATCGGCTCCATTACGCATCTCCCAGCGATTACCAAGGTCTTTGAGAAGTACCATCCTCAAGTTGTTTTCCACGCTGCAGCCCACAAGCACGTTCCTCTTATGGAACACAACGCTCGCGAGGCAATCGAGAATAACGTTTTTGGCACGCTCAACGTCGTGCGTCTTGCCGACAAGTATCAGTGCAGCCATTATGTGCAGATTTCTACCGATAAGGCGGTTAATCCCACTAACGTAATGGGTGCCACCAAGCGTATGGACGAGATGATCGTTCAGTATTACGCGGCAAACAGTAAGACCATCTTTACGGCTGTTCGCTTTGGCAATGTTCTGGGTAGTCATGGATCGGTTATTCCGTTGTTTAAGCGCCAGCTTCGTGAGGGTGGCCCTATCACCATTACGCACAAGGACATCACGCGTTACTTCATGACCATCCCCGAGGCTAGTAAGTTGGTCATTACTGCTGGCGCACTTGCTCATGGCGGCGAGATCTTTGTTCTGGACATGGGTGAGCCGGTCAAGATCTATGACCTTGCCATCAACCTTATTACGCTGAGCGGTCTTAAGCCTGGCAAAGATATCCAGATCAAAGAAGTCGGCCTGCGTCCTGGCGAAAAGATGTACGAGGAGCTCCTTATGGACAATGAGCAGCTCCTGCCTACCAAGCATTCCGAGATTCGCATCTCCACAGCCGAGGCCGACAAGATGGAAGAGATTAAAGACAAGCTTGAGAAGCTTCATGTCTGCCTCGACAAGGATAACGACACGGTTAAGTCCGTGCTCGCTGAGGTTGTACCTACATATCATCCGCAGTTTAACGATTAGGGATAAGGAGTCACGATGGACATTAAGCCCTTTGAGAACAAGGTTTGGCTAAGCTCGCCTACCATGCACGGCGATGAGCTCAAATACATTACCGAGGCATATGAGACCAACTGGATGTCGACGGTAGGCGAGAATATCAACGAAATCGAACGCCAAATGGCCGAAAAGATTGGTTGCGGCTATGCCGTTGCCCTTTCTTGCGGTACTTCTGCCTTGCATCTTGCCATGAAGCTCGCTGGAATTAAGCCCGGTGATGAGGTCCTTTGCAGCGATATGACGTTCGACGCAACGGTGAACCCAGTTGTTTACGAGGGCGGTGTCCCTGTATTTATCGATACTGAGCGAGACACTTGGAATATGGATCCCGTCGCTCTTGAAAAGGCTTTCGAACTGCATCCGACTGCAAAGGTCGTTGTGGCGGCGCATCTTTACGGAACGCCTGGCAAAGTCGAAGAGCTTCGTTCAATTTGCGATGCGCACGGGGCTGTCCTTGTTGAGGATGCTGCTGAGTCACTTGGCGCCACGTATAAGGGTCGTCAGACTGGTACGTTTGGTGACATCAGCGCCATTAGCTTTAACGGCAATAAGATCATTACCGGTTCCGCTGGTGGCATGCTTTTAACTGATAGCAAAGAGGCAGCCGATAAAACGCGCAAATGGTCGACCCAGTCGCGTGAAGCCGCTCCCTGGTACCAGCATGAGGAGCTTGGTTATAACTATCGCATGAGCAATGTAATTGCCGGTGTCGTGCGTGGCCAGATTCCGTATCTGGAGGAGCATATTGCCCAAAAGAAGGCTATTTACATGCGTTACAAAGAGGGCTTTAAGGGTCTGCCGGTGAGCATGAACCCCTATGACCCTAACGTTTGTGAGCCGAACTTCTGGCTTTCTTGCCTACTAATAGACCCTGACGCAATGTGCAAACAGGTTCGAGGCGAGAGTGAGGCACTTTACGTAAGCGAGCCTGGCAAGAGCTGTCCTACCGAGATTCTTGAGGCTATTGCTGCCTTTAACGCCGAGGGTCGTCCAATCTGGAAGCCTATGCACATGCAGCCTATTTATCGCATGAATGCTTTCGTAACGCGCGAGGGCAATGGTCGAGCTAAGACCAACGCGTATATTTCCGGCGGTGCAACGGGTACAGATGGCTTGCCTTTGGATGTGGGCGCCGATATCTTCCATCGTGGTCTCTGTCTGCCCTCCGACAACAAGATGACGCCCGAACAACAGGACGTGATCATCGAAGTGATTAGGCGTTGTTTTGAGTAGGTCGGGTAACGAAACTTTCTACCAACGTTATGGTAAACGGGTCATTGACCTGTGCCTGTCTCTTGTCCTGCTTATTCTCTTCTGGTGGGTACTGGCAATCGTGGCAATTCTGGTGCGTGTGAAATTGGGCGGCCCTGTGCTGTTCAAACAGCCTCGCCCGGGCAAGGATGAAAAGATATTCAAGCTGTATAAGTTTCGTACTATGACAGACGAGCGCGACGAAAAGGGGAATCTTTTGCCCGACGAGGTGCGCTTGACAAGGTTTGGCAAGGCTTTGCGTGCGACGAGCTTGGATGAGCTGCCAGAGGTGCTCAACATCGTGCGAGGCGAGATGGCTATTATCGGTCCGCGTCCGCAGCTGGTGCGCGATATGGTGTTCATGACGCACGAACAGCGCAAGCGCCATTTTGTGCGGCCGGGTCTTTCTGGGTTGGCCCAGGTGAACGGGCGTAACGCCATTGCCTGGGATGACAAGCTTGCCTACGACCTGGACTATATCGAGCACATTACATTCGCGGGTGATGCCGCCATTTTCTTTAAGACCCTCGCCAAAGCCTTCTTGAAACATGAAGGCATTACCGAGGACGGCATGGCCACTTCCGCCGACTACGGCGACTATTTGCTTGCCGAGGGCCGCGTGACGTGCGAAGAGTACTACGACCTGCAAGAGCAGGCGAAGAAACTATTGAACGAAACGGTCGTGATTCAGTGAGGGAAAACGCTCAGGAGTTCGGCCTTGTATCCGTCGTAATGCCATCCTACAACTCTGAAGACTTTATTGCGGAAAGCATAAAGAGCGTACAGTCGCAGACATACGGCGACTGGGAGCTGCTGATCGTTGACGATTGCTCGACGGACGGCACCGTCGCTGTCGCTGAGGCGATAGCCATGGATGACTCGCGCGTCCACGTTTTCTCAAACGAGCGCAACTCGGGCGCGGCATGCTCGCGTAACCGCGCGCTTCGAGAGGCAAAGGGCGACTGGATCGCCTTTCTGGACAGCGATGACCTTTGGGCGCCGGACAAGCTGGAGGGGCAGCTCGCGTTCATGCGCAAAAGCGGCTGCAGTTTTTCGTACACGGAGTATGAGACGATGGACGAGGGCGGAGAGTCCCAAGGGCGTCGCTTCTCGGGGCCTGCGCTTATTACACACTCAGGCATGCGCCGTTATTGCTGGCCAGGGTGTTTGACCGTAATGTACGATGCGCATGAGGTCGGCATGGTGCAGATAGCCGACCTGAAAAAGCACAACGACTATGCCATGTGGCTGAAGGCGGCCAAGAAAGCTGACTGCATGCTGTTGCCTGAGGTGCTCGGGCGATATCGGGTGAGAACGTCTTCTGTCTCGCACGGAGTTGGACTCAGGGGCCAGGTCGCTCATCTCTACGTTCTCTGGCACGAGGGCGAGGGTATGTCGGCTCCGCTCGCTTGCTGGAGGACATTCATAAATCTGGTTTTTGGTGCGTACAAGAAGATGAAGTACGTCAGCAACTGTGACTGAACATGCGAGGCAAGGCTTTCTATAGATGGAAATTACTAAACAGATAAAGACGGTCGGCATTATCGGGCACTTTGCTGAGGGGCTCGACATGGCGGATGGTCAGGTCGTGAAGACTCGAACTGTCCGTGAGTTGTTGCGCGATGTCTGCGGGAATGAGAATGTCAGATCTGTCGACACGCGTGGGTGGCAGAAGCACCCGATTGCACTTATTCGTGAGTGTACCGAACTCGCGAAGTTCTCTGATGTCCTCATTATGCTTCCGGCCCATAACGGACTGAAAGTCTTTGCGCCTTTGCTCATTAACTTGCGGAAGCGACATGGCTGTAAAGTCGTGTATTCAGTTATCGGCGGGTGGCTCGCCGAATTTATAGCCGGACAGTCTTTGCTCACGAAGAAGCTCAAATCGTTCGATGCGATACTGGTTGAGTCCCAACGAGTTAAGGCTCTGCTCACCGATCAAGGCTTCGAAAACGTGCTCGTCGCATATAACTACAAGCGCCTGCCACTTCTCGAATCCTCCGAACTTGAGAAGCCATCCGGTGAGCCATGGCCTTTAGCGGTCTTCTCCCGCATCTACGAGGACAAAGGCATTGACGACATCGTGTGGGCTGTGCGCAAGGCGAACAGCCAGCTTGGTCGTCGCGCCTTCAGGCTCGACATTTACGGAAACGTCCTAGCCGAGTACAAGGAGCACTTCCACGCGCTCATGGCAGACTGCGACGTCTCCGAGGTCGCCTACAAGGGCGTGGCGCCCGCGGGCGAGAGCACTTCGGTCCTCAACGGGTACCTTGCCCTGACCTTTCCAACGAGGTGCCCGGGCGAAGGCGTCCCAGGCACCGTGGTCGATGCTTACTGTGCCGGTATCCCCGTAATTGCGTCGCAATGGCCAAGTTATGCCGAGATGGTCCAAGAAGGCGAAACGGGCTTGACGTATGAATTCTGCAATCGTGAGGCGTTGCTGGATATCCTACTTAATCCCAGGCTGCCCAAGCAGCTGCTTGAAATGAAAAAATCTTGCCTTCACAAGGGGCACGACTACTCGTACGAAACGGGCTTGAGGACATTCAAGCTTCTTGTTGAAAGCAATTTCGATGTGCACAAACAATAAACCTCAGCGACTGCTCTGCATTGTGTCGAATATGGACACAGGTGGTGCTGAAACATTCTTAATGAAGATGTATCGACAGCTAGATCGAACGCGTTATCAGATGGACTTTGTTGTTTCCGGCGATAAGCGAGGCTATTACGAAGACGAAATCGAACGCCTTGGAGGCAGAGTTTTTAGAATCACTCGTAAAACGAAAGATTTTTCTGCCTACCGACGCGAGCTCACACTTGCAGTTCGTGATGATGGATGCCCCAACGTGCTTCGTATTGGATCGGATGCACTTTCAGCAATAGATCTCTGGGTTGCCAAGAAAGCGGGTGCATCTCGACTTTTTATGCGTTCAAGTAACGCCAGTGACGGCAAGGGTGTTATTGGTCAGTTTATTCAGAAAGCTATTCGCCGCCCTTTGACTTCAATTGCAGATGTAAAGATTGCACCTTCTGACCTTGCTGCCGAATATGCTTTTGGTCCTAAAGCAATTAGGCGGGGTGAAGTTCGTTATCTTCACAATGCTCTTGATCTTAATCAATATCAGTTTTCTCTTGAAATGCGTAGGTCAATTCGCAATGAACTCGGTTTAAACGACAATTCTCTTGTTGTTGGACATGTTGGGCGCTTTACTGCTCAGAAGAACCATGAATTCCTTCTTAAAGTATTTGCTGAATTACTAAAACAAAGATCTGACGCCCGTCTCGTGTTGGTGGGCATGGGAGAGCTTGAGCACAATATTCGTGAGAAAGCAAAAGTTTTGGGAGTACTTTCTAATATCATTTTTACTGGCCTGCGCTCTGATATCCCGGCTTTATTGTCTGCATTCGATGTTTTCGTTCTGCCATCATTATATGAGGGCATGCCAAATGTCGTAATTGAAGCTCAGGCCGCAGGCCTTCATTGCGTCGTTTCTGACACGGTAACGAGAGAAGTAAATGTCACAGGCGATGTTGCGTTCCTGCCCTTTACTGATACTGATCTTTGGGTTAATTCGGTGTTGTGTGCTGGCGAAGCAGCAAGAGTTGATAAACGAAATCAGATGGCAGATGCCGGTTATGACATCAATGAAGAAGTCAAGCGATTCGTTACCCTGGTCTATGGAGCCGACGATAACGCTCGGGAGTTACAGTAAATGATTCCATATTTAACCTTTATCATCATTGCTGGAATCGTTGCCCTTATCTATAGGGGCGTTTGCGAGGGCGGAGATATCCGAAAGAGCGATGGGCTAAAGGATGTTAACTGGACGCCTTACGCCGCCTGCCTTTGCGTCGCCCTTATCTGTTTTGTGGCTGTCCGCGATATTACAGTCGGAGCGGATAATCCAAATTACCTCGGATCCTTACATTACTATGCGGGCATCTCGTGGGGTGAGGTGTTTACCGCTAAGCTCGTATGGCCATACGATTATGAACCGCTTTACTTCCTGCTTACGAAAATTTGCGCTCATTTCTTTTTATCTGACCATGCATTCTTTTTTATTATCGGTATTTTGATTTATCCACTGGTATTTGATTTTTTTATACGCTATAGCGAATCTCCCTATGTCAGCTTTCTCATCTACTGCGCTTTAAGCCTCTTTGCATATAGCCTAGGTGTTTACCGCCAGATGATTGCTCTTTCGATTTGTTTATTTTCAACTCGTTGGATCGACTCTAATAAACCAATTCCATTTGTTCTCACCATAGTTCTTGCCATGGCCTTCCATTCATCATCGATATGCTTCGCTCTTCTCTGGTTTTACAAAAAAATAGATGTAATGCACTTACTTAAGATTGCGATTCCTGTCTCCTTTCTCTTCCTTGCTCTTGGGCGCGCTTTGGCAATGGTGGCTGTAAAGATTTTTCCGCAGTATGCTCATTTTGTTGGTTCTAAATATGATGTTGAAGGCGGAAGCTTTAGCATGCTCGTCATTCTCTTATTTGTGGCGGTTGTTGTTCTTTACGCGCTTCGGGATACGAATGATTTCGAAAAAAGTCCTCAAATGGTGAAGGTCTCTATTTTTGCGCTGAGTCTAGCGCTGTGTCTCCAGGCTGCATCATATTCAATGGTCATCATGGGACGTGTTCTCTCTTATTATTCTATTTTCTTAGCCATTCTTATTCCTTATTTGATGATGCATTGTTTTGGCAGACATGGACGAGTGCTGAGTTTTTATTTCGTAGTACCTATCTCCATCGCTTTATTTGCCAACAGTATGTCAACTTTAATTTAGTCATCCACTGTAATTCAGGAGTTTCAAGTGAACAAGCTTTCAAAGTTTATTAATAACCCTTGGATAGCATACGTTTTCGCTGCTGGATATGGGCTCACCAATTGGGTCCCCGATGAGCCCCATCTAAAGGCAATGTTTAGGGGGACGGTTGGTGAAAAGCTCGATCTTAAAAATCCAAAGACATTCAATGAAAAGCTTCAGTGGCTTAAATTGCATGATAAGAACCCCCTTTATAACACTCTAGTGGATAAGTATCGAGTGAAACCTTGGGTCGCGGAGCGTATCGGCGTGGAGCATGTCACCAAGACCTACGCGATGTGGGAGGAAGTTGAGGATATCGATATCACGGATCTTCCTGACCGGTTCGTACTCAAGACAAATCACGATTGCGGAGGCGTTGCCATCTGCAGCGACCGAAGCACCTTTGATCTCGATGCTGCGAAGAAGAAATTGGCGAAGCACCTTAAGACCAATTACTTCTGGCGTACCCGAGAGTGGCCATATAAGGATGTCAAACCATGTGTTTTCGCCGAGGAGTATCTTGATCCTGCTGAGGGCAAAAGCGATCTGACTGATTACAAGATTATGTGTTTTGATGGAAAGGCCTGCTGCGAGTTCACTTGCACCGATCGATCCGAGGGCGACTTGCGCGTTGATTTCTTCGACCCCGAATGGAACCATCTGCCGTTTACCAGGCATTATCCCAACGCGGACATTCCTCCGAAAGCACCTGCGAGCTTGAAACAAATGGTTTCTGACGCTGAGCTGCTATCAAAGGAGATTCCGTTCGTTCGGGCCGACTTTTATGAGGTTGCCGGTCAGTATTACTTCGGAGAACTGACATTCTTCCCAGGCGGTGGTTTTGAGGAGTTCGACCCTTCCTTGTGGGATGAAAAGCTCGGCTCCTGGATACAACTCCCCGATAGTATCGGGGGGGGGGTGCTTCCAAAATGAAACAACGATATTGTGGGTCCATGGCATTGTGAAACGTGATAACTCTCCGGCAGACTATAAGGTCAGCTGTTTTAATGGCGTACCAAAGCTCATCGAAGTTCATCGCGGGCGTTTTTCCAACCATACGTGCGACTATTTCACTCCAAGTTGGGATTCCCTGCCTGATCTCGAATGGGGCGACATACCCAAGTCCAATTATAAGATCCCTGCTCCTTCGAGACTCAACGAGATGCTCAATTACAGCTCAGTTCTTACCGAAGGGTTCCCAGAAATGCGCGCTGATTGGTATTTAGCGGGGGATAGACTCATCTTCGGCGAGCTTACGCTTTTCAACGATGGCGGGTTCGGCGCTATAGATGATGCGGACGACTCTCTTCTTGGTTCCTTTATTGATCTTGACTTAGCTTTTGGGAAAAAATGATTGAAGGAAGATGACTGACGAATTAACTCAAAAGGCTTCTTCGGCTACCAAATGGTCCCTTGTGACCGAGGTGGTCGTTAAGCTAATATCACCGCTTACCCAGATCGCCCTTGCGCATATTCTTGCGCCAGAGGCTTTCGGTGTTGTGGCTACCGTTACCATGGTAACGAGCTTCGCGGACATGCTTTCGGATGCGGGTTTTCAGAAGTACCTCATCCAGCACGAGTTCAGGGACAAGTCCCATCTCTTCCGAAGTGCTAACGTCGCCTTTGTGACGAACTTGTTCGTCTCCTTAGCACTCTGGTCTCTCGTAGCTTTATTCAACGAGCCTCTTGCCGCCCTTGTGGGCAACGATGGCCTTGGAATTGTCCTCATCGTCGCTTGTGCTTCTCTTCCCCTTACCGCCTTGAGCAGCATCCAGCTTGCGCTGTTTCACAGGGCCTTCTCCTTTAAGGAGTTATTTGTCGTCAGGGTCGCAGTGGCCCTCGTCCCTATGTTTGTTACTGTACCCTTAGCGCTTCTCGGTTTCGACTTCTGGTCGCTTGTGATCGGCACTATTATCGGCAACTTAGTGAATTCTCTAGTCTTGACCCTTAAGTCGGATTGGAAGCCTTCCCTTTTTTACTCATTTGCCGAATTGAAGGAGATGCTGTCATTCAGTTCATGGACGCTTCTCGAGCAGTTTTCCATTTGGCTTACGTCTTGGATGGGAACTTTCATCGTAGGCTCCCTGTTAACTCCGTACTACCTTGGTCTTTACAAGACATCAATCTCAATGGTTAATACCGGCATGGGCATCATCACGAGTGCGACAACTCCCGTGCTATTTGCTGAACTATCTCGAAGGCAGAGTGACGATGAATCGTTTCAGCTCGCCTTTTTCCACATGCAGGAAAAGGTCGCCTTGTTCGTCGTTCCTCTGGGTTTCGGGATTTTTCTTTACCGTGACTTCGTGACTAGCCTCGTGCTTGGACCGCAGTGGTCTGAGGGCTCTTTGATGTTTGGTCTATGGGCCTTAAGCAGTGCCGTAGTGATACCGATCGGCTATTATGCAAGCGAGGTCTTCAGAGCTAAGGGCAGACCAAAGCTATCCTTTGCCTCGCAGGTCTCCTATCTCCTAGTCATGGTTCCAGTAACTTACTATGCCGCATCCCTCGACTTTAATGAGTTTGCGCTCTATAGCTCACTTTTACGTCTGGTAGCCATCGGAATCGACGTCTTCATCCTCAAAGCCTTTATTAAATTCCCTGTTGGCAAAATGATTGCTCGCTTGCTTCCGATTTTTGCTTGCTCCGTCGTGATGTTCACCTCTGGCTGGGTTCTTGATAGCAGCTGTCTCCCGACCATCCCTGGGATAATCATGTGTGTGATTGTTTACGCACTGTGCTGCGAGATTTTCCCGTCGACTCGCAAACAACTTAATTCGCTTTATTCGAGATTTCTCTAATAGATTGGCTATGTAACTTATGTTTGGTAAACAAAAACGGGGGGGGTGCCCCGATTGGCAGCGTTATGGAGAAGACACTTCACTTATGACTGACCACGCCCTCAGATTTCTATGGGTGCTCCGAAAGACCCAGCGCTCCTCCAATCCTATCTGGAGGTTGATGTTGCATCATATGCGCGAAAGGTATGGACTCGAGATATCCCGCTCAACTGATATCGGACCGGGCCTTTATCTGGGCCACGCATACAATATCACGGTGAACCCGGCTGCCATCATCGGCTCGAATTGCAACCTGCATAAGGGCGTGACTATTGGCCAAGAGAACCGAGGGAAGCGTGAGGGTGCTCCGGTAATTGGGGATTGCGTCTGGATAGGCGTCAATGCGACCTTGGTCGGCAGAATCTCGGTGGGAAACGATGTCCTTATTGCCCCTGGGGCGTACGTGAACTGCGACGTTCCTAGCCACTCGATTGTGCTAGGCAATCCTTGTCGCGTGATTCCTCGAGTTGGCGCAACGGGTGGATATATTAACCGCAAGGTGCAAATTTAGAACTCTAACCTACCTAACGAAAGAGATTATATGACAACTAGAAAAGTGCTCGTCACCGGGGCCGCGGGCTTCATCGGTGCATTTCTCGTCAAGAAGCTGCTCGAAGAGATCGATGATGCCATCGTCGGCCTCGACAATCTCAACAGCTATTATGATCCTGGCATCAAGGACGCGCGCCTTCGCATGCTTGCCGAGGCCGATATCAACGGCTGCTTCACCTTCGTGCGCGGCGATTTGTGCGATGCCAACCTCATCGAGCGCCTGTTCGCACAGAACGGCTTCGACGTCGTTGTGAACCTCGCCGCCCAGGCGGGCGTCCGCTACTCCATCGAGAACCCGCGCGCCTACCTGGAGAGCAACCTCGTCGGCTTCTTCAACGTGCTCGAGGCCTGCCGCCACCACCCGGTCAAGCACCTGGTCTACGCCAGCTCCAGCTCGGTCTACGGCGGCAACAAGAAGGTGCCGTTCTCGGAGGAGGACCGCGTCGACTCGCCGGTGTCGCTCTACGCCGCCACCAAGAAGTCTAATGAGCTCATGGCCGCGGCTTACTCCAAGCTCTACTCCATCCCGGCCACCGGCCTGCGCTTCTTTACGGTGTACGGCCCCATGGGCAGGCCCGACATGGCCTACTTCGGCTTCACCGAGAAGCTGCGCCGCGGGGACACCATCAAGATCTTCAACATGGGCGACTGCCGCCGCGACTTCACCTACGTCGACGACATCGTAGAGGGCGTGAAACGTGTAATGGACGCCGCGCCCGAGGTGAAGATGGGCGAGGACGGGCTGCCCCTCGCCGCGCACCGCGTCTACAACATCGGCAACTCTCATCCCGAGAACCTGCTCGACTTCGTCGACACGCTGCAACGCGTGCTGGTGGAGGAGGGCGTGCTGCCTGCGGACTACGACTTCGAGGCCCACAAGCAACTCGTGCCGATGCAGCCCGGCGACGTGCCCGTCACCTACGCCGACACCACGGCGCTCCAGCGCGACCTGGGCTACAAGCCCGCGACGCCGCTTGAGGACGGCCTGAGGGCCTTTGCCAAGTGGTATAAGCGCTACTACAACATTTAGGAAATCATGGCCCTGTAACAGGGGCCATTTTTCATGCGAATTATTGTTCTTTGACAATTGGAGAATGACATGAAGATCGCTGTCGCCGGTACCGGCTACGTCGGACTGTCCCTCGCCGTCCTGCTCTCGCAGCACAACGAGGTTCACGCGCTGGATATCGTGCCCGAAAAGGTCGAGAAGATCAACAACTACCAGTCGCCCATCCAGGACGACGAGATCGAGCGCTTCCTGGCGGAGGCCAAGGCGGGGGAGCGCCAGCTCGACCTGCACGCCACCGTCGACGTGGCCGAGGCCTACACCGGCGCCGACTACGCCGTCATCGCCACGCCCACCAACTATGACTCGGACAGGAACTTCTTCGACACGAGCTCCGTCGAGGCCGCCATCGCCGCCGTGCGCTCGGTGAACCCGGACGCCTGGATCGTCATCAAGTCGACCATCCCCGTCGGCTACACCTCGGGCCTTCGCGAGAGGCTGGGCGACAGCAAGATCTTCTTCAGTCCCGAGTTCCTGCGCGAGAGCAAGGCTCTCTACGACAACCTGCATCCCTCTCGTATCGTGGTCGGCGCGCCGAAGGATGACGCCGAGGCCGTTGTAGCCGCCGAGAAGTTCGCCGGCCTGCTCGCTCAGGGTGCCGATCCTGCCGAGTTGGAGCGCGTGAACGCCGACGGCACCGTGGGCATCCCCGAGCTCGTGCTGGGCACCACCGAGGCCGAGGCCGTCAAGCTCTTCGCCAACACCTACCTGGCGCTGCGCGTCGCCTACTTCAACGAGCTCGACACCTACTGCGAGGTCCGCGGCCTCAACACCCGCGACGTCATCGACGGCGTGTGCCTGGAGCCGCGCATCGGGTCGCACTACAACAACCCCAGCTTCGGCTACGGCGGCTACTGCCTGCCCAAGGACACCAAGCAGCTGCTGGCCAACTACAAGGACGTGCCGCAGAACCTGATCGAGGCCATCGTCGAGGCCAACCGCACCCGCAAGGACTTCGTCGCCGACGAGGTGCTGCAGATGGTGTGGGATCGCGTCTACGAGGGCAAGCCGAAGCCGGTCGTGGGCGTCTACCGCCTGACGATGAAGTCCAACTCGGACAACTTCCGCGCGAGCTCCATCCAGGGCGTCATGAAGCGCGTGAAGGCCAAGGGCGTGCCCATGGTGGTCTACGAGCCCACGCTGGACGCGCCGGAGTTCTTCGGCTCCGAGGTGACCCACGACCTGGAGGCGTTCAAAGCCGGCTGCGACGTGATCGTCGCCAACCGCTGGAGCGATGAGCTCGCGGACGTGGCGGACAAGGTGTATACCAGGGATCTGTTTAAGCGGGACTAGGGGAGAGGGGACTTTCCCAAGTTGGGCTGCTTTAGTCATTCGCTAGGTTAACTGCATCGAGAGCGGGCGAGTATCGGCTAACGCCGATACTCGCCCGCTTTTTACTTTCGGCTTCGATTTTTAAAACGATCGATATTAATCTATTCGAGGCGCGTGCTCTGATGGGTTTGAACTGACAAATTTCAACGCATAATTGCGTGCCATCGAAGAGACCAGGGTATGAGTCCAACGATATGAATAATCCCTACTCTTCTGAGATTGCATTGCAATGTAATCTTTAAACCTCTGATGTCGCTATTTGCGTTCAATGGGGGTATGAATGAAAGGATGAGAATTGTCGTCGGAATACTGCCAGCCTGGCGCAGGCGACCCATATTGGTTCGAATGGTATGTCGGACTCGACTACGTGATCGGTAGTGTCGAGAAAGTTGGTGTAGAGCCCCATCCGAAGCGAGTCGGCCCGGCGTCCTAGAATCTGGAATACGGTT
>NZ_JADPCH010000026.1 GCF_015670745.1 Collinsella aerofaciens | reverse complement strand
CGATATACGCCGTGATGCGCGACCGGGTGCCCTACCGGGAGTAGCCCCGACGGTTGACAAAACTATAGGAACACCCAACTGCCAAGTGCCGCAAGAATGTCCCCTTTGACCAGTCATTTAAGAACGTCCCCAATGACTACCCTACCGTATCCGGAGCAAGGCAGCACCGCAGGTAGAGGACGGACAGCGAGCGACGTCCAGAGCGAACAAGTTGGCATGAAAAGGGCAAGGCATAGACCTTCTGGTCATGCCTTGCCCTTTGAATGACAAATTGTCGCTCTGGGCGGCGCGCAGCGTCGACCGGTCCGCCGTTCGTTAGAACGGCGTAACCTAGAGATCTCCGCCGGCGCCCAGTAGCTTGCGCATGACTTGCTCGGGGTTAACCGAGCCGTCGCGCGGGGCCAGGGCGGTGATCTTCTTCTGCATCTTGTACTCGTGCAGCTCGTCCTCGAGCTGGCGCACGCGGGCACGGAGCTTTTCGTTCTCGCGCTCGCGCTCCTCAGCACGCTCCTTCATATCGAGGATACGCACCACGCCGGCAAGGTTGATGCCCTCGTCGGTCAGCTGGTTGATGAGCTCCAAGCGCTCGATATCGGCACGCGAATACAGACGCGTGTTGCCGCCCGAGCGCTGGGGGTTCACCAGGCCCTTGGACTCGTAGACGCGCAGAGTCTGCGGATGCATACCGGTCAGCTCGGCCGCCACGCTAATCATGTACAGCGGTTTGTTCCTATTGTCCTCGGCCATGCTACCTGACCCCTTTCCGTCTCGTTATCGTCCATCATAAGCCCGCGGGCGTGGGCGTGCGCCGCGACCGCCCTAGTACGTCGCCTTGTAACGGTTGACCTTCTCGCGGTAGTCGCGCGTGTCGGCCTCGCGCAGCTTGGTCATGGCATCGCGCTCGTCATCAGACAGGTTCGTGGGAACCTGCACCTTGATCTCGACAAGCAGCGCACCGGTGCGCCCGCGATGCTTAACGTCGGGCGCGCCCATCTCCTTAAAGCGGAACTTCTTGCCCGTCTGGGTACCCGCGGGCACCTTCAGACGAACCGTCGCACCGCCGGGCGTCGGCACGTCCACCGTGCAGCCGAGCGCCGCCTCATAGACCGAGACCGGTATCTCCATAGTCACGTCGGCACCTTTACGCTTAAACAGCGGATGCTCCTCCACGTGCGTGGTCACGACCAGGTCGCCGCGCTCGCCGCCGGCAACGCCGTACTCGCCGCGACGCTTGTAGCGCAGCTTGCCACCGTCGACCGCGCCCGCAGGCACCGAGACCGTAATGGTCTGTTGCTCGCCCGTCGAGGGAATGCGGTAGGTGACCTTGTGCGTCACGCCGCGAAACGCGTCCTCGGCCGTCACATCGACGGTCAGCGACAGGTCGCCGCCCTTGCGAGCGCGGCTGCGGCCAGCGCCGGCACCGGCAGCGCCCGCAGCCCCGGCAAAGCCCGAGCCCCAATCGCTGCCCCAGGCGCCGTTGCCGCTAAAGATGCTGTCGAAGATGTCGCCCCAGCCGCTGGCACCCGCGCCGGCACCGTAGCCGCCGCCATACGCGCCGCCTGCGCCCGGCATGCCGCCAAACATGAGCATCTGGTCGTACTCTTTACGCTTCTTCTCGTCCGAAAGCGTCTCGTAGGCCTCGCTGATCTCCTTGAACTTGGCCTCGTCGCCGCCGGCATCGGGGTGATATTTTTGCGCGAGCTTGCGAAACGCGCTCTTGATCTCTTTATCGGAGGCGCTCTTGGATACGCCCAGGATGTCATAGAAGGTTTTGCCTGCAGCCATCGTAGCTCCTCTCCTGTTACGTCCGCCGCCCATGCAGACGACGGCTCATGCTTTCATATGGCACTAGGCCAGAAAGGGCCCCGGGTGTTGCCCCGGGGCCCTTCTCAATTACTCCTCGGTGCTCTCGGCCGTATCGGCCGTAGCATCCTCGGGCGCCGCTTCGGGCTCCGGTGCGGGGCGCTTCTCGCCACCGTAGGTCACCGTCACCATCGCGGAACGCAGGATGCGATCCGCCATGCGGTAGCCCTTCTGGTACACGTCGTTGACGGTCTCGTCGTACTGCGATGCGTCCTCGACGCGACCAACAGCCTGATGCTCGAGCGGATCGAACGCCTCGCCCTTGGGGTCGATGGGCTCAACGCCCTCGTGCGCAAACACATCGAGCAGCTTGGCATGCACCGCGTCGACGCCGTCGACGAACTGCTTAAAGTCGTCGGCAAGCTCCTGGCTGCGGGCATGGTCGATCGCACGCTCGATATCGTCGACCACCGGCAGCAGCGCAGTGACGAGCTTCTCGGTCGCGCGCTCGCGCTCGGCGATACGCTCATTGGCGGTGCGGCGACGGAAGTTCTCCCAGTCGGCCTGAAGACGGGCGGTACGCTCAGTGGCGTCCTTTGCCTTGTCCTCGGCGGCCTTCTGGGCCTCTGCCGCAGCATCGAGCTCGCTGCGCACGTCGGCGAGCTCCTTTTGGGCCTGCTCGAACTTGAGCTTAAAGTCGTTGTCGGCGGCTTCCTCACCGGCGCGGATAGCGGCTTCCACCATCTCGTCCTCGGTCATCGTCGCCTCCTTGTTGGAATCCTCTACCTGGTTCTCGGCAGCCTCGGCGGCCGCGGCCTCGTTGGCCTCGGTATCGTCGACGGCCTCTACGGGAATCTTCACGTCCTTCTCCTCAGAGTCAACGGGGGCGGCGCCAGTGGCAGCCGCCTCCGTGCGAGCTTTACGGGCGGACATGATTACTTGTCCTCGTCGTCCACAACTTCGTAGTCGGCATCGACGACGTCATCGTCGGCAGGCTGGGCGCCGGCGGCACCGTCGGTCTGCTGCTGAGCGTCGGCGTAGACAACCTGAGCCAGCTCGTAGGCCACGGACTGCAGGGACTCGCCGGCGGCCTTGATGGCCTCGACGTCAGAGCCCTCGAGCGCCTTCTTGGCGTCGGCGATAGCGGCCTCTGCCTTGGACTTCACGTCGGCGGAAACCTTGTCACCGAGCTCGTTGAGGGTCTGCTCGGTGGAGTAGCACAGGCTGTCGGTCTGGTTGCGGACCTCGACCTCTTCCTTCTGCTTCTTGTCCTCCTCGGCATGAGCCTCGGCGTCCTTGACCATACGATCGACTTCGTCGTCGGAAAGCGCGGTAGAGCCGGAGATGGTGATCTGCTGCTCCTTGCCGGTGCCCTTGTCCTTAGCGGAGACCTTGACGATGCCGTTGGCGTCGATGTCGAAGGTGACCTCGATCTGCGGCACGCCGCGGCGGGCAGCCGGGATGCCGGTCAGCTGGAACTTACCGAGCGACTTGTTGTCGCGGGCAAGCTCGCGCTCGCCCTGGAGCACGTTGATCTCGACGCTGGTCTGGTTGTCGGCAGCGGTGGAGTAGACCTCGGTCTTGGAGGTCGGGATCGTGGTGTTGCGGTCGATCATCTTGGTCATGATGCCGCCCATGGTCTCGACACCCAGCGACAGCGGGGTAACGTCGAGCAGCAGGATGCCCTCAACGTCGCCGGTGAGCACGCCGCCCTGGACGGCAGCGCCGTCGGCAACGACCTCGTCGGGGTTCACGGACATGTTGGGCTGCTTGCCGGTCATGGTCTTGACCAGATCCTGGACGGCGGGCATACGGGTGGAGCCGCCGACGAGGATGACCTCGGTCAGATCGGAGAGCTTGAGCTTAGCGTCGCGCAGGGCGTTGGTAACAGGCTGCTTGCAGCGCTCGAGCAGGTCGCGGGTGATCTTCTCGAACTCGGCGCGGGTCAGCGTGTAGTTGAGGTGCAGCGGGCCGGACTGGTTCATGGTAATGAACGGCAGGTTGATGGTGGTCTGCTGGGCGGCGGAGAGCTCCTTCTTGGCGTTCTCGGCGGCCTCCTTCAGACGCTGCAGGGCCATGGGGTCCTGACGCAGGTCGACACCGTTCTCCTGCTGGAACTTATCGGCCATCCAGTCGATGACGCGCTGATCCCAGTCGTCGCCGCCCAGGTGGTTATCGCCCGAGGTGGACAGAACCTCAAACACGCCGTCGGCGAGGTCGAGGATGGAGACGTCGAAGGTACCGCCGCCCAGGTCGAAGACCAGGATGCGCTGGTCGGTGCCCTGCTTGTCCAGGCCATAGGCAAGAGCAGCAGCGGTCGGCTCGTTGACGATACGCTTGACGTTGAGGCCGGCGATCTTACCGGCGTCCTTGGTGGCCTGACGCTGGGCGTCGTTGAAGTAGGCCGGGACGGTGATGACGGCGTCGGTGACAGTCTCGCCCAGATACTTCTCGGCGTCGGCCTTCATCTTGGCGAGCGTCATGGCGCTCACCTGCTCGGCGGTGTAATCCTTGCCCTCGATGTCGACGACGGCACGGCCGCCCTGGCCCTCCTTGACCTCGTACGGCACGGTCTTGATCTCAGAGGTGCACTCGGAGTACTTGCGGCCCATGAAGCGCTTGATGGAGAACACGGTGTTCTTGGGGTTGGTGACAGCCTGGTTCTTAGCGGCCTTACCCACGACGCGGTCGCCGTCGGCACGGAAGCCCACGACAGACGGGGTGGTGCGGTCGCCCTCGGCGTTCACGATAATGGTCGGAGAACCGCCCTCGAGAACGGCCATTGCGGAGTTAGTAGTACCAAGGTCGATACCAAGAATCTTACTCATTAGAAATTCCCTCTCTCTTTTGCGTTCGCGCCGCCTCGACGATCTGTCGCGCGGCGCTTCGGCTTGTCTTTCAGGATGTAGTGTATCCCCTTATGGGCCGGAATATACAAAATCTAAGTCAATTCATATAAGATTTCTTATTGCTGAGAGTTTAGGTTCTCAAATGCGCAGGTAGATGCGCTGATGGAGTTCTCGGCAAGTCTATCGAGATCTATGTAGAGATGGCTGAGGTTTGGTTCCGGGGCCGCATGGGGTGGCTTGAAGCGACCCCGAGGAAAGCGCATCCCGTTTTGAGCGTGAATTCCGGGCTGCAGTTTCCGCAACCAAGGCCCTCGGGAAAATAGATCCCAGTCTGAGTGTGGATTCTGGGTCGCAGTTTCCGCCAGAGGGCTCAACCGGAAAGCGCGACCCATTTTGGACGTCAATTCTGGGACACGCTTTCCAAAAGTTCGCTCAATCGCTCATTATTACGAGTCACCTTTAGCTAACATTTACGCAGCTCAGCGGCCCCACCTGCACGTTTTTTAGTAAACCTTGGCATACTCGGCGAACGGTATGAAGATGCCGGCCAGAGGGTATTGCAAGCGGTCGCTCCCGTGGTATCTTTTTGCCCGAATCAAACCGGCGCGCATCGTCTGTAGCGTCGGTCAACAGAGAGGAAACTACCATGGCTCATCCCGTAATTGATGCCGACGAGTGCATCGCCTGTGGCGTTTGCGTCGACTCCTGCCCCGCTGGCGTTCTGGAGCTCCAGGACGTCGCTACCGTCGCTGACGAGGACTCCTGTGTCGCCTGTGGCGCTTGCCAGGACGCTTGCCCCGCTGGCGCGATCACCGAGATCGTCGAGGAGTAACAACTCCCCCACTTGCACACTCAAAAGTACACCGTGCACAAAAAGGAGGCCTCCGCATCGCCGCGGAGGCCTCCTTTATTTGTGCGGATGACTAATCAAAAAACGGTATCCTTAGGAAAGTGTTTCAAAATCTATAAGGAGTGCCAGATGATTTACGGCGCTAACGGTGAAATTTTCAAAACCTGGGACGATGCGAAAAGCAAAGTCGAGTCGGTTCCGGCGGATGCCGCTCCGGGAACACCGAGAACTTATCCGGTTGACGCGTACGTCGAAGATGAAAACGGAAACCGCGTCCAGGTGAACGGCTTCTGGTTCTCAGAGTTATCCGAGGAGACGCGCAAGCCATTGTTACGCGAACTCGGCCTACCGATCACGAAGAAAATTATGTACCGCGACCGAGATACGGTTTCACAGGTCCTCGATTTCAAAATTGAAGACGTATGGGACCGGTGGTGCAACGTTGTCGTGAAGCTCGCGGACGGAACGATTACGAATCGAACTCACTCTTGGTACTTCTCCGATATGAACAGCGTTCCCGAGAAAGAGAACGCCGCGACTCCCAAAAGGAAAAAGGCGGTCACTACAAAGAAAACTGCCGAGACATCCGATGATGTCCCTGGATTGCCGAACAGCTACGTCGTTTTCGACCTGGAGACGACCGGACTCAATTGTACGAATTGCCAAATCGCAGAGATCGGCGCGATAAAAGTCCGCGACGGGAAAGTCGTCGATACATTCAGCCAGCTCGTCTACATCGACTTCCCGATGCCGCAAGCCGCGTTGAACGTTAACAACATCACCGACGAGATGCTTGCCGATGCTCCACACGCGACCGAGGCCATGAAATCTTTTATCGAGTTCATCGGTGAAGGTGCCGTCCTGGTCGGACACAACGTCAAGCGATATGACCTGCCGATTATGAAAAGGGTTGCCACCGCATGCCGACTCGACTTCGATTACGCGAAGGCGATTGACACATACCAGCTCGCGCAACTGGCATGGCCAAACCTCGAACGATGGAGCATGCAGGTGCTTCGCAAGCTTCTTAATATCAAAAATGACGACGCCCACCGTGCGCTTGCGGACTGCGAAGACGAGATATCTGTTTACGACGCGATCAGGAACGGCGTGAAGTCCGGCGAGCTTTCGATCGAGCGGCCGCGCCGTCGCGCGAGCCGACCCGGTGCTGTCTACAACAAGAACTGGGGCAACAAGGTTAAGGCCAAGGACATTAAGCCGACCACCGATAAATTCGATGAGTCTCACCCGCTGTTCGGAAAGCTCGTCGTCTCTGGTGACGTGGCGATGTTCGACGGCGATCGAGTGAGGACTTGGCAGGCGATTGCGAACGTCGGAGGCACGCCACAGGACAACATCACCAAGAAGACCGGCTACCTCGTGTGCGGTGAGGGTGCGGGCATGACGAAGAGAAATAAAGCTGAGCAGTACGGCATCGAGATCATCAGTGCCGATGAGTTCGAGAATATGTTCAAGGGAGAAGAGTAATGGCATTGGCGAACGGCTGGGTAATCGCGTGCCCGAAGGATTGCGCTGGAGACTCCGACGCGCTCGGTGACTGCACTCTATATATCGAGTACTTTAAGAGAATCAAAGACGTTCCAGGCAAGAAGGACAACACGCCAGGCAGGCCGAACAACGGTGAGGTGCGCGATACCCTCGCAAGCGGCTGGTTCGAGGATGCGGGGCGAGTCGACGAATTCGGAAAGCAGCCGTGGTATCCCTACAGGAATCGAATCCGCGAGGTTGTTGTCCTGGATGCCTGGGTTCCAGAGAGCGGCAAATACTTGTTCGACGGTCTGACCCAATGCAAGTCATTCGACCTATTGAAACTCGATACGTCGAATTGCACGACCCTGGAGGGTATGTTCAGGGGCTGCTCAAGTGTCACGGAGCTTTTTGATCTCGACCGTCTGGACACCTCGAACGTCGAGAACACGTCCTATATGTTCCTCAACTGCTTAGCGCTTAAGGCTGTCAGCATCTCGGGCTGGAAAACGTCCAAGATCTCGGATGTCAACCAGATGCTCGGCGGTTGTTCAACCTACATTCTCGCAACCGAGGAGCAGCGCGAGTTCCTGAACAAAATCACCGGCTCCACGCAGCACGGAATTTGGACCCGCAACCTTTCGTAGCCCAGATCAAAATACCAGTTGTTTCCAGAAATCCTCTAGACGCCTTCTAGAGGATTTCTGGAAATGCAAATAACTTTAGATTCCGAGCGTATCGACCGAAGCAACAACGATGCCTTCGCTAGTTACGTGAGCCGGCATACCAAACGGAAGCGTACTTTTGTACGCGACCAACGATTGAACGTCAGATTGCTCGCTTAGGAGCGTTTGCAGCGTCGGCTACGATAAATCGTCCTCGTAAGGCATCAGGTCTGCCAAGTAGCCTTTCTCCTTGAGCATAGCCTCGATCTCGTCGAGGGTTTGCTCGTCCTCTGCCGCAATGCGATGGAAGTGATAGCCGCTCGTCACCGTTAGTAGTGGAAAGCTCTTGCCGCTCTCGATATCGTGCAGGTAGCGCTCAACATCGCGACGGTTGCGAATGTCCAGATCGGCTGTGATCTTGCCATACACGCGGTGGTTGACGATTACATTGAGCACGGCACCGCCCACGTCGACGATACTCGTGAGCTCATCACCTGCCTGCTCCACGCTGTGGCGAACCTTGACCAAGCGCGTGGGCACGGCGGGGCTGCTGGGGGCCTCCTGCAGTACATAACCACGGTTGGTCGCCACGATATCGTGCCCATCGGCGCGCAGCAGGGCGATGTCTTGCACGACAATCTGGCGGCTCACACCCACCTCGCGAGCAAGCGCGCTGCCCGAAACGGGCTCCGTGGCCCCCTCGAGCACGCCCATGATGGCACGGCGACGCTCGCGGGCGTCCATTATTTACCGTCCAGCAGACGCAGGTGCTTGAGCGAGAGGTCGAGAATCGGCGCAGAGTGCGTCAATGCCCCCGAGCTAATAAAGTCAACGCCCAGGTCGGCGAGCGCGCGGATATTGCTGACATCCACATTACCCGAGCACTCGGTCTTGGCGCGGCCGGCGATAAGCTCAATCGCGGCAGCCATGTCGTCGTGGGTCATGTTGTCGAACATGATGATATCGGCACCGGCCTCCACGGCCTCGCGTACCATGTCCAAGTTCTCGCACTCGATCTCGACCGTCGCGGTAAACGATGCGTGGGCACGTGCCATCTCGATCGCACGCGTCACACCACCGGCGGCGTCGATATGGTTGTCCTTAAGCATGACGGCTGTCGACAGGTTGTAGCGGTGGTTGCTGCCGCCACCGATCTCGACCGCGGCCTTCTCGAAGACGCGCATGCCCGGCGTGGTCTTGCGCGTGTCAACAAGCACGGTCTTGGTACCCTCGAGCGCCTCTGCCATGTTGTGCGTGTAGGTAGCGATACCGCTCATACGCTGCAGATAGTTGAGCGCCACGCGCTCGCCCGAAAGCAGCACGCGCGCGTCGCCGCGCACCTGGCCCACGTGGTCGCCGGCGTGCACCTCGTCACCGTCGACGACATCAAACAGCACCGAGCTCTGCGAATCCAGCAGCTCAAAGGTGCGAGCGAACACATCCAGGCCGGCGATGATGCCGTCGGCCTTGGCGATGAGCTCCACCGTGGCGGGGCGCGCCGTGGGGCACACGCTCGCCGTGCTCACGTCCTCAAAGGTAATGTCCTCGCGCAGGGCCTGCAAAATCAGATCATCGACGACAAGCTTCATGGTAATGGGATTCATGGTCTACTCCTCCACGGCCTGCGTGCCGGCGGCACGGGCCAGATCATCGATTGCAAGGGTATCGGAACTCAAGGCGCGATGGCGTCCATCGAGCGCGGGCTCGCCTGCCTGTTCCACGGCCAGCGACTCGCCGGTGCGCATACGCCAAGCAGCGCGGCGACCCCAGACTAGGGACTCGAGCAGGCTGTTGGAAGCCAGGCGATTCTTGCCGTGAACGCCATTGCAGGCCGTCTCGCCAGCGGCGTAGAGCTCGGGCATCGAGGTGCGGCCGTCCTTGTCGACCCACACGCCGCCCATAAAGTAGTGCTGCGTGGGCGTGACGGGGATGGGCTCATCCAGGATGTCGCGACCGTCCTCAAGGCAGCGCGCGCGGATGTTGGCGAAGTGCCCGGTCACCACGTCGCGCTCGACGGGGGCAAAGCTCAGCCACTCGTGCTCGGTGCCGTCCTGCTTCATCTGCTCGCGAATAGCAGCGGCGACCACGTCGCGCGGCTGCAACTCGTCGGTAAAGCGCTCGCCGGCAGCGTTGAGCAGAATCGCGCCCTCGCCGCGGCAGCTCTCGCTGATCAGGAAGGTGCGGCCCGGCTGCGGCGAGAACAGTCCCGTGGGGTGAATCTGCACATAGTCCAGATGCTCCATCGTAATGCCGTGCTCCTGCGCGATGTAGCAGGCGTCGCCGGTGAGCTGCGGGTAGTTGGTGGAGTGATCGTACACGCCACCGATACCACCCGTCGCCCACAGCGTATGGCGAGCATGAATCTCAAACGGCTCGCCGGTATGCACGCCCTCGGCGGCATGTGCCAGCTCGTCGGCGGGGCGAACCGAATCGCCCTCGTCCACGGCGACAGCGACGACACCAGTGCACACCGTGGCCCCATCGCGCTCGGCCGTCAGGATGTCGGTCATGGCCACGTGCTCAAGAATCTGCACGTTGTCCAACTTGCGGACGGCCTGGAGCAGCTTGGTCGTGATCTCCTTGCCCGTAATGTCGGCATGGAAGGCGATGCGCGGGCGGCTATGCGCGCCCTCGCGGGTAAAGTCGAGGCCGCCATCGGCCTTACGCTCAAAGTCCACGCCCATCGCCAGCAGGTCGTTGATGACCGAGCGGCTCGAGCGGATCATGATGTCTACGCTCTCGCGGCGGTTCTCGTAGTGACCGGCGTGCATGGTGTCCTCAAAGAAGGCATCGTAGTCCGAGCCCTCGGGCAGCACGCAGATGCCGCCCTGTGCGAGCATCGAATCGCACTCGTCGACCGCGCCCTTGGAGAGCATGATCACGCGCGTGCTCGTCGGCAGATTGAGGGCAGCGTACAGGCCCGCCACGCCGCAGCCGGCAATGACGACATCGCACTCCATGTCGGGGTATTGCTTGGTTTCCACAGGAATCCTCTCCCTTGTAATGTGGCATAAGGGATGGTCCCTCATGTCATATTGGCTTAGCGCGCCGCGTACTCGAGCATGCGGTCGAGTGTGAGCTTAGCCTGGTCGGCGGCCTCGTCCGACACGCCAATCTGCACCTCGCCCTCTCCCGTCTCCAGGCAGCGCACGAGCTTTTCGAGCGTGATGAGATCCATGTTGACGCAGGTGGGCTGCACCGCGGGGAAGTAGAACTTTTTGCCGGTGCCCTGGCAGCGGCGCTCGAGCTCGTAGAGCACGCCGCGGACCGTCACGATGATGAACTCGCTGGCGTCCGACTCCTCGGCATACTTGATGATGCCGGCGGTGGAGCCGATGTAGTCGGCCTCGGCCAACACGTCGGCCTTGCACTCGGGGTGCGCCAGTACGAGCGCGTCGGGATGTGCCTCCTGCGCATCGACGATCTGCTCGACGGTGATGATGTGGTGGCGCGGGCAGTAGCCCTTGTTAAGCAGGACGTGCTTTTGCGGCACCTGCTCGGCTACGAAGCGACCGAGGTTTTGGTCGGGAATGAACAGGACGTGCTGCTGCGGCAGCTCGGACACGATCTTGACAGCGTTGGAGCTGGTGACGCACACATCACTCCAGCTCTTGATCTCGACCGTCGAGTTGACGTAGCAGACGACAGCCAGGTCGTCGCCGTACTCGGCGCGGGCGGCGTCGACCGTCTCGCGCTTGACCATGTGCGCCATGGGGCAGTCCGCGCCCGGCTCGGGCAGCAGCACGGTCTTGGTGGGGTTGAGCAGCTTGGCGCTCTCGCCCATAAACTCCACGCCGCACAGCACGATAGTCTGCTGCGGCAGGCTCTTGGCGAGCTTTGCCAGGTAGAAGCTGTCGCCGACGTAATCGGCCACAGCCTGGACCTCGGGTGCCACGTAATAGTGTGCCAGGATCACCGCGTCGCGTTTGGTTTTAAGTTGTTGAATGGCCTCGACGAGCTCTGCGGGCACCAATGCCGCGCGCTCCGTTGCCGTCGTTGCCGATGCCAGGCCGGCCGCAATGTCGCGTGCAAGCTCCGATGCATCCATGTTCGCGCTCTGTGCCATCAAGGCCCCTCTCTTTTGGCGAATCTTGGGGCTTTAGTATGACACCTAGGTTTACAGCTGACAAGACAGCTGTAAACCTAGGTGTAAAGTTGAAATAAAGATTCGATCATGCGGCAGGCCCATTTTCGAACTGGCAAACTGAGGATAGCCGAGCTCTCGATAGCGTAGGAGGCATCTTTGGACGGCCGCCGCGCATGGTCGACGGCATGCCCGCCAGGCAATCGCTCGCCGGCGCCAATCCGCTACAGTGGAGCAGCCGCCGGGGTCAGCTGCTTGATATAGGCCCACATGCGCTGCTTGGCCGCTTTGTCGGTCAGCGCCGCCTCAAAGCCATCGAGCGCGAGCACGCGGCGGCCCTGCACATGGGCGATCAGACCGGGCTTGAGCATGGCGGTGTCGAAGTCATCAATCGCCACGAGCATGTCGGCGTAGGTTTCGCGCATGACATCGGCCGCGCTGTTATCGAGCAGCAGCACCGCCTCGGGGTCCAAGGCCTCAAGCGCCTCGCGGAACAGGTCGCACGGCAGGGCGTGGCCCACCGCCACAGCTCCGTCGCCTGCGCCGGCAACACTCGCCAGCACACAAAAATCTTCGGGCGCGTAACCGATTGCCCCGAGCGCCTTGCGCAATGCTGCACCATCCGCGCCGGCGGCGAGTTCGCCGCCCGAGCGCTCGGCCTCATCCAAATCACCTTTGACCAGTACGATCGGCGAGCACGCGTTGCCCGCGATACGCACGCCACGGGCCGCAAGCGATGCAAGCTCCTGCTCGGCCGCTTGGGCGATGGCTTCTTTTTTCTGGCTTTGTGACGTGGGCATGCGCTCTCCAATCGTTTGCGTGCCCACCATTATATAAAAGAGCCGCCCGCGAGTGGTTGCTTTGCGGGCCACTGGGTATAAGCACGGTCGTACTGAGTTTTACGCGGCTAAGCCGCGTCGCATTATGGAGGTCACCATGGCTGACATTAAGCAGATTACCCCCGAGAACTTCGATTCCATCGTTAACGACGGCCTGCCCGTGCTGGTCGATTTTTGGGCGCCCTGGTGTGGGCCCTGCCAATCGCTCTCGCCCATCGTTGACGAGGTGGCAGACGAGCTGGCTGGCAAGCTTGCCGTTGCCAAATGCAACGTCGACGACAACCAAGACCTGGCCATGAAATATGGCGTCATGAGCATCCCCACGCTGGTTGTTTTTAAGAACGGCGAGGAGGTCGACCGCTCGGTCGGCGCGCTGCCCAAGGCAAGACTGCAGGCACTGCTGGAGAAGCACCTGTAATACGCTGGTTACATTTTGACGTCCTGCCGCCGTCCATGAGCGCTTTTGCACCGCTCGCCGGACTTCTGGGTGTACCGCGTGCGACCACGGATAGTATGGTAGATACAAACAGCCCCCAGTGAACGGGTGCGGGTCAGACGGACTCGCACCCGTTTTCTTATGCGGTAGCGCCCCGTGCGGGCGTAGTAGAATCTGAACCACTGGATTGCCCCGAGCATAAGGAGATTTCCCATGCATGACGTCGGAATGAACATGAGCCAGCTTGCCATGAGCGTCAAGCAGGTCGACGACACCATCGAGCTCGCCCACGAGTGGAGCCATCAGCTGCTGCATGCGACCGAGAATTTTGACATGGAGCGCATTGGCGCCAAGCTCGAAGCTGCCATGACCGCACTGCACGAGGCGCATGACGCGCTCGAGGGCTACGAGGAAGCCATCGAGGCTGACCACAACTCCGTCGGCTCCGTAAAGCTGGTGTAGGGTGTCCGAACACGAACACGAGCACGGCTGCGGGCACGACCACCGCAACGGCACGGGCGACGAGGCGAGCTGCCGTTGCGGCGGCGGCTCAGAGCTGGTCCGTTTTTCGGTCACCGCGCCCGATGACCTACTGCGCCGCTTTGACGAGCAGATCGCACGCCGCGGCGACGTGGCCAACCGCTCCGAGGCAGTGCGCGATTTGATTCGCGCCTCAATCGCCAAAGAGCAAATGCGCACGCCCGATGAGCACGTTATCGGGTCGCTCACCATGATCTACGACCATCACACCGGCGACCTGACGCGCCGCCTGGACGAGGTGCAGCACGACTACACCGACGAGATCGTATCGACGATGCACGTGCATCTTGATCACCACAACTGTCTGGAGATTCTGGCGCTCAAGGGTCGCGGCGAGCGCGTCTACGAACTGGCCGACCGCCTGCTGGGCCTGCGCGGCGTTAAGCACGGCGAGCTCACCTGCGCCGCCACCAGGCAAAGTCTGGGGCTATAGCGGGATTTCCCGCAGCGCACCTGCCAAAAAGGGACAGGTTTGTTTTGGCAGGTTTAGAAGTTTTACCTACCAAAATAAACCTGTCCCTTTTTGGTCGGTTTTGATGAGGGGTGTCACATGCGGCATGTGCATATTCATGTGACGGGCATTGTGCAGGGCGTTGGCATGCGGCCATTTGTGTATCGCGAGGCTATGGCGCATGGCATTTGCGGCTGGGTACTCAATGCGGGCGACGGCGTGCACATCGAGGCGCATGCTTCGGTCGAGGCGCTCGATACTTTTGTTGCCGCGCTTTCTGAGCATGCGCCTGCGGCAGCCCGCGTAGAGCATGTCGAGGTTGTGGGGTTGGCAGCCAACGGTTGGGATGCCGCCAATGAACAGGGTTTTCGCATCGTAGCATCGCAGGACCAGACCGCGCACACGACGCTCGTCTCGCCCGATATCGCCACCTGTGACGACTGCCTGCGCGAACTGTTCGACCCCGCCGACCGACGCTATCACTACCCCTTTATCAACTGCACTAACTGCGGCCCACGCTTTACCATCATCCGGTCGCTGCCTTATGACCGAGCGGCCACGTCGATGGATTGTTTTCCCATGTGTCCCAAGTGCGCCGCGGAGTATGCCGACCCACTCGACCGGCGTTTTCACGCGCAGCCCGATGCCTGCTTTGACTGCGGGCCGCATATTACCTGGCGCGAGGCAGAGGGCGACATGGAGCTCGAAGGCTCGGGGGCGACGCCAGCCGTCGGCAGCACGCGCGAAACCAGCGATGCCATTATTGACCGCTGTGTCGAGTTGCTGGCCAGCGGCGGTATTGTCGCCATCAAGGGCCTGGGCGGATTCCATCTGGCTTGCAACGCCGCCAACGAGCAGGCAGTGGTCGAGCTGCGCCGTCGCAAGCGCCGCAGCAACAAGCCGCTTGCCGTTATGGTGCGCAGCCTTGCCGATACTGAACGCCTGTGCCATGTCGATGATGCCGAGCGCGACTTGCTAACCGGTAGCATCCGCCCCATCGTGCTGTTGCGCCGGCGTGCTGTTGGCGAGGGAGATTCCCCCGACGCCCTTACACTCGCGCCATCCGTCGCGCACGACCTTCCCGAGCTCGGCGTCATGCTCCCCTACACCCCGCTTCAGCATCTGTTGCTTGCCGCGGCAGAAGCCCGCGGTATGCACGCGCTCGTCATGACCAGCGGAAACCTGAGCGAAGAACCCATCGAGACCGACGATGACCTTGCCTGGGAACACCTCGTTGCCGCCGGCATTGCCGACGCGCTGCTCGGCAACGACCGCACAATTCTGTCGCGCTACGACGACTCTGTGGTACGCGTGGTCGACGGCGCCGTTACGCCCGTTCGCCGCGCTCGCGGATATGCACCCCAGCCGCTGCCGTTGCCGGTGCTCAACGGTGCTCCGCCCTGCGTGCTCGCCTGCGGGCCACAACAAAAGGCAACGATTGCGCTCACGCGTGAAGGGACGAACGGCGAGGCAACCTGTTTTGTGTCGCAGCATATCGGCGATGTTGAAAACGGCGGGACCTTCGATGCCTGGAACGCCGCGCGCACGCGCTTGGAAAATCTCTTTGACTTGGCGCCCGCCGCCTTGGTCTGCGATGTACACCCCAGTTATCTATCGAGCCAGTGGGCGCGCGATCAGGCGCGAAAATGCAATCTGCCGCTCGTTGAGGTGCAGCACCATCATGCGCATATCGCGAGCGTAATGGCCGAGGCTATCGTCGCGGACCAGCTTACAACCGACGCGCGCGTCCTTGGCATCGCCTTTGACGGCACCGGCGCCGGCACCGATGGGACCATTTGGGGCGGCGAGTTTCTTGTTGCAAGCCTTGGCGGCTTTGAGCGCGCCGCGTATTTGCGCACCTGGGCGCTCCCCGGCGGGGCGGCCTCCGTGCGCGACGCCCGCCGCAACGCCTTTGCCCTGCTCAGCGAGCTCGGCCTGCTCGAGCACCCAGGCGCCGCTCGGCTTTTGGACAGCCTCGACGAGCAAACGCGCAGCGTGACAGCCACCATGATCGAGCGCGGCATCAACAGCCCGCGTACCAGCAGCATGGGGCGTCTCTTTGATGCCGCGGCAGCAATTCTGGGCATCTGCGACAAGGCAACCTACGAGGGTGAACCCGCCATCGAGCTTGAGGCCGCCGCCTGGCGCGCGCTCGGCGGTAAGACCGTTCGTCTCGACGGCAATCATGCAGGCGTATTCACGTCTGCCGACGACTCCCCCATCTTGGACCCCCAACCGCTCATCGAAGCTCTTCTGAATGGAATCGAGGCAGGCGCGCCGGCCGACAGGCTCGCCCTCGGGTTTCACATCGCCATTACGCACGCTACGACCCACATCGCAAGCGAGATCTGCGCCCGTGAAGGCCTCGACACCGTCGCGCTCTCGGGCGGCGTGTTCATGAACCGACTTTTGCTCCAGCTCCTCACCCGTGAGCTCAAAAGCGTGGGTCTCACTGTCTTGGTTCCCCACTCCGTGCCCGTCAACGACGGCTGCATCGCCTACGGTCAGGCCGCCATCGCTCGCGCTCTCCTCGCGCAGACAGCATCGCGATAGGCGTTTTTTCAGCCTGCGCGCCAACGTCTCACAGGTGTAACGCGTTTGCTCGTGACTCCCGCGAGCGTTACCATCAACTGATGGGTAATTAGGCGCCTATCCAGCGCAAAACGTATAAAGGGGAACATTATGTGCCTTGCCGTTCCCGGTAAAGTGGTCAAACGCGACGACGACCTTAAGGCGACCGTCGACATGATGGGCATCGAGCGCCCCGTTTCGCTGCGCCTCGTGCCGACGGCACAGGTAGGCGACTATATTCTCGTGCACGCCGGCTTTGGCATTCAGATTGTCGACGAGCAGGAGGCCCAAGAGACCCTCGAGCTCGTCAATACTATGACCGAGCTGGCCAAAGAGGACCAACTCGCCACCAACCCGGTCGAGGCATACTAGTGGCGGCGACGCAGCCGGCTCGCTCCGGTATCGACTTTTCGGTATTTCGCGATTCCAAGCTGGCCCGCGAGCTCATCGAACGCATCCGTGAACTCGTCGGCGACCGCACCATCAACCTTATGGAAGTCTGCGGTACGCATACCGTGAGCATTGGCCGCTATGGCTTTCGCTCCATTATGCCGACGGGACTCAAACTGCTGAGCGGCCCGGGGTGCCCCGTTTGCGTCACCGCCAACCGTGACATCGATCACGCAATCGCGCTTTTCAACATGGACGGCGCCATCATCACCACCTTTGGCGACATGATGCGCGTGCCCGGATCGTCCACCTCGCTTGCCGCGCAAAAGGCGGCGGGGCGCGACATCCGCATCGTTTACTCTCCGCTCGACGCACTCGACATTGCCGAGCAAAATCCCGAACGCCCGGTTATCTTTATGGGTGTGGGCTTTGAAACCACAACGCCCACCATTGCCGCCGCCATCCTGGAGGCCGACGCGCGCGGCCTCCAGAACTTCTCGGTCTACTGTGCTCACAAGACCACGCCGCCGGCTCTGCGCGCGATCTCCAACGACCCCGAGACGACCATCGACGGCTTTATCCTGCCTGGTCACGTCGCTACCATCACAGGCCTGGCACCCTTTGGGTTTTTGGTCGATGAGTTCGAGACCCCGGGCGTGGTCACCGGGTTTGAGCCGGTCGATATCTTGCAGGGCATCTGCATGCTGGTCCAGATGGTTGTCGAAGGCAGGCCGGCGATCGACAACGCCTACCGCCGCGGCGTCAATGCAGACGGCAATCCCGTAGCACGCCAGCTGGTCGAGCAGGTATTTGAGCCGTGCAACGCCACGTGGCGCGGGCTGGGACCGATTGCCAATTCGGGTCTTTCCATCCAACCCGAATTCGCGCGCTTTGATGCCGGCGCCCGCTTTGACGTGCCCATTGAACCGACGGTTGAGCCACGCGGATGCCGCTGCGGCGACGTGCTGCGCGGTGCCATCACGCCAAGCGACTGCCCGCTGTTCGGCCACGCATGTACGCCCGAACACCCCGTCGGCCCCTGCATGGTGAGCTCCGAAGGTAGCTGCGCGGCGTACTACCGCTACCGCGACTATTAGGTTCCGCCGTTCTAACGAATGGCGGACCGGTCGACGCTGCGCCTCACCCATATAATTCCACCCACGATTGGAGTTTTCGATATGTCCCGTACTGCCACCGATAGCACTGTCCTGCTGGGCCACGGCTCCGGCGGCCAGATGATGAAGCGCATTATCGATGAGGTCTTTCTGGATGCCTTTGGGTCGCCCGAGCTGCTTGCGGGCAACGATGCCGGTGTCGCCGCGTTGCCCGCAAGCGGGCGAATCGCCATGTCGACCGACAGCTTTGTGGTAACGCCGCAGTTCTTCCCCGGCGGCAATATCGGCCGCCTCGCCGTATGCGGAACCGTCAACGACGTCGCGACCTCGGGTGCCAATGTGCGCTATCTGTCGTGCGGCTTTATCCTCGAAGAGGGCTATCCCATGGACAAGCTGCGCCAAATTGTGCAGACCATGGCCGAAACGGCGCACGAGGCGGGCGTGTCCATAATCACCGGCGACACTAAGGTGGTCGAGCGCGGCGGTGCCGACGGCGTCTACATCAATACCGCCGGCGTGGGCGAGGTTCCCGCAGGCGTGACGCTCAGCGGTGCCAACTGCCGGCCCGGCGACGCCATCCTGGTGTCGGGTACGCTAGGCGACCACGGCATCGCCATCATGAGCCAACGCGAGGGCTTGGCGTTTTCGAGCGACATCGAAAGCGACGCTGCGCCGCTCAATCATCTGATTGCCGACGTGCTCGCCGCCGCCCCCGACACCCGCTGCTTCCGCGACCCCACACGCGGCGGCCTAGCATCCACGCTCAACGAGTTTGCCCAGGCCAGCGGCGTTGCTATGGAGATCGACGAGGATGCCGTGCCCGTGCGCCCCGATGTGCAGGCGGCATGTGAGATGCTCGGCTACGATGTGCTGCAGGTAGCAAACGAGGGCAAGATGGTCGCCGTGGTGCCTGCTGAGCAGGCCGATGCCGCGCTGGCGGCCATGCGTGCCGCGCGCTACGGCGAAAACGCCGCGATTATCGGCCGCGTGCTGCCGTTTGGATCGGACGCTCGGCCCGTCGTGCGCGTACGCACCGGCTGGGGCTCGACCCGCATCCTCGACATGCTCGTGGGAGAGCAGCTGCCAAGGATTTGCTAACGACAAAGGCTCAGGGCTATTAAAGATATTCAGATTCCAAACATGCCCGGCACGCATGCCCAGTATCATGGGGTGCGTTTTACAACTCAAGCGGCAGGAGCACCCATGGCAGCAGCTTTTTCCCATGTGATCTTTGACCTGGACGGCACCATTCTCAACACGCTCGAGGACCTGGCGGCCGCCGGCAACCATACCTGCGAGGCGCACGGCTGGCCCACGTTTGCCGTTGACGAGTACCGCTACAAGGTGGGAAACGGCATGCTCAAGCTGGTTGAGCGCTTTATGCCCGCCGAGTACGCAGGCGACGGCCGCATGTTTGAGCAGACGCTTGCCGAGTTTAGGGCTTACTACGGCGAGCACAAGGAAGACCACACCGCTCCCTATGCCGGCACGATCGAGATGCTCGACCGCTTGCGCGCCGCGGGCGTTCAGCTTGCCGTGCTCACTAACAAGGACCACGTCTCGGCGGCTCCGCTTATCGAAAAGTATTTTGGTTCCGAGCGCTTTGCGCTGGTGCAGGGCCGTGTCGATGCGTTTCCGCCCAAGCCCGAAGCACCCGTCACGCTGCATGTGATGGAAGAGCTAGGCGCCGACCCGGCGACCACGCTCTACGTAGGCGATTCCAATGTCGATATCCTGACCGGCCACAACGCCGGCCTTAAGAGTGCGGGCGTCAGCTGGGGCTTCCGCGGCCGCGCAGAGCTGGAAGCCGCCGGCGCCGACTACGTGGTGGACACCCAGGCAGAGCTCGCGGCGCTGGTGCTGGGCGAGTAACGAGCGACACTGCTTAACGCAGCTGCGACAATTCTTCCGCGCAGAAAGCGCATCCCGTTTTGGAGCTCCGGAATGGGATGCGCTTTCCGTTTGAGGCACATCAGGGAAACCGCATCCCGTTTCAGAGCAATATTCCGGGTCGCACTTTCCGCAACCCACCCCATCCGGAAAATGCGACCCACTATTCGGCCAAAAACCGGGTCGCGGTTTCCCAAGCACTCGATGCAACGCTGGCACAAGGAATGTCCCCAACTGCCGGCAGAGACGATATGAGCAGGACATAAAAACATTGAGAGCCCCCGCTGCATGAAAGACCGCGGATTAGGCCGACAATGGTGAGTGTCTAATCCAACCGTGGCGGCCACGCCGCATTCATGG